>JANXMQ010000068.1 GCA_025354565.1 Akkermansiaceae bacterium
GAGCAGCGGCGACCGGTGATCGCCGCTATGGGAGACTCGGATTTCACTTCACTCTCCCCCTTCCCGGCCCTAAGGGTATGCATCGTCATGTCAAACATCTCGCTTTCAGTTCTTCAACCGGGAAACCCGCGCCCGGACACCCATCATCCGCATGGGCGGTTGGGAAGCATCGGTCCGGGATGTTTCAAAGTCCTTCTGTGGGTGGGTTGCATGCTTTCGATCCAGTCAGCAATCGCAGAAGAAGACCGGAACTCCAAAATCCCGACCCCAGATAAGCACAACAAGCTTCCGGGGGCAACAGAAGCAACCAAACCACTAGGCGACACACGCATCCTGTCGTTGTTGGACCAAAAGGATCAGGTGTTCGCTTCAACGGAAATTGGCTTGTTTCGCGCAAAAAAGAGCGCCCAGAAGTGGGAACGTTTGCCCACGCCATCCACGATGCCCTTGGGTGGCTTTTTCGCAAAGCAACCTGAGTGCTCGACCGAAGTCTATTACTCCGCCGCAGTCCCACCAAACACTCCGAAGGACAAGGAGAAAGACCTCGTTCGTGGACTCTACCGGTCACTGGATGCGGGGCGAAACTGGCAGGTCGCTAACTCGCAATATCAGTTCAACTTTCCTTTCCTGCACTCCGACGGGATTCTGTATTCCATCATAGGCTTGACTGGCGAAATGGATCCAAGTCCCGGTGAAAAGCTCGCTTACCACTATCCTGATGGGAAAAAAGTTATTTATTACTATGACCGAATCATCATGTCGGGCGATAAGGGGAATACTTGGAAGGATATCTCTGGCGATACGAGCCGAGGACTAAGCCTTTATGGTTTCTTTCAGGATCCGGATCATCCTGATCTGGTTTGCGTGTCCGGCAATCATACACGCGGATATATCCTTCAAGCGAATGACAAGAACTACCGCTGGAATGAAATCAGGGAAGACGGATGGTTCATGTCTCGTGAGACAGATGATTCCTTCATGAGCAAACCATATTACACCAGCGGTTCGATTTTCTACACAGATCAAGCCACGCTTTCAAACTACTTCACTCATCCGTTCAACGGCCATCTTGAAATCCCCGCCTTTCAACTGGTTACAGACAAACGGGCCTACCAGTTCAAGAAAGGAGGTCCAATGGCGGTTCAGGCGACGGTTTCATTCATTTGCAGAAAACCGGACGTAAAGTTCATCGACCTTGAGAATTCAAGCGATCTCTGGAGCGTGGCAATGATTCCACCGAATGGAAAGCTGGAGTGGCTGAAGCCCCGGATGTTCGAACGAAGCAATCAATCCCTTCCGGAAGACAAACGGGTCGCGATTTTCCGTAGCTCACGCACCGTCCAAACCCACATCATCGGTGGCGACCGGACTTTTCAACGAACCATCGACTTGCGGGACTTCGGGGATTTTTCAGAGCTTGGCATTTATCGGATGCGCCTCAGTTACGATAATGGTGAAGCGGCTGATCGGAAGAACGACGAGTGGATCGGTGGATTCACCAGTCCCGAATTCAAGGTAACGATCACCGAGTAATCCTAAAAAGGAAAATGGGCGTGTTCGTGGGGCACCTTTGAGCAAGGCGTTTGATGGCGGGTCCGGATGATGGCAAAGGGATCGGTTTTCACCCGCTGAGCAAGAGCGCGGCCTCGTCCGGCAGACCGGGCAGCCATTTCCCGCCCAGCCAGCGACGCAACAGGCGCGTCAATAGCAGCGTCCAGCGTTGGTCCACGCTCCATCGCTCCGTGATGCCACGGATCTGATGCAACTCTTTGCTGAT
>JANXMQ010000073.1 GCA_025354565.1 Akkermansiaceae bacterium
GCCAGGTTCCAGATGGGTATTGAGGGGAAGTTCTTGTCTCACCCGCCGGGTGAGCGGAAATCACAGCCATGGGAGCATCCATGACTTTGAAATTACGTCACTTGCCGCGTTCTGGCGAGTTTTCCATTTTCCTCTTTAGGATCAAGAACCGGGCGGCCTGTTTCTCGTGTTTCGTTACCAGCCACTTGCCTGCCGCGTTGAGAACATCGGCCGTTTCCTTCGCCTGATCTGGCAACAGGGCCGCCGCTTTCCAGGCGAGTCCGGCAGCCACAAACCGATAGTGGAAACGGCGCTCGACGACGAGTTTAGTCGCCTTCAACCGCTCCTTTTCCTGTGCGGTCACTGGCAGCCCAAACTTAATTGGCTCGCTCGAATCCCCGTCAACTCCCTCAATGGTGGGTTCCTTGCCAGTCAGGCGGGCCATGGCTAAATCCCCCGCACTGAACCCGCCTTCCTGATAAGTATTGTCCGGGCCGATCTCCGTGCCCATCAGCTCCATCCCTTGATAGCGGGCGATCCATGCCGCGTGGAATAGGGCGCGGGCCTGTTCGGCCTTCGGTTTTGTCGTGTCAGCACCCTTGGCGAGGGCGGCGGTGTAATCCTCCAGAATCTTGATTTTCGCGAGGGTGAAAAACTCCTTAGCCGTCGTGTAGTCATCCTCGCGGACCATCCGCCGGGCGACGAGATCCCGGAAATTAGCCGGGGAAAATGACTCATCACGAGCTGTCGCCGGGCGGTCTCGCACAGCAGGCGCGTCGTCGCATCGTCATCGGCTACGGCCCAGACTTCGGCATCACCCGGATCACCGGAGTAAATGTGCCGTGTTCCTTACTCAATGCCGACCAGTCGATCCTGATTTATCCCGCCGCGAATCATGATTTGTGAACCGGAGGAAAACCGTCGCCGGTTGTCACCATGACTCCTTAACTTCAGTTTCGCTGTTCGCACGGTACTCCAGTGCTTTGTAGTCAAAATAGTTCTTGGTCAGATCGGGTCGATCCACCCACTTGTCGTTTTTGTGCCAAAGGGCGCTATCTAGCATTAGAAGCGGATAAAAAAACCATCCCTGCAAGGATACCCCAGCGGGACCACCTCGCTGGTAAAAGCGTTCAAATGGAATCCACCGGTATCCGAAACAGTCTTTAGGGGCTAATATGGTCTTTCCGTCCCTACCCCGAAGAAGTCCATACGCCGCAGGTTCATAGAACCCACCCCGCGATACCACCAAGTAACTCAATGGGTAGATTACAAGGACAAGGAACCCCAGCATTGTCAACCACGTCCCGACGCTGCTCTTTGTGGTCACGCAGACGAAGTTAAGGTCTTGGCGAGCAAAGTCGAGTCCGGTGAATTTGGATTTGCGGGAACGGATGCAGCGGAGACTCTGTGGCGGATGTTGAAGCCGAAGATGAAACAAGCCGCGTTGAAATACCTGGAGGGTTTTCGGGAAGCGCTGGCCGCGTGGTTTGCTGAA
>JANXMQ010000116.1 GCA_025354565.1 Akkermansiaceae bacterium
TGTTTCCGTTAGTTTACCCTGCGAATAAATCGTGCGACCGAATTCACCGCCCCAGATCACCAGTGTATCCTCTAACATCCCGCGTTGTTTCAAATCCTGGATCAGGCCGTAGCCGCCTTGATCCACGTCCTTGCATTGCGAGGCGAGGTCGCGCGGTAATGAGCCATGCTGGTCCCAGCCGCGATGGAAAATCTGTACGAAACGCACCCCGCGTTCTAACAATCGACGTGCCATCAGTGCTGAATTTGCGAAGGTGCCGCGGGTTTTGCTGTCCGCGCCGTAAAGCTGATAGACCGACTCGGATTCTTTGGATAAATCCGTGAGTTCCGGCACCGAGGCCTGCATCCGGAAGGCCATTTCATACTGCTGGATCCGGGTTTGGATTTCGGGATCACCGACCGCCTCGTAGGAGCTTTGGTTCAGCTCGCCCAAGCCGTCTAACATCTGGCGGCGCAGGTCGCGGGAAATGCCAGGGGCATCCTTGAGAAACAGGACCGGATCGCCGAGCGAGCGAAGGGCGACACCGGCGTATTTTCCCGGCAAATAGCCCGAGCCCCAGAGTCGCGAGGAAATGGCCTGGACGTTAGAGAAGGGCGAGGAATGGGTCGCGTGCAAAACAACAAAAGAGGGTAAATCCTGGTTCATTGTGCCGAGACCATAGGACAGCCAAGAACCCATCGAGGCCTTACCGGATTGCATCGAGCCGGTGCAGATCAATTGGTTGGCGGGTTCGTGGTTGATGGCGTCGGTGTGCATCGACTTGATGACGCAGATGTCGTCCACCATTTTCGCGGTCCATGGCAGCAACTCGCTGACGTAGGTGCCGGATTTTCCGTGTTGGGCGAATTTGAAAATACTCGGTGCCAGTGGAAATGTCGCCTGCCCCGAGGTCATGCCTGTCAGACGCTGGCCTTGGTCCTTGAGCCACTGGTTGAGATCCTCCTTGAAGCGTTTTGATAGGTCCGGCTTGTAGTCGAACAGATCGAGTTGGGAGGGTGCGCCGATGCATGAAATGTAGATCGCCCGTTTCGCCTTCGGAGCGATTTGCGGGATGCCGGCCATCAGGGTGGTGAGGTCCGGTGCATTTGCGAAAGCTGGGCGGCCTAACAAAGATGAGAGAGCCGCGACGCCTAATCCGGTTCCAGATTGGCGGAAAAACTGACGGCGGGTCAGGGCGCTGTTATAGGTTTCCAAAGGATTCATCGCGGTCAGTGGGTGAGAGTTTCGTCGAGATTCATGATCTGGCTGGCGACCACCGACCAAGCGGCGAGGTCGGGCAGGTTCGCGTCCGGAGGCGGCGGGGTGTCGCCAGTGGAAACGAGGCTTTTCGCATCGTCTGGATGGGCCTTGAAACTGTTACTTGCCGCAGCAAGGGTTTTTCTAACAAGGCCGCGTTCCTTCGCCTCAAATTTGCGGTCGATCAAGCGTGCAGTGATCCAGTCGAGTCGTTGGTCGAAATCCGGCGCGGCCGCGAGCGCATGGGTGGCGAGTACCCGTGCGGCTTCGACGAATTGCGGATCGTTCAGGACCACGAGAGCCTGGAGCGGCGTGTTCGTGCGGTCCCGCCGGACGCAGAAGGATTCGCGACTCGGGGCGTTGAGAATTTCCATCGATGGCGGTGCGGCGGTGCGTTTCCAGATCGTGTAAAGCGAACGGCGATAGAGTCCCTCGCCCGTGTCTTGGCGGTAGTTCCGCGTATTCGACTGCGGCATCGCCACGGCATCCCAGATTCCTTCCGGCTGATAGGGTTTCACCGAGGGGCCACCGGATTTTGCGACGAGCAAGCCGGAGCTTGATAGCGCCAGATCGCGCAGTTGCTCGGCGTCGAGTCGGTCCCGCGGACCACGGGCTAACAAACGGTTAGCTGGGTCCGCCTCCAGCTTGTCGTGGGAAATTTGACCGGACTGGCGATAGGTTGCCGAGGTTGCCATCAGTTTTAGCATGTGGCGGTAGTCCCATTTCGAGCGGACAAATTCCGCGGCCAGCCAATCGAGGAGTTTCGGGTTGCTGGGACGGGCCCCCATGACGCCGAAGTCCGCAGTGGTTTCCACGATGCCGGTGCCGAAAAAGTAATACCAAGTGCGGTTCATCGTCACGCGGGCGGGCAGCGGGTTGGTGGGATCGACCAACCACTGTGCAAGGCCGAGGCGGTTTTTCGGGGCGTCGGCGGGCATCGGCGGCAGGATGGCCGGGGTGGCGGGAGTGACCTTTTCCCCCTTCGCGGAATAAACGCCGCGGGTGAGAACATAGGCGAAGGGCGCTTCCTTTTTTTCCTCCATCACGAGCGAGACGCCACCCCGTGCACGGAGCTTGCTTTGCTCGGATTTCAGGCCATCGAGCTTGGATCGCAACTCGCGGGACGGGGTATCAATGTTGGCGAGATAGTATTGAAATAGCGTCGCCACTTGTTCCTTGGTGCGTTTGTCGGGCGGGAGCGCGACGATGCCTTGGAGTTGGCTGTTTTTCGCCAGGTTTTCAATTTCCTGCGGTGCTAACAGACGTCGGTAAAACCGAAAATCCTGGAGTGCGACTTTGCCTGTGAGTTTGAAATCATTGTCGGCACGGGAACCAAGTCGGAGTGGAACCTTGGTCTCGATGGTCCCGCCCACGGAGTTCGGGTCGGTAGCGCCGCGCTCAATTTTGCCGTCGATGTAAATGGCGTCCGCCTGATGGCCTGACTTGCTACCGTCGAAGGTGACCATGACGTGATGCCATTCGCGGGGTTTAAGAACTGCTGTCGCGACAGTTTTGTTAGCTGCCTTATCCCAAGAGTCGATGATATGAGTCGCAGGACGTCCGGCCTCCAGCGAGAGATCCCAGCCGCGGAGCGCCTCCTTCGGGTTCATGCGGGCGACGATGGCGCCGGTGGGTTTGCCTTCGATCCTGATGAAGCCGCCAAATGTCACCCGGTCGTTGCGGGAAAAACTCCCGATGTCGCCGAGGTCCAGCGGCGCATCGCTGATCATGAGCGCCTTGCCCAATGGGGCGTCGATCCGCGAGTTGGTGGTCGGCCATTCACGGGGCTTGCCATCCACGGTGCCGTGGATGTTCCCCTCGGTTTCGTTAAGCGGCAAATGGATCGCCAGTGTGGAATCGATGTCCTGCGTGGAGCCGATCGTGGCAGCGACAAGCCATTTATCGAAATCCGGACGGGCCGCGTTAGCGCGGTCGGCGGTGAGTTTTTCCATTGCGGAAATCTGTCCCGCCAGGCTGTCCCAATGGCTGCGGTCTTCGAGCTGCGGCACGAAAACATTCGGCGGGTGCTCGGCGTTGTTGCCATCCAGCGACGACATCGGCGTGTTGCGGAAAAAGGCGGTTAGAGAGTAGAAATCCTTGGTGGAAATTGGATCAAATTTATGGTCATGACAAGTCGCACAGCCGGTAGTTAGACCGAGCCAGACGGCGGAAACCGTTTCCACGCGGTCCTTGGCATAGATCGCGTCGTATTCCTCGCCAATGGCTCCGCCCTCGCCCGTGGTGGCGAGACAGCGGTTAAAGCCGGTGGCCACTTGCTGGTCGAGCGTGCGGTTCGGCAACATGTCCCCGGCGATTTGTTCGGTGGTGAATTGGTCCCACGGCATGTTCGAGGCGAAGGCCCGGATCACCCAATCGCGATAGGGCCAGATCGAGCGGTAGTTGTCGATGTGGATGCCATGGGTATCGGCGTAGCGGGCGGCGTCTAACCAGTGCCGGGTGAAATGCTCCGCACTGCCGATGGTCGCCAGCATCCGGTCCGCCTCGGCATCCACCGCCTTTTGCTGGCCGTCGGTTTCGCAGGCTTTGACAAAACGATCCGTCTCCTCCGGCAGTGGCTGCAGACCCGTTAGGTCGAGCGCTAGACGGCGGTGGAAGCGGCGGGGATCCTCCGGCGGATTTGGCTTCAGCCCGGATTTTTCCAGTCCAGCAGCGATGAAATTGTCGATCGGATTCGCCGCCCAATCCTTGCCTGCGGATGACACCGCAGGAGTCTTCACCGGCACGAATGACCAATGCGCCTCGTACTCCGCTCCCTGTTGCACCCAGCGCTCGAGCAATGCGATTTCCTCCGGCTTCAGGGTCTTGTGGCTTTTCGGCGGCGGCATGACGGCCTCGGGGTCCGTTTCACGAATCAGCTTCACCAGCTCGGACGCCTTTGCATCACCCTTGATGATGACCGGTTTGCCATTTTCCCTTGGCGTAAATGCGTCCGCTACCCGGTCCAAGCGCAGCGGTTCGTCCTTCGGTTCGCGGGTGCCGGAATCCGGGCCGTGGCAGTGGTAGCAATTCTCCGAGAGGATCGGCAGGATGTGTTCGTTGAAGGAAATTTTCTCCGGCAGGGTAAATTTCACCAACTCCGTCTTCGCGACTGTTGGTGAGGTTGCGGCGGTCGCTGCGCTTGCGGCCACAGCAGCGCTTGCGATCCCGGAATTTGGGCGGTCGCACCCCGCGATCAGTCCGGCGGCGAGAAGGCCCAAAGTAGAATAGCAAATGAATCGATGAATCATGGCAGTGGGATGGCATTGGGAATTTTGAAAATCTAAATACGCGTGAGACCCCCAAAATCGTTCACCGAAGGCGTGGCGTCCAGGCCCGCAGTCCCGCCCTCTTGCGGAGTTGCGTCAAGCCCACTTTCCGCCAGCTAAACGCTAGGTCAACAGCCCGCCGCCGCCACCGTCCCCGCTCACGCGCTTACTCGAAACATCATGACAGCGGGACGGGTGTTTAGTCATGTCAGGCTAGATTCAGTGCTTCTTGCCGCCGCTGGATTCTTGCCATGGCTCTGGGACGATGCGGGCGCGCGGTGGGTTGGCGAACATGCCTTCCGTGGTGGCAAGGTGGATTTTAATCAGAAACCAGATCGCTATCGCCAGCAGGAGGGAGAGGACCTTTGCGATCCAGTTGTGGGTCAGTTTCACTTTCAGTTTCATGGGATGGCTTGCCGGAGAAGAAAATTTCGGAGATTTTCTCGCGGAATTGTTTTTCAGTTAGGTTGCGTTGGAGGATGCCGTTCTCGCAGATGGAAATGCCGCCGGTTTCCTCGCTGACAACCACGGCGATGGCATCGGTCCGCTCGGTCAGGCCGATTGCCGCGCGGTGGCGCAGGCCGGTCGAGCGATCCTGCATCAGCCGTTCTGTCACGGGAAACACGCAGGCCGCACCGGCCACCCGGTCGTCGGCGATGATCATGCCGCCATCGTGCAGCGGGGCTTTCGGGTGGAATACGGTCATCGCCAGTTCCGGCGAAAACTGGGCGTCGAGTACGACGCCGCTGTCGAGATGCTCCTTGAGACTGATGCCGCGCTGGATCGCGAACAAGGCGCCGATCCGCTTTTTCGAGAGATTGATCACCGCATCCGCGAAACGCTCAAGGAAGGCGAGGCGGCGCTTGTTGGAAAACGAAAACAGCCGGTTGCTACCGATGCGGGCGAGGCCGTTGCGGAGTTCTGGTTGGAAAATGACGATCAAGGCGAAGGCGAGAAACGTGGCCGCGCCCTTGATAATCCAACTGATGACCTCGAATTTGAAGATGGTGGAAACCAGCGTGAGGAACACCAGAATGGTCCCCAGCCCCACCAGAATCTGCGCCCCACGGGTGGCGCGGAAGGCCCGGTAAATCTGGTAAATACAAGTGGCGAGAAGCAGGATCTCGATGGCATCGCGCCAGTGCTCGTTGATGAAGGTCCACATGGGAAAGTGTCGTTGCCACAATACACGGCACTTGCCGAGGCTGGCAACCTCAGAAATTCTGGATCATGCCGCTGCTTGTTCCGCTATTTCACTTGCAGGCGCATGAAACGGAGGGGGTGGAGCGGGTCGTGCATCGGGTAGATGTCGGAAACGGTGATGGTGCGGACATTGCCGCTGCCGCTATCGGTGATGGTGGTGCCGCCAACGAGGGCGGTGAAGGCTGCGCCATTGATGCTACTGGCGAGATCCGTCCACGGCCCGGCGGGCGATGAAGCCGCTTGGACTGTTAGGGTGATGTCGTTGCGGTCGAGGTAGCGGTGCAGCGCCAGTTTGAAGGTGTTGCCGGGGCCGGTAGCAGCGGTGGGAAGGATGGAGAGTCCGGTCGTGGCGTTGACCGGATTTCCACCGAGGGCGTATTCGACCAGGTTGACGATGCCGTTATTGTTAGGGTCGGCGTTATCGGCGGCGTTGCCCGAGTTGTTGATCGTGCTGAAGTAGAGGTTGCGCCAGCTTTGAGCGGCGGTGAGCGCGGTCACGGTTACGGTGAAATTGGCGGTGCCGGAGTTGTTAGCGGCATCGGTGGCGGTGACGGTCACCGACGTGGTGCCGATGGGGAAACTGGTGCCGCTGTTTTGTGAATACGTCAGGCTGGTGACGCCCACCGCATCCGTCGCGGTGGCGGCGGGGTAGGTCACTACCGCCCCGCTGGCACTGGTCGGCGCGGCGGTGACGTTGGCGGGCGCTGTCACCACAGGGGCGGTGGTGTCGATGCGGATGTTAGAACTCGCGGCGGAGGCAGTGGGGTTGGATAACGCGTCTTGATAGCTGAGGGTGATTGTGTAGGTGCCATCAGGGATGCTGGTGCCGCCACCAGTGATGCTGGCGATTTGCGCGGCCGCGCTGGGGTTCGCCGGGGCGAAGGTGAAGCTGTGGGCACCGCTCGTTTGCTGACTGGCAGCGAGAGTGAGCGTGCGGCTGGCGCTGCCGGTGAAGGCGAATTTCACCGATCCTGCCAGCGCGGTTTCCGGGAGGGAAAAGGCCAAGGTGACCGGGGTGTTAGTGATCGCGTTGGTCAGCGGCGTGGAGAGGGTGGGGGACTGGGTCGTCTTGTCCAGGGTATAGCTCTGGCCGGTGAATGGCAGTGCGGTGGAGATGGCTTGGGAAAGCCCTGTGGCGTTCGCAAGGTTGAGTGTGAGGCTGCCGCTGCTGCCGCCGGTGGTCACGGGGACATTCCAGTTCAAGCCGCTGTTCGCAGTGGTCGGAGTGCCGACAGTCGCGCCGGTGGTGGCGGTGCCGGTCAGGGTGAAATTGCCAGCGGTAACGCCGGTGGTGGCCGCGCCGAAAGTGAGCGTCCAATTTACCGTGGCGGCGTTGGAAGGCGTGGCATTCACGGTGTTCAACGAGCTGACGGTCGTGCTGCCACCCGTGCCTTGTATGGCGAAGGTGTAAGGGTTTTTCGTTGAATCGTTATTAATCACGCTCACCGTGGCGGAGCGGGTGCCGATGGCGCTGGGGTCGAAGGTGATTTGGAACGTCGTGGAGCCACTTGCCGCCACCGGACTCGCGGGCAGCGCGGTGACGCTGAAATCGGCGGCATTGGTTCCGCTGAGGGAAACTTTGGGCGAGCCAGTGAGGTTCAGCGCCGCCGTTCCGGTGTTGTTGATGGTGAAAGTGTGGGCGACGGTGCCGCTGACCACATTGGCGGTGCCGAAGTCCGTGTCGTTGGTCACACTGGGGGTGACACTGCCGTTTGCGATGGTCGTGGCGTTGCCCTTGATGCCGATGACGGGCACTGAGGTGGAAGGACTCGCCTGCAATTGAAACACGACAGCTTGGTTTGACAGTCCTAACGTGCTGAAGCTGCTGCCAGCGAGGGTTAGGTCCGTTTGCCCGCTGGCACCTTGATACCAGCCGAACACTCCCGCCGTTCCCGCAGTCGGCGTGCCCGTGGCCACCGCATTCGTGCCGTAGCGGAGCAGCGGAGTTAGATTGTCATTTGCCACCAGACCGCTGCCGGTATCCGCTGTGTATTTGAAAGTGACTCCACCGGTTTGGGCTGGCATCACGACGGTTGATGGCAGGGTGAATGCGATGTTGTAATAATTATTGACGGCGGTTGTTAACGCGCCGAGGTCAAAGGAGGCCGAGCCGAGATTGTTGGAAAATGCCGCCGTAGCTCCGGAGGTCGCGTTGCTGGCTGTGCCCCAAAAAGTGACGGTCAGCCGGATGTTGATGTAGGTGGTGGCTGTGGTGGAAAGCATATAGGCCGTGCCGCCCGTTACGCCGATGTTAGTGGTGCCGCTGGCGGAACCAAGCGAGAAAGCCTGACCCATGATGGTGTGCGGTGTGCCGGAATTGAAGGCTAATCCCGTCGCATTGGTAAAGCTGTCCCAGACCGTGTTGGTCGATGTCCCCGTTCCTTGCACGTTCAGGTTCACGGTCAGTTTGCGGGCGAAAGCCGTGCCGGTGTTTGTGATCGTCACCGTGTCGCTGTAGCTGCCGACAGCGAGGACGGCGGCGGCATTTGCATTGATCGTGCAAGTGACCACCACTTGAGCACCGGCGGCCAGTGTCCCGCTGGTGGGGGAAATGCTGTTCCAGCTCTGGGTGCTGGCGGCGGTCCAGTTCAGCGGACTGCCACTGGTATTCGTCAGGGTGTAGGTGCCGGACGTCGGAGCAAACGGACCCGCATACGGACCGGAGGCGTCGAGCCCGGTTTCCGCGACGGTCAACACATCGGGCGCTGCCGTGCCCTGTAGCGATTGCAGCGCCATCACAATGCCGCTGCCGGAATCGCGATCCAAACCTGCGGCCCCGATGTCGAGTGCCGTGCTCGTCATCAGCGTGCGGATTTGCGCGGATGTCAGCGAGGGTTTGTAGCACTTGATCATCGCCGCAATCGCCCCAGCGTGCGGAGCGGCGGCGGAGGTGCCGTAGAAGGGACTGAAACCTGTGACCGAAGTGGACGCACCATCCGCTGCGGTGATGTCCGGTTTGTTAAGCACGGTGCCACCAGTGGCGGTGAAATTTCCCGCAACGAAGGGTGTGCCGTTTGGCTGATAGAACATCCGCCGTGGGCCGTCGCTGCTGAATGTCTCCACCGGATTGGCCGCGCCGCCGACGAAGAAATTCGGGCTGGCCGAGTTGGCCACACTGGTGGCCGCCACGCTAAAGGCATTGGCCGCGCCGGAGCAGTTATGCCCCCGGACGTTGCCCTGAGTGTTGATCGTGAGGACGGCGCGGCCACTATCCAAATGCAGAAATCTCACTGAGGCTGTCGCTTTCTTCACGATCACTATGCGCTCGCCCACATTCAGCGTGCCAATGCTTTCATACGGGTCCTGCGTGCCACTCTGAATGTTCGTGGAACTGTGGAGCACGCTCGTACCGGTCGAATTAAGGACGAAAAGATCATAGTCATTGGTGGACGCGCCCAGCGGATCCGCCCAGAAGAGATCCACGCGATCACCATTGGCTGCAGTGACCGTATCAAACGTCGCACTACCGAAGTTATGTAGATTGCCAGCAGTCGTCACTGGTGCGCCCGCCGCCCCGCCATCCAGAAAATCTCCCTCCCAGGTGCCCGATGTGCCAGCATCTTTGTTCCCGGAGTTGCGGGCGGACGAGAAATACATCGCCCCCGCGTTCGAAACCGTAGTCACCGCTTGGGAGATGACCTGATCCTGAAACGGCGACTCATCGAAATAACTCACATCATCCACGATCACCGAGCAGCCCGCCGCCTGAAGCGCCTGGATGTTGCTCGCCATGCTCGCTTCTCCGGTAAACGCCGTCGCGAAAATCAACTGCGCCCCCGGCAGCAGATCTTGAATGAGTTCCATCATCGCCGTCCCTTCATCGCCCGAGCCCGCCTGGCCTGCTAGAAAAGTCGCGCTCGCGTTGAGATTACCGTTCGCTTTGGATGCGGCCAAAGAGTTCACCCCATCAGACAACACGCCGATTTTGATCCCTGTGCCATCCGCCCCCAGCGTTGCGCGCGCCGTCACCGCACGATGCGTCCGGTCGCCCTCGGAAGTCACGGTCCCCAAGTTCGTTTGCGCCTGCGCGGCGGGTGCCACAAAGCGCACGTCGGCTCGTGCCGCCAGCCCCTCGATTTTCGCGCTCGGCATCCGTGCGCGGACCGCTCCCATCGCAGGCACCTCGCTCACGATCTTGCCGCCGGACAATTGGATAAAATCCCGCAATCCCGCAGTCACCGTCGCCTTTACATCCACCAGCACGCGGTCATCCGCGTCCGCCTTCACATCGATCAACAAATTCGGCACCGCTGGCACCGCCACCTTGTTCTGGTGCCGCTTGGTGAAATAAACCAATTGCGAGTCCATCTTGCGCTGGGCCGGTGTGCGTCCTTCTTTCTCAGCGATCAGGGCCGCGATCTGCAAATGGGCGGCGGGGTCGATTTTTTCGGCAGCGCGAGCGACGCTACTTGTTAGGGAAGCTGCGGCAACCGCGCTGGCAATGAGCCTGCGATTGGAAAAAATGAGGCCTCGGATGGTGGTGCGGGTTTTCATGGGGATCTAGGTAGCGGATTCACTGTTACGACAACGAACCGGTGGAAAATATGAGGCTTTCGATTTCTCGGGGGCTGGAAATTTCAGACGCGATTATCTGCATACTCAAAATTCATATCCGCTTGGGAAATTTAGTCAACCCCTTCCATGGCTTCTTTGAAAGTGATTCGTCGTGACGGTTGTGGAACATTATGAAATAGGCTGGCTTGAACTCAAGTATGAGATGCCACGTCCGGCGAGCGCTAGGGCGATTATTAAAGTCAAAAATACCCAATGCAAAACACCCTCAGAACCGCGCTTGGTGGATTGATGCTTGCGCTGACTGGATCACACCTCGGTGCGGCGGAGTTTTTTGTCTCACCCACGGGTCGCGATGACGCCAACGGCAGCATGGAAAAACCCTTCGCCACCTTGCAGCGGGCGCAAAAAGTAGTCACGCCGGGAGACACGGTTTTCATTCGCGGTGGGAAGTACCTGATGTCGGATGATCAGATCACCCTCCGCAAGGGGAGTTATGCCAGTGTCACGGTGCTGGATAAAAGTGGCAGTGCGGGTAAGCCGATTACTTACTGCGCCTATCAGAGCGAGAAACCGGTGTTTGATTTCTCCGGGGTCAAGGCGGAGGGGATGCGGATCAACGCCTTTCTTGTTACTGGCTCGTGGCTGTATCTTAAAGGACTGGAAGTCATCGGCGTGCGGGTATCTATAAAAGGTCACACGCAGTCGGAATGCTTCGAGAACCAGGGGAGCCATAACATTTATGAAATGTTGTCGATGCACGACGGGCAGGCGATTGGTTTCTATCTGGTAGCTGGGTCTGACAATCTGGTGCTCAATTGCGATGCCTATCGCAACCACGATTTCACCTCCGAAGACGGGCGGGGAGGGAACACCGATGGCTTCGGTTGCCATCCACGGAAGGGCGGGACTGGCAATGTATTCAGAGGCTGCCGGGCTTGGTTGAATAGTGATGACGGCTATGACTGCATTTCCGCCCACGAGGCGGTGACCTTCGATCATTGCTGGGCCTTTTACAATGGGTTCTCGGACAGCTTCAAGAGCCTTGGCGACGGCAATGGCTTCAAGGCCGGAGGCTGGGCCAGCACCGCAATCAACCGCCTGCCGGAACCGATGCCGCGGCATACCGTTCGATTTTGTCTGGCGGTGAAAAACAAAGCGAGCGGGTTTTATGCGAACCATCATTTGGAAGGCGGTGACTGGTTCAATAATTCCGCCTATCGGAACGGTGTTAACTATAACATGCTGGAACGGGTGAATAATCCGGATGGTGTCAACTTCGATATGCAGGTGCCCGGCACCCGTCATCAAATGAAAAACAATATGGGTTACAAGGGCCGCAAGGAAGTGACGAATCTGGATGTGGCCCATAGCGAGGTGACAAACAATACCTTCGATCCCGACATCCCGCTAACGGATCGTGATTTCATGGGACTGGATGAAAGCGAGTTAATCAAGCCTCGGCAGAAGGATGGTGCTTTGCCTGAAATTTCGTTCCTGCATCCAGTGGCCGGCAGCATTCTGATCGACCGTGGGGTAGATGTGGGATTTCCTTATCATGGCAAGGCTCCGGACCTCGGTGCTTTTGAACATTAATAGCCGCCGGTTTCGCTAACAGCTCAGCGGGTGATTGCTCTGGCGGCGGTGTAGCCGGGCTTGATCGAGTTAAAAATCAGATTGATGCGCTTTGCGTAGGGGGCGAAGGCGCTTTTCATGGCGTTGAGGGCAAGCTTCTCCAGATCATCGAGGCTGAGATCAAACAGCTCGGCCGCTAGAGTTGTTTCCTGGGTCATCGAGGTATTGCTCATCAGGCGGTCGTCGGTGTTGAGGCAGACGCGGAAGCCATTGCGGAAAAACACACCGAAGGGATGGTCCTCCAGGCTCGGACTAGCGCCGGTGTGAAGATTGCTCAACAGGCACATTTCTAACGGCACGCGTCGGTCGAGAATGTATTGGGCCAGACCGCCGAGTTTCAGGGAGCCGTCGGGAAGGATTTCAAGATCGTCGCGCAGGCGGGTGGCGTGGCCTAAGCGATGGGCACCGCAGTATTGCAACGCCTGCCAGATCGACTCGGGGCCATAAGCCTCGCCGGCATGAATGGTGATGTAGAAATTCGCCCGCTCGATCGCTTGGAAGGCGGCGACGTGTTTTTTCGGGGGAAAGCCATCCTCGCCGCCCGCGAGATCGAACCCGACCACGCCGAGATCGCGGTTGCGGATCGCTAACTCTGCGGCTTCGAGTGAGTTTGGCATGTGGCGCATCGCGCAGATGATGAGGCCCCACTCGACGCCGTAGGTGTGTTCGCCGCGTTCCAGCCCCTTGATGACGGCGGCGACCACCTCGTCTTGCGTGAGACCGCGCGTGGTGTGATAGACCGGGGCGAAGCGGATTTCCGCATAGACCACGCCGTCATGATACATGTCCTCGAGGAACTCGAAGGCCACGCGCTCCAGCGCCTCCGGGGTTTGCATGACCGAGGTGGTGTGGAGAAATCCCTCCAAGTATTCCGGCAAATTTCCCCGTTGAGCGCCCCGGTGGAACCATGCCGCGAGGTCCGTCGCATCCGTGGTGGGCAGGCCGGTGTAGCCGAGTTCCGCCGCGAGTTCGATGACGGTGGCAGGCCGCAATCCGCCGTCCAAGTGTTCGTGGAGCAGGACTTTCGGCAGCCTGCGGATCTCCACGGCGTTCGTGAGCGCCTTGCCTGTGATGGGTCTCGGCTGGGTAAAGATGCTCATAACGACACCACGCTAGCAAATTTCAGACCCAATGGGAGCATGAAATTCACGAGTTTCAGGATCCCGCTTGATTTGTTAAGATCTGCGAAATAATATCCCTGTCCACATCCCCGTATGGTGAAGAAGGCCCGCTCCAAATCCACTGCCAGCCGCCGCTTGAAAAATCAACGGCGGACGCGGATTTCGTTTGCCGAAGTGCTGAGTTCTGCGAACCGGCGTGCGCATGAGCAAGCCAACCGCCGGGGTGGCAATCGGGGGAAAAAGTTCGTCTGGGCGGCGGTCGCGGCGGCGGAGGAAATGGCGGCGACGCATGACGTGGTGGAGTCCGCCGAGTGGCTGCGGCGTCTGTTGCGGTGGAGTCTGGCGCTGCTTTTACTGCCGCTGTGTTGGGTGACGACGTGGACGTTTCTCGCGCGCTTCTCGCAGGCCACGGTGGAGCAGGATTTTTGGAAAACTGCGGAGTTTTGGTACTTTGCAACGGGGGCACTGGTGATGCTCGGATGGTTCTGGTCGGGTCTGCTGCAAACGTTTTTCCTCTATCTCTACGTGCTGGGCCATGAGCTGACCCATGCGGTTTTCGTGATCCTTTTCCGGGGTAAGGTGATGGATTTCCACGTCAGCACAGAGGGTGGCTACATCACGACGAACAAGACGAATCTGGTGATCGCGCTGTCGCCGTATTTCGTGCCGTTTTGGGCGGTGGTCTGCGCACTGCTGTATGCCACGCTGCGATATTTTGCCGGTCATACGCCGCAATGGGACCGGGTGTTTTACGGCTTCATGGGAGTGACTTGGATTTTTCACATGGTCTGGACCGTGTGGATGATCCCGCGCGACCAACCGGATTTGAAGGAAAACGGGACCTTCCTCTCGCTGGTGGTGATCTTTCTGGCGAACATACTGGTCTTGGTCGCCTTGTTCTGCGTGGCAGCGGATTCGCCCCTGCAAAGCACTCAGGCATTCGCGATGGAATGGTTCCGCTACGCGGCGACTTCGAGCGATGAATTCCTGCGCTGGGTGAGCGGCATGATTACGGATTTCCGTGCGGCTGGGCGCTTTTGAGCGGGTGGTTTTTCCGGGTTGATCTTGGTGCCGAACGGAATGAAGCTGGTGACATGATCTATCTTGACGCCAATGCCACCACGCCGCTGCCGCCAGAGGTGCTGGAGTCGATGTTGCCTTGGCTGCGGGACGGGTTTGCGAATCCATCCGGGGCTTACGCTGGGGCGAAATTGGCGCGCAAGGCTATCGATCAGGCGCGGGGCCAGGTGGCGGAGCTGATCGGCGCGGATGCCGGGGAAATTATCTTCAACGGCGGCGGCACGGAGAGCGTGAACACCGCACTGCACTCGCTGGACAAGCTGACCGGGCCGGGCGCGGCGGTGGTTTCCGCCATCGAGCATAGTGCGGTGCTGCGCTGCGTGGAAAATCTGATGAGGGAGACGCGGCAGGTGCCGGTGACGAGCGGCGGTCGGATCGATCTAGCGGAATTCACCCAGGTGTTAGAGGGGGCGGCCTACGTTTCGCTGATGACTGCTAACAACGAGACCGGAATTATCCAGCCGTTGCGGGAGGCGGTAGAACTGGCCCGCACGCGGGGGCTGCCGGTGCACACGGACGCCATTCAAGCAGTGGGAAAAATTGCCATGGACGTGCGGGAACTGGGGGTGGATCTCCTTTCACTCTCGGCGCATAAATTTAACGGTCCCAAAGGCGTGGGGGCGCTCTATCTGCGTGAGGGTCTGCGGTTTCAGCCGTTGCTTTTCGGCGGCGGCCAGGAGTCAGGACGACGCAGCGGCACGGAAAATACGGCGGCTATCGTTGGGATGGGCGCGGCGGCGGTGTGGATTTCGCGAATATCTAAGGAATCGGTCGGATTGCTGCGTGATACTTTCGAGGCCATTGTATTGGAGAAAATTGCCGGTGTTACGATCAATGGCGACACCGCCCACCGCTTGCCGAATACCAGCCACCTTTCATTCACCGCCTGCGATGCGGCGGGCCTGCTGATTCTGCTAGACGATGCCGGGGTCGCCTGTTCCGCCGGGTCCGCCTGCATGACCGGTAAGCAACGGCCATCCCATGTGCAACTCGCGATGGGCATCCCGGAGGAGCGCGCAAAGAGCAGCCTGAGGATCAGTTTTTCCCCGCTCAACACGCTGGCAGAGGCAGTCGCAGCAGCAGAAATTCTCGCGAAAGCCGTGGAAAAACTGCGGCGGGTACAAGGAGCCGGCGTGGGACCGGTCGTGGTGTATTCGCCCTGATCCTTTTCCCGTAGTGCCGGCTTATTTGCCGCCACCCGCGACCTTCATCCTTTGCAACGACTGACGAATCTTGGGATCCTTGGTGCTGGCTAGCGCGGCGTCCACTTGGGGTAACAATCTCCCGCGGTTGGCGCTCCGCTTGAGGATGGCCACGGCGCAGTCCTCTGCAACTTGGCGGAGCTTGGCATTCGGATTATACACCGCGACGGATAGAAGAGCTTCGAATTCATCGTCCCCCACCACCGTCTTCAACGCTTGGAACGCGGCGATCGCTGAAGGGATGTCGGGAGTTGAACGGGCGAACTCCATCAGCGAGCGAACCATGGCCGCGCTAATCCGTTTGGGGATCACCTCGCGGAGGAAGGCTTCGCGGACTTCAGGCAACATCTGCATGTTCTTCGGGAAATCGGCCAGTTCCTTGTCGAAATTACTGCCGTCATTCGGCTTGGCTAGGGCCAGCGCCTTGAGCATCGTCTTTTGCTTTTCGTCGGTATTCGCATTGGCGGCGTCATCTAGCATGCGTTCGAATTCCGCCATGGAAATCGGCAGCTCGGTGGTGCTTTCCTGCTGCGCCAAAACTAGCAGATTGCCGTAACGCTTGCTGGCCTTGCTCTGTTGGATTTGCTTGTAAAGTATGCCACCCACCACCCCGAGAATGACGAGGGCCGCGAGGGCGATTACGATTTTCTTACCGATGTTAGATTCCGCCTTTTTCGGTTGCTGAGCAAACTGACGCGAAGGCGTGGCTGGGCGCATTTGGACGGTTGCCGTGGATGACATGCCATCCGCAGCTCCGTGGGGATTGGTATGGACGCTGGGTTTGGAACCTTCCGGCGGCAGCAGCGGTTGCGGGACGCTGGTGAGCCGGGTGGTGTCTAGCATGGGTTCCGGCTCGGCCACTTTTTGCGCCACCGCGACCGGCGCGATGGCATGAGCTTGAGGATGGGCTTTAGGGCCGGGCGGAATCATCCGCCGGGTGGGCGATGGATTCTGGGTGCCTGCGGCTGGAGTCACCATCCGATGCCCCGGTGCGCCAAGCTTGGGGGCGACCTTCCCGAGGCTCAGCGTGGGGTTGGGATTCTTGTCGTTCTGGAGAAAAACCTGCAGCGCTTCCCGTGCGGATTCCGGCCGATCCGAGGCCTGCCGGTTGATATGCCACATGATCCAGTCACAGGCCCACAGCGGGATGTCCGAGCGGACTTCCTGGATGGGAATGACCTGATGAAGAAGATGGGAGTCCATCACCTCATTGCCGGTTTCCCCTTTGAATGGGTAAGTGCCAGTGAGCGCCTGATAGTAAACGCAGCCCATCGCATACATGTCCGTCCGCACGTCGATGGGCACCCGCTCGAACTGCTCGGGGGCCATGAAAAAGATCGAGCCGAACACCGCCTCCAGCTCTTGCAGCTCTTCCAGCGATTGGGAT
Organism: Akkermansiaceae bacterium; assembly: GCA_025354565.1. Classification (GTDB taxonomy): domain Bacteria; phylum Verrucomicrobiota; class Verrucomicrobiia; order Verrucomicrobiales; family Akkermansiaceae; genus Luteolibacter. The sequence continues at coordinate 16,643 of JANXMQ010000116.1, forward strand.
TGCGTCAATGTCGCCAGCCCGAAGTCCACGATCTTCATCTGGAATTTTCCCGACGGTAGCCAGGTGAGCATCAGATTCGACGGCTTAATATCGCTGTGAATCAAATCAAGTTCCTGCGCGGCAATCAGCGCTTCCTGCGTTTGCAGTGCCAGTTCCCGGAAATCGTTCCACGTCAGCGGCGCGCGCTCGATGAGCTCATCGAGCGTTTTTCCACTGATTAATTCCATCACCACATAAGGTCCGTCCTCGTCCGCGCCTACGTCATAGATTGTGACAATATGCGGATGTTGCAGTGAGGCGAGCGCACCCGCCTCCTTGATGAGCTGGCGCGTGGACTCCTCCTGAAGCTCGGGATCATCACTCGTCACGGAAATCCGCTTGATCGCCACCTCGCGGTTCATGCGCGTGTCATAGCCCCGATACACCGCACCCAGACCGCCTTGGCCGATTTTTCCGCGTATTTCGTAACGTTCTTCCATGATCTCGGGGGCCGGATAGTGGGCAAGAATGCTCCGTGCGGCAACCACGAAAACTATCCGGCTGCCGATCAGTTGGCAAGAAACACCTCGGGGGATTGAAAACACCCTCCGGCAGCCCATTTTTTCCGGCCCACACATCATCGCTTGCCCGCCACGCCGCTTCATGCTTGCCTCCGCGCCTCATGAAAATCGTCGTCGCATACTCCGGTGGGCTTGATACCTCCGTCCTCCTGCTCTGGCTCAAGGCCAAATACAACGCGGAAATCATCGCCTACTGCGCGGATGTCGGCCAAGGCGACGAACTCGACGGCCTCGAAGCCAAGGCCCTTTCCACCGGCGCTTCCAAGTGCTTCATTGGCGATCTCAAAGAAGACTTCGCGGCAAATTACATCTTCCCCATGATCCAGGCCGGGGCGATTTACGAAGGCCGCTACCTGCTAGGCACTTCCATCGCCCGCCCCTGCATCACCCACGACATGATCAAGGTCGCCCTCGCCGAAGGGGCCGATGCCATCGCCCACGGAGCCACCGGAAAAGGCAACGACCAAGTCCGCTTCGAACTCTCCGCCGCTGCCCTCGCGCCCAACGTCAAGTGCATCGCCCCATGGCGCGACGCCTCCTTCCGCCAGCAATTCCCCGGTCGTGCCGAAATGATCGCCTACGCCGATGTCAACAACATCCCGATCAAGGCCTCCATGAAAAAGCCCTACTCCATGGACCGCAATCTCCTCCACATCTCCTTCGAGGCCGGAGCCATGGAAGACCCTTGGTATGACGCCACCACCCCGATAGATACCGACATGTATGTCCTCTCCGTTTCCCCCGAGGACGCCCCGGATCAGGCTGAATACATCGAGATCTTGTTTGAAAAAGGCAACGCCATCGGCCTCAGACACCATAACATCGACTCCCTGCTCACTGAGCTGCTAGACGTGAAAACCATCGGCCAACAGGACGGCTACGCGCTTCTAACACCTTACGGCATTATGCGTGTTCTCAATCTGCTTGGCGGGAGAAACGGCATCGGTCGCATCGATATTGTGGAAAACCGCTTCGTCGGCATGAAATCCCGTGGCATCTACGAAACCCCCGGCGGCACCATTTTGTTAGCCGCCCATCGCGACCTCGAAACCCTCGTCGTCGATCGCGAGTCCATGCACATCCGCGACTCGCTCATCCCCAAATACGCCCAGCTCGTTTACAACGGCTTCTGGTTCGCCCCCGAGCGACTCGCCATCCAGGCCCTCGTCACCGAAACCCAGAAAACCGTTAGCGGTGAGGTCCGCCTCAAACTCTACAAAGGCAACGTCATGCAGGCCGGCCGCCGCAGCCCCTTCAGCATGTATTCCGAAGCCGTCGCCACCATGGAAGGCGGCCAAGAAGAAGCCTACAATCAGGACGACGCCACGGGATTCATCGCTCTCAACGCCCTCCGCCTCAAAGCCACTGCAAGGCAGGGGAAATAAACAGCGTTGGCGTCTCGCCAACGCGTATTCCGAATTCACCAAGCCAACGATGCTCGATAATCACTTCGTCAGTTTCCTCGGGGTAATCGCCATGATCGCAGTGGCATGGTTGCTGTCTGCCGACCGCAAGAAATTCCCTTGGCGCACGGTGATATCGGGGGTCTTGCTGCAATGGGTTTTTGCGCTTTTTATCCTCAGACCGACCTGGGGAAATCGATTTTCGGTGGTGCGCAAGATGTGGTTAATCAACCGAACATTTACAGCACCGAGGGCGCAAAGATGCTCTTCGGTCCGCTCGCGAATCGTGATTTGCTAGGACATGTATTCGGGCTGGAAAACGGCTTGATTTTCGCGGTGCCAGTGACGGCGACCATTGTGCTGATCGCAGCGCTTTCGGCGTTGTTCTATCATTGGGGCATCCTGCAAAAAGTCGTGCAAGTGATGGCCTGGGTGATGATGCGCGTGATGAAGACGAGCGGCTCGGAGAGTCTCGCGGCAGCGAGTAATATTTTCATCGGCCAGACCGAGGCGGCTTTGCTCATCCGGCTACATTCCGCAAATGACGGCCAGCGAATTGATGGCGTTGATGATTACAGGTTTTGCGACGATCGCGACCGGGGTGATGATTGTTTACTCCACTTTCAAAGGACTGAACGCCGGAGATATCATCACAGCGTCGGTGATGAGTGCGCCTGCTGCATTGCTGATTTCGAAAATCATGCTGCCGGAAACAGAGAAAAGCCCAACCGGAGAAAGCTGCAAGTTTGATGTGGAAAAGTCGGC
>JANXMQ010000124.1 GCA_025354565.1 Akkermansiaceae bacterium
TATCAGACGACGGCGGCAGGCCGTGACTCGCCCCCGTAGTGCAGTTTGATCCAGATTTCCCTCATCTCAGGAACCCCTTGTTCCTTCAACCATTTGTTATTCAAGCACCGATGCACGATCTTGTTACGACTCATGCGCCAGAATCCTTTTCGGCTCCGCGTTGCTATGATCTCCGCGTGCCGGAGAATGTATCCATCATCTCAATGATTATGATCCGTCCTTCGGGTGGTGCTACTCGGGCGTCTCCCACGTGACATGGGACGCAAGCCCCCTGATGCGGCGGGTCATGCGCTGGGCGAACAACGTCAATCGTGGCGTGTGCGACGTGAGCCAGTCGCTGTTCCGGGCTAGATTCGTCTCCGGGGCAACCGTCGGCCCGGTGACGCGGGTTTGTGTGGCGTGATCAGTTGAGGTAGGCTGCCTCGGTAGTCATGAGTAGGGCTTGGGCGTATTCCTCCCAGTTCGTGAGAGCCTCGCGGCTGACTCGTTCGGCATGTGGATCGCTGACCAGTTCATTGAGTTTACCCGTTTGTTTGGGCTTCATCATTTGCTCTGCCATGCGCTTCTTCATTTCCGTCTGACGGATGCGCTCTTTCGAGTTGAGGGTTTTGGGATCGAGTTTTAGGAACGCCTCGATCCGGGATTTCCGGGTTTCCTCGTCTTCTCCGGGGACCACGTCTTTGTAGGTCGATGGCTTCGTCACGGCAACTGACTGCTGCGAACCAAGAAAGCCTTGGGCCAGCTTGATCTCGTCCGGCCTTGGCCAGCGCTGATAGATAATCTCGTACAGCACCTTGATGCGCGCGGTGTCGGTAGTAGCGTTTATAAATTCAGGACGTGCGATGACGTTTCTCGCCTGCTCGATGACTAACAGGCTATTCATGCGGAACAGCGCTTGCTGCGGCACGATGGTTTCGTGACGGCGACCGGTGGCGAGTTGCGCGTTTGCCATGTCGAAGTTTTTCATGAATTCCGCCATGTTCATGCGGTCCACGAAGCCATAGATTGTGCGGCGCGGGCTGTAGGGCTCGGTTTCGATGTTCATGGGGTGACCGAACATCGTAAGGTCGATCTTGCCGCCGATGGCGAGAAAGCTGTCGCGCAGGGCCTCGAAATCCAAGCGGCGCACGTTGGCACGCCAGAGCAGGCGGTTGAATGGATCCATGCCAGCGTTGGCGGGATTGGGCTCGCTCGCTTGCTGATAGACGGCGGAGGTCATGATGAGCTTGTGGAGTTTCTTGAGGGACCAGCCGTCATCTATAAATTTCGCGGCGAGCCAGTTGCAGAGTTCGGGGTGGCTGGGAGGCTCGCTCATGACGCCCAGATCATCCGGGGTGCTAACAAACCCTTCGCCGAAGTGGTGAAGCCAAACGCGGTTCACAAGCACGCGGGCCGTTAGAGGGTTGCGCTTGTCTGCGATGGCATCGGCGAGCTGGAGGCGGCCGCTGCTGTCGGGTGGGAACGGCTTGCGGTCGGCTTGGATGAATTCGAGAAACTGGCGCGGAACGACGGGGCCCGGGGTTTTGGCCTCGCCGCGAATGAGCACTGGGGCGTTTTTCACCTTTGAATCCACAAGTACGTTCGCGCGGGCCATGGAGCCGGGGTGGGAGAGATCGATTCCGGAGAGCTGTCGATTGATCGCTCCGATGGCATTCTGTACATCCTTACCAAGACTGTTCTGCGTCTCGTCGAGGGACAGGGCGAGGAACGGTTTTGTGTTAAACACGGCGGAGCGCACTTGTTCGAGCGGTGGATAGCTCAGGCCGGGAAAGATCGCATTCTCGGAGGCCGATTTTTTCCATGAAGAAAATTCTCTAACATAGGCATCCTCGGCCTTGTGGAAAACCCCGGCATAGATGGCGGCGGCGGCCTCAAGCGAAGCGAGCTTCTTGCCGCGGAACGCCTCGGCGACGAGTGGGTTGACGTAGGCCGCGTTTACCGGATCGGTGTGGCGGGCGATGACTTCCACGGAGTGTTCTGCGAAGCCGGAGATCGGCAGGCGCGCGAGTTCGCGCCAGAGGCTGAGCACTGGATGGCCCGAACTCCGCATGGCCCGGCTGGCCGATTTCCGGTCTTCCTTGCGGTCCTCCTTGGAGGAGCCTGCTTTGATCTTGGTCGTGACCGTGGTTCCCGCCATGGTTGGGTTCATCGCCATCATGTCGCCGGACTTCGCGGTTTCGCCCTTTGCCAGAACCTGGGCCAGGATGGCGCGTTGCGCGGCCTGAAGGTCATCTGGAGCGAGGCCTTCTTTATCGAGATAAGTCGTCAGTTCCTGATAGTTAGCCTTGCCACTCTTCATCTTCTCCATCCCTAACAAAAATGTCGCCGCGTGGGTATTGAACTTCGTCGCCATGCGGCACATGTCCCGGTCGATCATGGCGTAGCCTTTCGTTTCGAGGGCCTTGCGTTCGGCAAGGTAGTTTTCCTCGGCCTTCTTGTCCTTGGAGACGGCGATGACCGGGAGTTCGTCGGGCTCGGCACAACTGTTGAAGACGCCGTAGAGGCTGTAGTAGTCACGGGTGGGAATGGGATCGAAGAAGTGGTCGTGGCAGCGGGCGCAGGTCACGGTGGTGCCGAGGAAGCCCTTGCAGACGGCGTCGATCTGGTCGTTGATGATGTCGTTCTTGTTGCCTTGGAAGTGGTCGCCACCCGTTAGAAATCCCAGGGCAGCGAGCGTGCCTGGCTGGGATTTCGAAGCTGGCAGGAGATCGGCAGCGAGTTGATCCTTGATGAACAAGTCGTATGGCCGATCCGAGTTGAAGGCCTTGATGACGTAGTCGCGATAGGTCCAGGCGAAGGGATTGAGGGTGTTGTTGTCCTTTTTGACATCGCCGCGGGTGTCCGCATAGCGGGCGACATCGAGCCAGTAGCGACCCCAGCGTTCGCCGTAGTGCGGGCTGTCTAGCAGGCGGTCCACCACTTTTACGAAGGCTCCCGGAGAAGCATCGTTGACGAATTCCAGCACTTCCTTGGGCGATGGCGGCAGCCCGGTTAGATCGAAGGTGGCTCTGCGGATCAAGGTGCGTTTATCGGTGGGCGCGGAAGGTTTCATGTCCTTCGCCTCCAGCTTGGACAGGATGAAATTGTCCACCGGAGTGTTGCACCAAGGTGCATTCTTTACGGTGGGAATGGGTGGCGAAACAATCGGCTGATAGGCCCAGTGAGTTTTGACGCTGTCCCGCATGTCTTCGCTCAGGCCATCTGCTATTTTTGAAATGTCGCGGTGGGGAACTGATGCGGTTCGCGGATCGGGCGCGCCCATCCTGACCCACTCTTCGAGATCGGCGATTTGTTCGGGAGGAAGTTTGCCACCTTTCGAGGTGGGGGGCATCTGCGTGTCCTTGTCATCGTAGCGCACGGCCATGATGAGCAGGCTTTCATCCGGTTTGCCGGGGATGATGGCCGGGCCGGTCTCGCCGCCTTTCTGCCAACCGGACTTGGTATCGAGGGTCAGGTCGCCCTTTGATTTACCTTCCGATTGGCTGTGGCATCGGTAACAGGATTTCGAGAGCACGGGGCGAATTTTATTTTCAAAAAACCTCAACTGCTCGGGCGTGAGATCTTCCGCCATCGCGATGGCGGGGACCATGAGTAGCGCGAATCCAAGAATCGGCGCGCAGGTCACGCGCCGATTGCGGATGCGAGGAAAGCCGGGTGTTGCGGATTTCATGCGAGGATGTCGTTGACGACGTTGCCCGCTACATCGGTGAGACGGAAATCGCGGCCGTTGTAGCGATAGGTGAGTTTGGTGTGATCGTAGCCAAGTGTGCGGAGAACTGTGGCATGTAGGTCGTGAACATGGACTTTGTTTTCAACCGCTGCCATGCCGAGTTCGTCAGTGGCACCATAGCTGGTGCCGCCTCTGACACCACCGCCGGCGAGCAAGGTGAAGAAGGCCTTGTTGTGGTGGTCGCGGCCGGCGGTGTCGCCCTTGCCATTGCGATCCCGACCGGGTGAGCGCCCGAACTCGCCGTTGACCATGACCAGGGTCTCATCCAACAGACCGTGCGATTTCAAATCTGCCAAGAGCGCGGCGATGGGTTGGTCGATGCTGGACGCGCGTTGTGGCAGGTTCTTGGCGATGTCCGAATGCATGTCCCAGCCACCGCACCAGACTTGGACGAAACGCACGCCGCGCTGTACGAGGCGACTGGCGAGCAGCATTTTGCGGGCATTACCGGTCATGGCTCCGCGGTCTTTGAAGGCATTTTTATTGTCTTTCGCGTATCCAGACTGGGGAACTCCGTCGATGCCGTAGAGCTGGAGGGTGGCGGCGCTTTCCTTGCGAATGTCAAACACATCGACGGCCTCGGTCTGCATGCGGAAGGCCATTTCCATGTTAGAGAGTTCGGCTTCGAGCTGGCGTTCCTCGTGGAGCTTGGTCTTGTGCATGGAGTCCAGTTGCTTGACGAGGTCGAGCTGGCGGCGTTGTTCCGGCAGGGAAAGGTAGGGGTTGCGGATATTTTCTAACGCCTTGCTCGGATCGGAGTTGCTGGCGTTGACGCTGGTGCCTTGGTATTTTCCGGGAAGGAAGACGCTGCCCCAGTTCGCGGTGCCGCCGTTGGGGACTCCGCCATCCCGCAGGGAAACGAAGCCGGGCAGGTTGTCGTTGGCGCTGCCGAGTCCGTAGAGCACCCAGCTTCCGAGGCTGGGCCGTGGCAGTCGCAGGTTGCCGGTGTTCATGAAAACCGTCGCGGTTTCGTGGGCCGGGATGTCGGTGTACATCGACTTGATCACGCACAGGTCATCCGCACGCTTCTGGAGTTCTGGGAAAAGTTCGCTGATTTCGAGGCCGCCTTTGCCGCATTTGTCGAAACGGAACGGGCTGGCGAAACCGACGTGATTGCCATCCGGCAGGGTCTTGCCGTCGTATTTCGCCAACTCAGGTTTGTGGTCGAAGGTGTCCACATGCGACGGGCCGCCACTGAGGAAAATGTGGATGACATGTTTCGCCTTCGCCGGAAAATGGACCGGCACGCTGAATCCGGCGGCCTCTGCCGACGAGGCGGACGAGGCGGCGAAGAGTTCCGTGGGTCGCAGCATACTGGCCAAACTGAGCATCCCGAAACCCATGCCCGTTTTCGCCAAGAACTCACGCCGGGTGGAGACGGTGTATTTGGGATTGGGGAAATGCTCATCAATGAATTTCTGGGATGGTGCCATGGCTTTGGTTGGGTTGAATCGGATGCAGCGAAACCACCCGATAGCATGAGTAAACGTCATATACGATCACCTAGTTTCGGATGTTGTCATTTTTTTATTGATCCGGCCAGTCTGAGCCGACGCAGTGGTAAGGTAATCCTGCACAGAACCACAGACCTGCCCGTGCGGCACGGTGATTCCTACGGCTCTGGAATTTCCTTACGGGGCTTGTGGACAGGTCGGTGCTGGCTGCTGACAAATTCGAGTCAAAGGGATCAGTCGAGTCAAAGGGGGTGGTCCCGACTAACAAGCAAACCAGATACCGCCCAATATCTGTTATCTTGGATAGACCCAAGTCGATAAAAAACCGGGAGGCGTCAGCCCCCCGGTTAATTGTGCGATGCGTGTTAGGCGAGTGCGGTTTACGGCACTGTGAGTTGGTTGGAACCGTTCCAATTGATAGTTAAATTAGTCAATCCCGTCCCTGCACTTACGCAGCCCGAGTCCGCCCCGATGATCCAGGAGTATTTGTTTGAGGCCGCGCTCACGCTGCCTTTGAAATTTCCTGCGCTGAATCCATGAGCCCCGCTTAGGACGATATTATGAAGCTCAGTGTTCGGAGTTGTAGCGGATGTTCCCAGAAACAGTGTGATGGAAGCGGCCGCCACGTATTGGGAGGTGGACGTAGTAGTAGGCGGAGTGGTCACGCGGCGGACGATCTGGTATTGGCCGATGACTGTTGTGCCTTTTTTCACATCACCGCTTTCATATTGATTGAGCCCGGCCGCGTCCGTGACATTCGTCAAGGAGCTTTTGGCCAATAGCAATGTGATGGTGCCGGCGGATGCGTTGGCCGACCACAGTGCTGTGGTTAGGACAGCGGCTGTCAGCGTGGCCTTCCGTGAAATCGTTTTGAACGACGACGGGATCTGATTTGCGGTATTCATTGGTTTGTTTTGCTTGCGGTTTTCCGGGAGACTCCCGGATGGGATTAAGACGCTCATGTCTTTACAATGGACATTCATAGTGATGACAAATTTCGAGTCAATGCTAAAATTCCGACAAGCAAAAATTCAGATGGAGGATCGAAGGCTCCTTGCATTCGCGGTTCACTCACCCGGAGGCGTCGGTCTGCTCGATGGGTGAGCCTGTGAAGCCGATGAAGGAGGCATTCGGCAAGGCATCGCGCAGGTGGGGAAGATAAAAAAGCCCTCCCCCGCAGGAACGCTGGAGGGCCGGGCCGGAGGACGGGGAAATGGTGGGTGACCGCTAAAGGCACCATTCATCTCCCAAGAGGTCAGTGTTTCGGTTTGACGAGCGCCTGCACATCGGCGGCGCGCACCGCGTCGTGAAAGACGATGTAGGTCTCGCTGGCCTTCGCTGCGATTGCGCCCTTGGCCGCCGTTGCGCGGCTGCCTTGTGCGGTGATCTCCGAGACGTGGCCGATGGCGTTGCCGAAGGAATCAAGCACGGCCGAACCGCTCGATCCCGGAGCCCAGTCGGTGGAGACATTCAAGCGCACCCGGGTGGCGTCCTTGCTCTGCTGATAGAAACGATTAACGATGCCCTTGCTAAAATAACTGCTCCGCCCATAGGGGTCGCTGTAGCACCAAGCATCATCCCCGGGCCGCACTGCGGCGCTAAGCGGAAGCGGCTCCAGCGGCTTGTCCGTCTGCACCCGGACGATGCAAACATCCGTCTCACGGTTGCAGGCAAGCACCTCGGTCACGGGCAGCAGTGTATCACCATCTAGGGCGGCCACGGCATGACCTTCTTTAATGTCTTTCGGCTGCATGACATGGTAACAGGTGGCCACCGCGCCGTCTGCCGTGATGGCGTAACCACCGGCGAGGTTGAGGTGGAGTTGATCGCATTTGGAGCAGAGGAAGACAAACCCGACGCGGATGTGCGACTTGCGGGCGCGACTCCAGATTTCACTGCCGGTGAGTACTTGGGTCGCCGCAGCGGGAAGTTCCAGTTCACAGGTGGAACGCGTGAGTTGCTCATTCACTTTGTCCAGACCAAGCAGCTTGCCGGAATCACGCAGCTTTTTCACCGCCTCCATGAACTTTGGCGACGGGCCATTGCTATCGCGGAGGATCGGGACATCGGCAGCTTGCGCGAACACCACTTGGTTACCTAGCAGGATAAGTGATAGCAGCAATGTTATGGTTTTCATCTTAGTGTTACTTGCGTTAATCGACGCCCAGTGGCGGGATGCATTCGGTCACGCTGGTTTATACCTCGGCAGCGAATCCAAGCGCAATTCAATTGTCACCCTCCTGCGGTTCCGCGCAGTAGTTCGGAACGTTAGACCGGTTGCCAAAAATCTTTGCCGAAACGAAACGCCGAGTCGCGGAGGCCGCAGAGAGAAGCGCGGAGGCAAACCTAGTCGTTTTCAATCTCAGCGACCCTCCCCGACCTCTGCGTCTCTGCGCTTCGCTTGCACCATGACAAATAACAATAATTATCTTTGTCAAAGAGTCTAACCGGTCCAATTTTCGCCGGACATCAGCGCACAGTCATTGGATGCATCCGGTTCGTGGATTGCGGGTCGGTGCCTGCCAAGCGATAGGCGGCGAGCGCGGCGGTTAATTTTGCAGCGGCTGCCGGCGAGGTCCCGTAAAAAACCACGGTTTCGCTACCACAAATCAGGTTGTCGCCAAGCACCCATGTTTCCACCGGGATCAATGTGGTCGGCAACTCGTTAGGGCTGCTGAACCAAGCCGGGTAGCAGATCACGTAGTCGATGCGCTCTTCCTCAAGCCGCTGCTTCAAGCAAGCCGCGTCATAAGGCTGACCGACCTTGGTTCCGAGTCCGACCAACTCGCGGAAATGCGCGACGGATAGAAACGCCGCCGCACCTGTTTTCCCATCGTCTGTCGCAGCGGCCATCGCCAAACTGCCGGTCACTTTCGCCCGTGCTAGGCGGTTGTCTCCGAGTCCGTAGAGGTCGAGGACATGCGCGTCGGCCAGGAAGGAAACCGCGCCAAGGTCGTTAACGGCTACCCGTGCTCCCGCCCCGAGATGACGGGTCACTTGTGCCATTTGAAACTGTTGGTCGTGAATGTTGCGCGCGGCATTGAGGATCTCACCCGTTGCTTTGATAGAGCGCTGAAGCAACGGGAAAGCCGTGACCGTTAGAATCACATAAACTCCGAGCGAAAGGGCCGCTTGACGACCGCGCAGCCACTCACGGAGCGGCATTAGGAGCGTTGTTGCGGCGATTAGTCCGAGTATCATGAGGTATCCTTCGTAGCGGTAGAACCAGCCCAGTCGGGCGAGTTGTAGGTGAATCCAAATCATCGCGATCAACGAGATCGGTAACCATGTCGGGTTTTCCTCACCCGGTTTACGGCAGAAATGGCTGACTGCGGCGGCGGCTGTTAGGAGCAACAACAGCACGAGGACGTGCGGGTTATTCACTGCGGCATCCACCGCCCGCAAGCCGCCAACGCTTGTTAGGTTGCCTTTCATCATCAGCGAATTCGGCAAGGAAAAGCCACCATGAGCCAACGAATAGGTGGCAAAGGCCAGCACGGGTATCGCCATCCCGCTGGCCATCGCGAACGCGGTCGCCCACTGCCGCCGCAGCGCCAGAAAGATCAACAACGGCGGTAGCGCGAACAGCGACTCATAGCGGGCACCCGCAGCAAGCAGCGCCCAGACGAAGACGACGCTCAAGCTTACTCTCTGTTTCCCGGAAAAACCTGGCAGCGCAGCAAACAAACCAAGCAGCGCCCACACGTGAAATGGATGCTCCAATCCCGTGGAAAGGATCGGTAAGATCGGCGCACACAGCAAGGCTATCAGAATTACCACCGCCCGCGCCAACGATCCAATGCCGATCTGGCGGAGCAGCGCGTTCGAGCGTTCGATTGCCAACGCTCCGAACAGCGTTGCGAGCACCGCAGGTAGCCATGGCGCGGGACCGGTCATGGTAAAAACCAGTGCCAATAACAACGTCCAGAGCGGCGACGAACTCGCGGCTGCGAATTGTCCCGGAATGATTCCAAAAGTGCCCTTGGCAACAATGTTCTTGGCTAGTGTACCGTGAATGTAGGCATCGTCGATTGTGTAACCGATTTCCCCGGTCCGGCGTTGAATGGCCCACCACATGAGCACCGCAGCGATCAGATAGATAATCGTCACCACCACGAGACCGCGATCAACCGTGCGCATCGGGTCGTGTGAGGGGATTTCAGAAGCGAGTTCCTTGCCAGCCACGCTTATTCCTAACCCGGCGGCGAATCCACGCGCAATCCAATTGTCACAAGCCCCTGCGGACGCTGCGTCGGCCCCGTCCTGTCGCCGTGGCCCGTGCTTTTATCCATTTGAAATTCCGATAAAACTCCGGGAACGGTTTCATCCAGTCCTCTTCCAAGGGCTCGACCGCGAATAGCGGAATCAGGCCGACCAGCGAGCGCAACCAATACAAATTCCCTACAACTTCCCAGACAAAAAGTAGAATTCTAGCTTGCAAAAGGGATTCCAAGCGTTAGGATGCGGGCATGAGCAGGAAGCGATGGATTGCACCGTGGGCGGAATCGGGGACGAAACCGGCGATTTACCACTGTATCAGCCGGGTGGTGGATCGGCGGTTCGTGTTTGGTGACGTGGAACGGGAGCATTTCCGGATGT
>JANXMQ010000155.1 GCA_025354565.1 Akkermansiaceae bacterium
TTTCTATCATCTCGCGGGCAACGGTCTTGGGTTTGACGTTTTCGCTGCCGAGGTAGGGATGTCGGAGTTTGAAGGCGTTGAAGGTGGTGTAGATGAATTCGGCGCCGGGCTTGGGCCACTCAACTTGGTCAAGCATGTCAATGCGGTCATCAAACTCCATGCCCTCATCCTTGAGGCGCGCCATGAGTTCGGATTTCAACAAATCGACTTGTTTGCGAAGGACGATGTCGGGGTTTTCCAAAATGGACTCGATCAGGGAGATGACGTTGAAGGCGTAGTCGTCGGCTTCCTGGTCGAGCTGCGGGATCGCGTCCAGCAGGTAGAGGCTGAGGGCGTGGTTGATGGAGAAATCCTCTGGCAGGGAGACATCGACGATGATTTTCTGCGGGCCGCTGCGTTTGGCGGGCGGGATGATGTGGAGGATCTTCGCGCCGATGAGGCCGCGGAAGAGTTTGAAGGCGTGCTTTTTCAGGAGCTTCGTTTTGGAGGGGGGCTCGTGGCTGTCGTCGATGATTTTTTTCAACGCGGCGCAGCCGTCTTCGGAGGTGCGGGAGAGGACGTTGAGGAGGGTGTGGTGATGGACGGAGAAGCTGGAAACGAGCGGTTCGGGCGGGGCAGTCTGGAGTTTGGCGAAGGTTTGTTCGTCCCAATGGACATAGCCTTTTTCCGGCGGCTTGCGTTTTTCGAAGGACTTCTTTTTGTTAGCAGCGGCTTTCGCGGCGAGGCGGAGGTTCTCGATGATGTGCTCGGGGGCTTGAGCGACGACGTAGCCGGTGGTGTCGAATCCCCTTCGCCCCGCGCGGCCGACGATCTGGCGGAAGTCGCGGACGGCGAGGATCTTGGTGCCGCGGCCGTCGTATTTGCAGAGGCCGGTTAGCATCACGGTGCGGATCGGGACGTTGACCCCGACGCCGAGGGTGTCGGTGCCGCAGACGACTTTGAGCAGGCCGCGGGCGGTGAGTTTTTCCACTAACAATCGGTATTTCGGCAGTAGGCCGGCATGATGGATGCCGACGCCGTGACGCAGGATTTTCGCGAGTTCGCGGCCGTAGGGGGAGCGGAAATCGGCGTCGTCGAGGGCGCGGGCAATGGCGTGTTTTTCCTCCTTGGTGCAGAAGTTGGTGGAGAGCAGGTCGCGGGCGGTGTCGGCGCAGGCGTTCTGGGTGAAGTGGACGAGATAGACGGGCGAGCGGCCTTGTTCGTTGAGTTCGGCGACTTTTTCCTGGAGCTGGGTAGTGGAGTATTCGAACTCGAGCGGGACCGGGCGTTGGTCGGACTGGACGAGGGTGGTGGGTGCGCCTGTTAGCGCGGTGAGTTGCTTGGAGAAAAATGACGAATCGCCCAGCGTGGCGGACATCAGGAGGAAGCGGGCGCGGGGTAATGTTAGGAGCGGGATCTGCCAAGCCGCGCCGCGCGAGTGGTCGGAGTAGTAGTGGAACTCGTCCATGATGACATCGTCCACTGGGGCGTGGGCACCGTCGCGGAGGGCGATGTTGGCGAGGATTTCGGCAGTGCAGCAGATGACCGGGGCGTCGTGGTTGACGGTGGCGTCGCCGGTGATCATGCCGACGTTTTCCGGGCCGAGCACGTGGCAGAGGGAGAGGAATTTCTCGTTGGCCAGCGCCTTGATCGGAACGGTGTAGAAGGAGCGGCGGCCCTGGCAGAGTGACTTGAACTGGAGGGCGAGAGCGACGAGCGATTTCCCGGAACCGGTGGGGGTGTTGAGGATGACGTTGTTGCCGGCGAAGAGTTCGAGGATGGCTTCTTCCTGATGGTCGTAGGGCTCGGTGTCCGTGGCGGTGAGGTAGTCGAGGAAGGCGTTGAGGATGTCGTCCGGGGTGGGGTTTTCAGGGAGATTGTTGCGGCTGAGCGGGGCGGACATGGGCGGAGATTGGGGCAGGAAGAGTTTACCGCAAAGGAGCAAAGGGCGGGAAAATGGCAAAGTTGAAAATATTGTTTACATCTGTGGTCGTTCTCGACTACGAATGTAGTCATGTCAGCACAAACGCGAATTTCAGAATCGGAATGGAAGGTGATGGAGGCGGTGTGGGCCGGGCCCCCGGTGACGGCGCAGCAAGTTTCCAAAGCGTTGGGGGAGGACGAAGGTTGGAAACCTCAGACGGTGAAAACGCTATTGGCGCGTTTGGTCAAGAAAGGCGCATTGCGTGCGGAGGCTAACGGAAATCGCTTTCTTTATTTTCCAGAGGTTGACCGAAACGCTGCGGTGATGGCTGAGACGAGTTGTTTTCTGGATCGGATCAGCCGGGGCTCGTTGTCACCGATGTTGGCGCAGCTCGTCCAGGGGCGGCGACCTTTGAGCACCGAGGAAATCGACGCACTGCGGAAACTTCTTCCTGAGAATCGCAACAGGAAAGGAGGAGACTTGTGAGCTTCTGGACGGAATTCCTGCTACTGGCATCCCAGGATGCTGCGCTGCTGGCGCTGGTGATCGGTGTTTTGCTTTTGCTGGCAGGGCGACATATTTCCGCAGGTTGGCGGCACGGTCTTTGGCTGTTAGTTCCCTTGCGGCTGATGATGCCGGTTTTGCCCGCCAGTCCAGTTTCCTGGCAGCGGGTCATGCCAGCGGAGAAGCTCGCCTCTTCGTTCCCGCAACCCATGCCGACGGGTGAAAAATCCATATCCGCTCCGGTGTCAGTTGAAATTTCGGTCAATCCAGCGATGCAGCTGCCCGAGAGGGAAGGCCGCGTTATCACGCCCGTTAAGCAGCCGTCGGAACAGATGACGAAATGGGAGATCGCAGGCGCGATCTGGATTCTGGGGATGAGTGGCTGCCTCGGCTTGGGAATATTTCTAACATTCAGATTCGCGCATCGTCTGAAAAGATTCGAGATGGTCAACCATCCAAGAACGCAAGAGTTGGGAACAATACTGGAGGAGCTCAGGAGCGAATTCGGATGGATGAAACACCCGCAGGTGAGAGTGACGGAAGCCGTCGAGGTTCCGGCGCTCTTCGGTGTTTTGCGCCCGGAAATCCTGGTGCCTCCATCCACCTTGGATAAATTGTCCGAGACGGAACTGCGGCTCGTCCTCCTTCACGAACTGGGGCACTGGCGGCGGAAGGATCTGTGGGTCAATCTCACATTGGCAATTCTACAGGCGGTTCATTGGTTCAATCCGCTGGTCTGGTGGGCATTTCACCGGACGCGGGTTGAGTGCGAACGGGCGACTGACGCCTGGGTATTGCACCGGGCTGGAATCGGACTGGTGAGCGACTACGGGGAAATGTTACTCCATGTGCTGAACCCTGACTCCAAGCCACGGATGGCGTTTTCCGGTATGGTCAGTGTTGTTGAAAGTCCCAGAGACCTGCGGCGTAGAATGGCGGGTATCGGCCGGTTTTCGGGGAAGAGGAGTCGTTTCGCGGTAGCGGGCTCGATGGCTGTTCTGCTAGCATTGGCGGCGGTCGGGCTGACGCAGCCACCCAAACCGGAAGACGGATTAAAGGCGGCGGACATTCTCAAACCCAACGCTACGGATACATTCAGTTGTCAGATCAAATCATCATCGGGAACACCCGTGCAGGATGCCCAAGTCTTTCTGGAGATCGTGTCAGATATTGATGAAGCGTCGATAGCGCCTGTCGCTTTGGTCGGAAAAACAGATCGTGCCGGGAAACTAGCAATTACGGTTCGGCCCGAGTGGCGGGAATCCCACCATGTGACTCTGCAACTTTTCGTGCGGCATCCCGAAGCGGGATATGCGGCGATGTCAAGGTTGATGCCCCCCGCCGACTCGTCCGTGGAATTGATCCTGACCAAAGGCATGCCTCTGCGCTTTCGCGTCCTCGACGAGAAAGGCGTGCCCGTTTCCAACCTGCGGCTCTGCGTGACGAACGCGACGACGCCTGTTTTTACAGGTGACTTCACTTCCCAAGCTCCGCGATTCTGGGGTCGGGTTCCGTCGCTTCCCTCCGGCTTTTGGGATGCTGTTACGGATTCGCAGGGGCGTTGCGCCATTGAGGGACTGCCTCCGGGGATGTATTATGTGGATCACAATAATCCCGCTTATGGCCAGATTCCCGGGGCTCATGATACCCAACTCATGTTCAACCCGGAAAACCAGAAAGACGGGATCGAGCTGAGGCTGCTGCCGACGAGCTCGGTCTCGGGAACGGTTTCCTTGTCTAATGGAAAGCCTGTCGCCGGAGCCATGGTGAAAACTCTCGAGCAATACAACTATAAGAATGGTGGCAGTTCCGCCGAAGCATTGACAGACGCAAACGGGCATTACGAACTGCAACGTCTGCTTCCGGGAGATTACGATTTGATCGTCCGTCCGAGCGGGAATCTCGCCAAGGATTGGACGGCTGACGTGCTGGATGTCAGATTGAAGGCTGGCGAGCAGCGACAGAACGTGAATCCGGTTCTTCTCAAAGGCGCGTCGGTCTCCGGCAAAGTGTCACTGGCTGACACGAATGCGGTGGTGGGCGATATGAAGATCGGCGTGGACACGGAAGCGGCTTCTTCTCCACTTCAGATTTGGCAGGTGAATACCGACTCGCGAGGTTATTATCAACTTCGGGTGCCCGCCGGTAAACGAAAAGTTTATGTGGCTGGCGCGATGCCGGACGGATATGCGCGCGCCACCGTCGGCGAGGCCAAACTGGTGATTGGACTGGTTTTGGAGGAGGGAGGAACCTATGTGGCCAACTTCGCACTGGTCCGTGAACGCCGGATCAGCGGTGTGGTTGTGAATCCTTCCGGCGAGCCGATTGCGGGAGCGAGTGTAAGTTGCCTTCAGCCAAACAAGATGGGCAATCCCATCAAAGTTGTGACCGACCCTGCCGGGAAATTTTCAATCACCCTTCCCGCAGAAACCGAAAGCGCGCAACTGATGGCGGAATTCGACGGCATGGTGACCCGGACCGGCGTGAATTACCCTGTAAACCTTGAAGCAAAACTGGAATTGAAAGCGGGCGAGTTTGCGAGCGCGACAGGACAAGTGGTAGATAAGGATGGCAAAGCGGTTGAAGGAGCTTATATCTGGTGTGATGGCACGACGACCAACGGTGAACCCATCAGACTGACCACGGATGCGGAAGGGCGATATAAAATCCATCAGCTTTTGCCTGCGAAACAGATTGTTTTTTACGGATCCAAAGCCGGCTATGGAGAAAATGTCTCGTTTGCCGCTTTCAAAGCGGGCCAAGCGGTCAATCTTGAGCCAATCATCCTATCAAGGGCTGACGCGTCCGTGGCGGGGCGAGTGTTGAACTCCGCGGGCAACCCTGCGCCAGGCGCGACTGTAACGGCTTCGGGCTACCTACAACCACGAGACGGTGTGGAAACAATAGCGGATTCCAGTGGGAAATTCATCCTCCAAGGGTTAGTCTCAGGATGGCTCGACATAAAGGCAACCGAGATGAGAAAGGGAATCCCATACGAAAGCCAGAAGCGCGTCCGGACGGGAAGCGAGAACATCGTCATCAGTCTGCCCAATGAGCCAACGGTCTGGAAAATGGAAGCACTGGTGGACCAGGTGGGCAAACCAGCTCCGCCACTCAGAACCCAGAGTTGGTTTCATACGGACCCGCTGCCTGAGCAGCAACTGGGCAAGGTGAGATTGATAGAGTTCGTCGGTCTGGATCGTCCGCTGATCTGGTTCTCAGACACACTTTCGCATTTGCAGAAACTCCGGGAAGAGTTTCCCGATCCGGCGCTTGAGATCATCGTGGTGCATGGTGCATGGCCCAAGGAGGAGGTCGCTGAGATTCTGGCGAAAGACTATCCGGATTTCAAAATCCCGCTGGCCATCGAGCCTCAGGAGGGAGCCATGAGCAAGGCGTTCGGCGTGCAGCATTGGCTAACGGTCGTAATTGATCGGGACGGCAAAGTCGTCTTTCAAAACAGGGACAAGTGGAGCGAGGCCAGGAAAAAAGTGCGCGAGTTACTCGGCAAGGAATAAGGGCCGGAGGCTTTACGAGAGCCCGCGTCCGTCGAGGGCACGGGCGATGGCGTGTTTTTCCTCCTTGGTGCAGAAGTTGGTGGAGAGCAGGTCGCGGGCGGTGTCGGCACAAGCGTTCTGGGTGAAATGGACGAGATAGACGGGCGAGCGGCCTTGTTCGTTGAGTTCGGCGACTTTTTCCTGGAGCTGGGTGGTGGAGTATTCGAACTCGAGCGGGACCGGGCGTTGGTCGGACTGGACGAGGGTGGTGGGTGCGCCTGTTAGCGCGGTGAGTTGTTTGGAGAAAAACGAGGAGTCGCCGAGGGTGGCGGACATCAGGAGGAAGCGGGCGCGGGGGAGTGTCAGCAGCGGGATTTGCCAAGCGGCACCGCGCGAGTGATCGGAGTAGTAGTGGAACTCGTCCATGATCACGTCGTCCACCGGGGCGTGTGCGCCATCGCGGAGGGCGATGTTGGCGAGAATTTCCGCAGTGCAGCAGATGACCGGGGCGTCGTGGTTGACGGTCGCGTCGCCGGTGATCATGCCGACGTTTTCCGGGCCGAGGACGTGGCAGAGGGAAAGGAATTTCTCGTTGGCGAGCGCCTTGATCGGGACGGTGTAATAGGAACGTCGGCCCTGGCAAAGGGACTTGAACTGGAGGGCGAGCGCGACCAGCGATTTCCCGGAGCCGGTGGGGGTGTTGAGAATGACGTTGTTGCCGGCGAAGAGTTCGAGGATCGCTTCTTCCTGGTGGTCGTAGGGCTCGGTGCCCGTGGCGGTGAGGTAGTCGAGGAAAGCGTTGAGGATGTCGTCCGGGCTTGGGTTTTTGGGGAGATTCTTGCGGCTGAGCGGGGCGGACATGGGGGGAGATTGAACATCGAAGGCCCAACATTGAACATTGAAATAAGAGGCTCAGTGTTTGGCAGGGAGCCGGAGGACTTTGATGCCGGGGATGGTGTCAAAGTGCGG
>JANXMQ010000184.1 GCA_025354565.1 Akkermansiaceae bacterium
CGCAAGTCTATGTGTTTCGTGCGGAATAAATTCCGCGCTTCTATTGAGAATTCCCTTCGTTTTCGAGATCTGGCTGAGGCGGTGCTGGCGCGCTATTTCAACCGCTCCAAGCCTTGATTGATCGCGACCATGCATTCCTTGCGTGCTTGGAGCGAGGCCTCGGCGCGGTTGCGGTGGAACCAGGCAAAATTCTGTGGCTTCATCGCATCACTCGACCGCTGGGCTTGGGACTGCATCTGACCTAACAGGCTGCGGTATCTTTTCTTCAAGTCCGCCTCGCTCAAGTGGGTTTTACGCGAGGCGAGGTCGTCGTTCATAGTGATCAGGTTTTTGACCAAGGCATTGTCGCGATTCTTCTGGATGATCTGCAAGGCGGTAGTGTTCCCGCCGATCCGCGTATCGAGCCTCATGCCATGTTCTCCCGGTTGAAGCTGGGCCATCGCGAAACAGAGCCGTGTGAGTTCGTCGAAATCCGCTAGCGCCTTGGCATCCGTTAGGAAAGTTCCGACCTTCATCACCTTCCACTGCCAATCCCGGTTCAGGCGGCAGGCAAAGCGCCGAACTTCACCTTGGCGGGTGCCTTCCGCCCACAGATCCTTGCGCTGGCTGGTTAGATGCGTCACCACACCGATTGCTTTGCCGGACGCCTGCTCCACCACCGGCCCGCCGCTGTTGCCTTGGATGATGCCGGCATCGACTTCTAACGAATCTCCGCTGGTGCCGAGGATCTTCCCTTTTTCCACCGAGACCACACCATTGCCGCCGCCATTGCCGAGGGCGGCGATCGGGGTGTTGATCTGCAACTGGGAATCCGGGGGCACGAGTTCCAGAAAATCCTTCACCTCTTCCAAGATTTCCAAACGCACCAAATCCGCGCCCTCGGCGGCTTCGAGGTTGCCGAATTTTTTGAAAGCGGTCCCACTCGCATTGCGGATGGTGAGCTTGCTGTTGCCGGAAAATACATGCGCGGCCGTGTAAACATACTTTTTCCCTCCAGCGGCGACGATGAAGCCGGTGCCGACGGATAGATCGCCCTCGATGATGACTACGGCATTCGAAATCCGCGGGCTGACCTTGCCCTTCGGGTCGAAAAGCCCCTGGGCATTGCCTTCCCCGGCGAGCTTGGCCTTCTCGCTCTCCAGCGCGGCCATTTTCTGCTCCAGCTCCCGGATGCGCGCCTTATCGGCATCGTCCGCCTCGCACCACGCCGGGAAATAACCAAGCGTCAGAGCGGAAATAAGGAGAACCTTTTTCATGCAGCGGACCCTATCACCCTTTCCATAACATTCGCACGCCGAAAATGACCAGCACGCAGCCGAAAATCCGGGTCAGTGTCTGATTGCTCAGCGAGCGCATCAAATCGCTGCCGAACCATGCGGCAACGGCGGAAGCCAAGCCAACAGCGGCGACCACTCTCCAGTCGATCAAACCTCCGGTGCGGAAATTGTTAGCCGTGGCGGCCAGCGCGGTGACGATGATGACGGTCATCGAGGTGGCGACCGCCTGCTTGTGTTCCAGCTTCAGCAGACTCGTGAAAGCCGGCACCATGACCAGTCCGCCACCGACGCCGCAGAGCGCCCCAAGCAGCCCGGCGACAAGGCCGATGAGGATGGCGGGGAGAAGGAATTTCATCGGCAGAAATCTTGAGTGGTTCCCTGCGCATGACGAGGCAATTGTTGAGTTCTTGATCGAACGGCTGCCGATCATGCGCGAGATGCGGCCTGCGGTGAACAACGCGCATGCCAAATCCAAGCGGATGTCGGCTTCACTCATGCCCGCCAGGCCGGGTCGCCTGTTAGTGTTAGAATTATGGATGGAAGATTAGTGCCGTTCGGCGATGATGACAATCTGGAGTTGAGGGTCGGTAGGAGTCCGCGCACCATTCAACGACAGGCACGGATGCGGTTGCTTGCTTGATCCCATTCGAAAAGCGAATTCTCCATGCCTACGGCATTATCGAGGTCTTCTCGGGTGAGCTTGATGCCATAACGCTTCGCCCGTGCTAACAGGTGTCCCACGTCGGCCCAGCCTTCGGAATCCAGTTTCAGGCCGATCGCATAGGGGTCGTCACGTATAACGAGGGTGAGGAAACTTTTCAGGCGAATGGATTCCATATTCGCCAGAGTCGGTCGGGCAGTGGTCTTCCGCGAGATCGGGTCGCCTTCTGGCTTTTCCGGCGGCTCTTCCCACTTGGCCAAGCCACAATGAGCGCATTTTCGTGACAGCGCTCCATAGTAGATTTTGTCGATAGGCTGGAATACGCCCTTTGTGAAAAAATGCCTCCTCCGCCAAATCCGTGGGTAAAACCGGGGGCTAACCGCCGCGAAGCGGCGTGAGCCTCTTGAAAGTTGTCCACGACAGACCGCTTCGAGAATGGGTCTGTAACTCGTCGGAGAAGTGGACTGTTGTGGGCAACT
>JANXMQ010000188.1 GCA_025354565.1 Akkermansiaceae bacterium
GCACGCCGCCACAACACTGGCAGGTGAACGGGATCGGCTCGGGAAGCTTGGGGGCGGGTTCACCAATCTCTCCTAACAGGGCACGGATGCGTAAACGGGTCTTGCGCGCGGCGGAGCCGAGGTAGCCGTAATAGCGGATGCGCGTGAGACCTTTGGGCAGGACATGCTGGAGCCAACGCGGTATGAACTCATGAGGATGGAGCGGCATGACGGCGGTTTTTCCTGTCGAACTGGAGGTCCAGTGCAGGAGGACGTTGCCTTGTTTGTCATATCCGATGAGGCGCTTGGCGGCGAAGGCGCTGCGAATTCAAAGTGGCAGACAAAATGTAGTATGTCATCCTTACCTTGTTCCATCTTTGAATTTGAAAAATCTAGGCCCGACCCCGTTCATTTGCTGAAGAGCCAAAGAAATCAAACGCAAGAAACCATGAAAGCCAGCCCATCCACCCCCAAGGCCGGGAACCGCACACCGGACGCCGCCGCGCCCAAGGCTAAGAAAGAATCCTTGGTGCGGGGCGAGAGAACTCCCTCCAGGGTTTTCCGCATTGAGAAGCAGGCCAACAGCACGTTTACCCGCGTCGCTGTAAATCCTGAAACCCAGCGCCGCAAATCCGCGAAGGCATGGGAAGCAAGAGCGACTTATAGATGAAATTCATATCTTCAGATTCCGCTATCCACGGCTTCGAGGACAGAGTTTTTTACCTATCACCTCCTCAGAAAAGCACCTCCGCTCGCCAAGTCTCACGCTTCCTTCGACGCTCCTCACAGACGTGGCAAGTCCTCGAATATTTCTGATCACGCCCGCCGGACCGGACAAAAAACCACCGCCAATAACCTCCTTGGCAAAGCGGTCAGGAATGCTATTTTTCCATTAGTCAACCATGCCCTCAAAACCATCACCGCGCTCCAGAATCGAAATTGTTGTATCGTGGGTTACGATCTTAAAGGTGCTGGCTGCGGCGTTGTTGACCTATCTGGTGGTCGTGCTCTGGCCACTCATAACTCTCCTGTTGTTAGCTCTCTTGATCGCAATCATGCTTTTTCCCATCCTCCATTGGACTCGTCGTCGCCGCTGGCCGGACTGGATTGGTATTCTTTTCATCGCTTTGCTGCTCTTTGTCTCCGTCGGACTCTTTGCAGGAATTTTGATTCCTACGATCGGAAACCAAGGTGCCGAAATAATCAAAAAGCTGCCATCGTTCGAGCAGGATGCGGTTGCCCGGCTGCCGTCGTCGCTTCGCCATGCTGGGACCAAAATTTTCGAGTCGGCATCCTTTTCCAATCCAGAGCCATTGATGAAACAGTTACTTGCTTGGGGAACCCTCGCAGTGCAGGGGCTCGGGGAGTTTCTGATCGTTTTGGTGCTCGCCGTCTATTTCGTCGCCGATGGTGAGAGAGTGTATCGCTGGCTTCTCGCCTTTCTGCCCGAGGTCCATCGTAAAAAAACAGGCGAGGCGTCTTTGGAAATCGGCACGGTGGTCAGCAGTTACATGATCGGACAGTTAATTACCTCACTTTTTTGCGGCGTTTACGTCTTCATTATTCTGAGCGTTCTCCACGTTCCCAGTGCGGCGTTACTCGCAGTGATCGCCGCAGTCTTCGACATCTTGCCGCTCATCGGATTTTTCCTCTCAATCATTCCCGCAGTAATTATCGCCGTCTCGGTTTCGCCGGTCACCGGCATATTGGTGCTTGCCCTATATATCACCTATCATCTGATTGAAAACTACTTCATTGTACCGAAAGTCTATGGCAATCGCTTGAGACTTTCAACACTTACCGTCTTGGTCTCCTGCATGGCGGCTGGCCTCGTTGCCGGTGTTGTCGGCGCTTTGGTTATTCTGCCGCTGGTTGCGTCCTATCCGATCATTGAACGTATCTGGCTGCGGCGTTTTCTCGATGTGGACACGGTGAACATACATGCCCGGATCGACGCCGAGGAACATCCAGAAACTTGATTGGTTCAGCGATGATCGTGCCAGTAGTCTATCAAGAAAGCAGTGATCTCGGATGGCCATTCCTCCTGAGCGCTGGCCGAGATGGTGGGTGTTTCTGGAAAAATGGTTAAGACGGCGCAATATAGAATCTTCGTAAGTGGGAGAAACCTGAATACAATACGTGTGTATGCGGAAGCGAGTCCGAGTGCTGAAGCCGCGAGCCGGGCATGTACGACCCGAACGGTGGAGATATAGGTTAATCAACTGCTGCCAATATTTCTCAATTCATTAGCGAGGTCGCTGGCGTTGGGCATAGCCAAGCCGTGGGCGGTGTTGCCGAATATGCACCAAGTAGGGACATTCCCCCCCTCATCGGCCATACGACTCGCGAGGCTTACTAGGGATTCGTGTGGGTAAGCCGAATAATACATCCGTGGCGAACCGTGCAGGCGGTGATAGATCAGTCCGTCCCAGCCGCCTGGCTCTGCGGCTGTTGGAACTAGGGCGGGATCGGCTATGACGCGTGAAATCTGGAATTTTTTCATCAGCGTATCAGCGGGAGGTTCAAACCAAGTGGCATGCCGAGGCTCTAACGCGATGCCGACCGCAGTGGTCGAGCGGAGATGCTTGAAGAAATGACGTGCGATTTTCGGCTCGAAAGCAAGGCTGGGCGGAATTTGGACAAGCAGACATCCGAGCTTACTACCAAGCCCGGAAACTTCCGAGAGAAACGCCGTGACAAGAGTGTCAACCGTTTCAAGTCGAGCGGTGTGGGTGATGGATTTTGGAAACTTCACTGCGAAGCGGAAGTTCGGCGGTACCGAATCCGCCCACCGCACGTAAGTGGCGGTCCGGTGCGAGCGGTAGAAGGAAGAGTTGATTTCCACCGCAGAAAATTGCGCCGCATAGCGTTGCAAGTGGCTGCCAGAATCGGAGAGATTAGGCTGTTCGACACGAGGCATACTCCAGCCTGCGCAGCCGATGAATGTTCTGCCGCAGACTGGGTATGGATGAGCTTCAGTCACTGATCAGATTCAAACGGCCTTCTTGGCCGCCACAAGCGCGACGAGCCAGATGACGAGGAAAACGAAGAAACAGATCTTAGCGATCCCGGCAGCAGCACCGGCGATACCTCCGAAGCCGAGGGCGGCAGCAATAAGTGCAATGACAAGGAATACTAGTGAATAGTGTAACATGGTCGTGGTGGGTTGGATGTTTAAGATTGCCCTTTGTGGGCGAATTAGATATCGCATTCATCATGCCAATTCCCCAGATGCCCATTTAACGGGGGTTGCAGACATGTGGGGGATGAGGAGCGCGGGTAATCCGGGCAATTTGCGCCATCGGAATCGCGCAAATTGCACAACCTTTGGATATTCAACTGCACTGCCTAACATCGGGCTTCGCCAAAAATTTCAGCACTTCCCCGGTCAAAGCCTGCGGCGAGTTGAAGTTCACCGCATGCGCCGCATGCGGGAAAATGACCAATTCACCATTCTCAATCAAATGCACCACGCGTTCCACCCAGGGCTGCGGGACGATTGGATCTCGCCCGCCGCGGATTACCAGCACCGGACAGGTGAGCAGCGTTAGCTTCCGTGCTACTGGGTCGGCCAATGCATGGCGTAGAGTTTGCAGAACCCGACCGAAGCCAGCACGCAAGAAGTCCGTCAGGGCGATCCAATATAGCGCCGCCGGTTCGTGCAGGGCATCGGCTAACAAGCGCCATACCTGGCTGGAGACATGGGGCGCGGCGGGGTCGATGGTCGGCGACACCAGCACCGCCTGATACAGCCGTTTCGGATAGCGCGTTGCGAAATCAACGATCACCTGTGCGCCTAACGAATTCCCGATCAGCACCGGAGTTTCGATTTGGTTTTTCTCCATCCAACCGGCGAGGGAATCAGCGAGTTCAGAGATTCCAAGCACTGATCGCGGCTTCTCGCTCTTTCCGCAGCCCGGCAAATCTGGAACCCAGACTTTTCCCACTGAGGCCAACAGCTCCGCCGTCGGCATCATGTAGCGGCCCGACATTCCCAAGCCGGGGACCAATACGAATGTAGGTGCTTTTTCGCCACCATATTCTCCCACCTCTAGGGCATGCATTTCCAGCCCATCGACGTGGGTGACGAAGGATCGGACACAGTTTTTTAACAGAGGATTCATCGGAAAAAAATAACACTATCAGCACCTCAAACCTGCGAGCGGAGCAGCGATGCTGTGCTTTCGCGGGATGCGTTTCCTGATCTTCTTCCCACCCGCGACGAAATTCTCGATGACCATGGTGACGAGCGAGGCGGCGGAAGCGGTGGCACCGAGGGTGAACCAGTCAGGACGGGAGTTTTTCATGCAGAGTGACCATCACCCTTCACCCGCTGTCGGCAGGCGTCCATTGAAGTTTCTAAGACTTGCATGCCTTGTCGTGTAATTCCTTCTGAAAAACCGGTTGAACTCGCTTCATCCTTGAACCATTGGACGGTATGGAAAATTCCGATTCAGACGGCGAACTCGCTAACCCGGCCTTGCATCCGTTTCTACGGGCGTTGGAAAATCTCGCCATTACCATTCCCACATCGACCGAGGCGGTTAGCGACCATCCGGGAGTGCGCGCCCGTGAGATCGTTAGAGTGGCATCTCTGAAGGCCGGAGCCTTGTCCGCCACGCTCGCCATTCCGCCCGGTCCGCTCGGCATGCTCACCGTGATCCCGGATCTGCTTAAAGTCTGGCAACTCCAACAGCAGATGGTGGCCGACATCGCCGCATGTTTCGGCAAGACATCCCAACTGAACCGCCAGATGATGGTTTACTGCCTCTTCCGTCATGGTGCCGCCATGCTTCTTCGGGATGTCGTCGCCCGCGTCGGCGAGCGGGTCATCGTCAAGCAAGCCAGCTTGCGCGTCATCCAACAGACGCTGCGGAGGATCGGCATCAAAGTTACCCAAAAGGCCGTTGGTAAAACGCTTTCGCGCTGGCTTCCCCTCGTCGGCCCCATCCTCATCGGCGGCTATTCGCTGGTGGATACCCGCAAGGTCGGAAAGACCGCCATCGACACATTCAGCCGACACATCGAAATCGAACCCGGAGCAGACGTGATCGATATCGAAGCCTCCATCGTTCCACTTCTGAATCCGGACCATTAGCAATCCATACAAATCCTCCCGTTTTTCCTCCCGCCATGCATGTGCTTGCATCCCCATCCGCGCGGGCTATCGTATCAACGTATGTCCCTTGAAAACAGGCTCTATCTCCAGTCCGAAGACCCCGATCTGCTAATCGAGTTCGATCTGCCACCCGGCACCCACGCCACCATCGGAGCCTCTCCCAAATCGGAGATCACCCTGCCACTCACCGGCATTCCACCGTTCTTATGCATTCTGGGCCGCTTCCAAGATGGCCGGATGTTCCTTGCCGATCTCGACGCCAGCTTGGCGCGGCGTGTGGATCTTCCGGACTTCCTCTCCATCCCTCCCTATCAATTCGTCCTCTATCACCCCGCCGAGCCGGAGCCCGAGGCCGTCGCGGAGACTCATTCGGAAGGCAAAACCTCCCCCGGAAAAACCCGCGACCAGATCGCCAGCCGCATCCGCTCCCTCTTCCGCAAGCCTGCTCCGTCCAAAGGAACCCCTGCCCCCGCGAAACTTTCGTTTCCCGAAGAAGCTCAACCACCCGAGCCACCCGCCGATGAAGCGTCGTGGTAGCTTCCTGTCCTTGTAGCGTCGCTCTGTAAGCGTGCTTTCCAACCTCTTCACTTCGACGTTCGATATTGAGCGTTCTGTGTCGGATGTTCAACTCCCCGTCCACGCATCCGCCAATTCCTCCGCCTGCTTCAGCACCAGCGTGATTTCGTCCTGCTTATCGCGGAAGTGTTTGCTGGCGTAGCGATGGATCGAGCTCGGAAGCATCCTCTTCGCCGTTGGTGCATTCATTTTCCTCTCGCATGTTTCATCGCGTATTGTGCAGGGCATGACGTGGGAATTTCATATTCGACAGGTTGGCGACTGATTTAAGATCGACGAAGCACAGCCTACCGTACTACCCTCGGAGCTAGGTGGTACCAAGCCTTGTTTGCCCCAGAAGCACTCAGTGGTCCGAAACGTATCAGTGATGGTGTCATTACGTTTTTCATTATCCAGATTTTCCTAGTTCCCTTGATCGGTGCGCTGTTGATTTTCACTCTGTTTTTTATTTTCCCTTACTGTTGAAATTTCCCCTCACACCCTCTGGCTCGCCGGTTTATGCGCTGATGTTGCTGTGCGGCATCGCGTGGGGGGCGGTGTATTGGTTCCGGGAGTCGAAGCGGGACGGGCGGGTGGCGTTGATCTATGCGGCGGGGTTGGCGGGAGCCTTCGCGGGGGCGAAGTTGGCGTTCTTGTTGGCGGAGGGCTGGCTGCATTTCCATGACCCGGACCGTTGGCTGGTTTGGCTGTCGGGGAAGTCGATCATGGGCGCGCTGCCGGGCGGGTGGCTGGGGGTGGAGATCGCCAAGAAATCGCTGGGCTACCGGGAAACGACGGGCGATCGGTTCGCGATGCTGATGCCGGTGCCGTTGATTCTCGGGCGGATCGGGTGTCTATCAGCCGGGTGTTGTAGCGGGATTTCCTGCTCGTTCGGGCGCTGGCCGTCGGTGTGCGTGGAGATTGGGTTTCAAGGCGTGGCGCTGGTTTCCTTGTGGTGGATGCGGCGGCAGAAGGTGCAAGTGGGCCAGCATTTCCACCTGTATCTGATGGCTTATGGCTTGTTCCGCTTCGGCCATGAGTTCCTGCGCGCCACGCCCAAGCCGTTTCACGGACTGTCCGGCTATCAGCTCATTGGCTTGGTGACGGCGGTGGCGGCGGGGGTGGCGTATCGGCGGCGGAATGCCGCTTCGCTTGCATCCCGTGGTGAGCCTGCTTAGATCTCGGTCCCGGTGCCGCACCGGCAACCTGAAATTTCAAACACCATGGGAAGACATTTTGAATGCCGCCGCCGGGCGAAGGAATCGCGATGGGCCACGATGTCCAAGGTGTTTCCAAAGCTGGCTAAATCCATCACAATGGCCGCGAAAAACGGTGGCCCTGACCCGGAATCCAACGCGCCCCTGCGGGTGGCGATCAATAACGCGAAGGCGCAGAACCTGTCGAAGGACAACATCGAGAACGCAATTAAACGCGCTGCCGGCAAGGATGCGGCGGATATTTCCGAGATCACTTACGAGGGGAAAGGCCCGCATGGCTCCTTGTTCATCGTGGAGTGTGCGACCGACAATTCCAATCGCACGGTCGGGAATTTGAAAATCATCTTCAACAAAAACGGCGGCCAAATGGTGAACGCCGGGCAACTGGATTTCATGTTCAACCGAAAGTCGGTGATTGAGTTTCCGCTGCCTGCGGGCCGGGATCTGGAGGAGCTGGAGCTGGAACTCATCGATGCCGGGCTGGAGGAGCTCGCGGTGGATGAGGGTTTCGTTTCCGTCATCGGCGAATATGGTGCCTTCGCGAAACTCACGCAGGCCGTCGAGGCGCTGGGCATCGTGCCGACGAAATCGAGTCTGCAACGGCTGCCGACGCAGCCCATCGAACTAACGGAAGCGCAGATGGAGGAGGTGGAGGCCATTCTCGACAAGATCGAGGACGACGACGACGTGCAGGCGGTTTTTACCAATCTGGCGTGAGGCGCAAACTCGCGGGCCGTGGGATTCTCTAACGATTTTTCAGCGCCGAGGAATGCTCCGGGGTTTTCCATGCTTCCAGCCGCGTGACGAGAGCGGCGGCGAGGTCGGCACCGGTGATGCCGTCCACCAGAGTTTGCTTTTTTCCGAGCACGCTTTCCAGTCGGACGCGGTGATAGGTGGTGTTGCCGGATCGCATATTACTGTCATGACTGAAGGCAACGATGCGGTCCTTGGGGAAAACATAGCTCCAGCTAACAGGACCTAAGCGGTTGAGGATTTCCAGTCCGGTGCCGGTGAAGGTGACGGTGCGCTTGAACAAGGCCATGCGGAGCGCGATGACCCAGCAAATGACTCCCACCCCGGGGAAGACGACGCGGAAAATCAGCGGCGCGTGCTGGTGTAGGATGAGGAGGCAAACCCCGCTCCAGATGGTGCTGAAAATGACTAGAAACACGATCGCCCCAAGATACCGGCGCGGAGAGCAAATGATGGATTCCGGGGAGCCTGCGGAGTTGAAAGTGGCGGCGATGTGTTGCGCGACGAGCAGCGGACCAAGCTGGCCGCTGGGGATTTCTGCCATCAACGGGGCAGCCGTCGCGACGACCGGGGCCTCGCCCGGTGCGCCGGTGCGGAAGACGGGGATCTCGAAGGTGGACTTGATGGCGGTGGCGGGGACTTGGAATTGGATTTTCCAAGCGAATTTCGGCCCGTCCGTATCTGCGGCGCGGCTCTCTGGCGCATCGGCGGGGATGGTAAATTGCACCGGCAGCCGGTAGCCAGTTAGATCGTGCGTCATGCGGTCCGAGGAAATCGTCTCACGATGGCTCCAAAGCTTTTCGGTGGCGGTCGAACTGCCGTCGGAATCGCGGGTGATGATGGATTTCTCACAAAAAATATCGAGCGCCACAGTCGCCCGCGACGGCAGCGGGCGCGCGAACACAAGGTCGCCACGCAGCACGCCGCCGGGCGCGGTCGGACTCGCCTTGGGCACGAAGCGGACACTGCCGATTCCTAAAAACTGGCGGATGCGCCGCAGGGCAAACCACGCCGGGACACACCACAATGCCGGAAAAATCAACACCGCGAAGGCCACTGGCTCGGTGAACGAATGGCTGAGCAACATTGTCAGGAGCAGGGGAGAAATCACGACTGCGGACCATGCGGTGTAGGCAAGCAGCCAGGTGCGCGATTGGCTGGCGTCCTCGTCGATGGCTAGGGCGGCCCAGCCCGGTTTCCAGTACCATGGCTCACCGGGATATTGCGTCTGGAGGAGGGCTTGCTTTTTCGTCTCGCGGATGGCTAACAAGCCACCTACCACCAAGCCCGCACCCACGGCGGGAAAGGTCAGCACGAAGATCGCCATGAAGGCCTGGAGCGGCCAGCGCAGGGTCCGATAGAGCACGGACTTGGCTGGATGCGCGGTATCGACAAAACAGCGGAACTGCTTGGATTTTCCCTGATAGCCGGACAACTCGCGATAGGCGTCGTACTGGAAACTACCCACGTTATCCGCGCCCGAGGCAGAGGAAACGCGGTTGCCTTGATAGTCCTTCCCCTCGTAACGGTAGCGGTAGGTGGCCTTGGTTTCGGTGGAGCTTTCGCCGGTGTTTTTCGATTCCACCGTCTCGATCTGGCAGGGAACCTCGACCCAGCTTTGGCTTTTGCACCAATTCACGTAACCGGAAAAATACAGGTAGGACATGAACAGGCCGGCTGCTAGAAATGGCAGGCCGAACAGGGATAGGCACCCGCCCGCCAGCGGTGTCGTGGAGCTGGCGCGGTTGGCGGAACGGCGGGAAAACATTTCGTTAGACGGTGCGCTCAATCAAGTGCCTTCCCGCGCCTTCCGGTGCGCGGGCTTGGCGAGGATTTCGATATAAACCGAAGCGCATCCGGCCGCCGCCGCCTGGTCGATCGCGGCGGTGATTTCCTCGACGTGGCGGGTCTCCGGCGCGGCTTCGCCCAAGCCGACCTTGCAGTTGAAATCCCAGAAATCGACGCCCTCCGGCAGCGGCTTTTTCCGTTCGCGTTTCAGGTATTTCCGCACATCGCTTTTGATCTGTTCGATGACACGCGGGGGCTGGTGGTTAGGAGCGGTTAGGGGAAAGGTTTTTTTCATGTTAGGAGTGGGCGATGGCTTTCAGTGGCTCGAATCTAAGCACCGGTTCCGAAAATGCCCAGCCTTCCCGTGCGAGGAGCTGGGCCATGGCCTCATCGTGCAAGACGAGAATTGCATCTTCAAGAATCTGTGCGGGAAGATGGAGATTGCCGACCTTCCACCCGACAAGCGCGGCCTGGGCGGGCGTCCCGCAGAGAACCTGATAGACGGTTTCCGGGAGTTGGCGGGCGATGTAGTCATGGCCATCTTGGTGGAAAATCACACACCCGTCCGTCAGCCGACTTTCCAGATCGAAGCCAAACTCGGTGCCATCCGCCGCGATTCCCCGCCAGCGGCGCTTGAGGAATTGGCGGCGCTCGGCGTGCAGAATGATTTGCTGTTCCGCAGGCAAATCGGATGCCGGGGCGAGCGAGCGTTGGATGAGTTGCATGGGTCGTGAATGAATGGGAGCCACCGTCTTGCTAGAGCGGCTTCGCGTAGGTTTCGCAGCGGTTGTGCCAGCCTTCCTTCCAGCGCTTTTCACCACGCTCGGGCGGGGAGTTCGCAATGCGGCGGGATAGCACTCGCTTCGCGGCAGCGGCGAATTCCGTGGCGGCGGGCGCGCCGGAAGAAGCGTCCTTCATTTCACCTAACACCTGGAGCAAGCCCCAACCGTAGCCCTTGTAGCGCTCGGTGACCACAGTTCCTTCGCCCTTGAAATTCACATAGTCGATCAAGGCATACGTCCCCTGCGAGGTGGTGGCGACTTTCCGATAGTTCGCCTCGATCCGGGTTTTTTCACTGGCCGGAGCCGCCGCCAGGATTTTCGGCAAGGCCTCATGCGAGCGGGCGATGATGTAGTCCGTTTGCAAGCCCACCGTCGCCGCCAACCATCGCCGCAGGCCGGTCAGACGCGGGCCGTTGAGATCTTGTTGAAATTCCGCCTTCGATTTCCACGGACTGTGGGCCTCCGCCGCCACCGCCGGGATTTCCGCGCCGCGCTCGCGGGCGAATCCGATGAAATGCGGCCAACTCTCCTCAAACCGACCCTTGAAGCCCGCCGGATACCAGATGAAATGCCCGATGCCCAGCGAGGGAAATTCCTCACCCGTATTCCAGCTCGTCAGTCCGGCGACGCTGCCCGCACATTCGTTCTGCCAGATTTTCTTGCCGATCGCCGCTTTTTGCCCGGCGCTCAGATTGCCCGCTGGCGGGGCTGCCGGGGCGCAGGCGGTAAGCAGAATGGCGAGAAATCCAATAGAACAGGCGGCTTGCATGACGCCATGCTACACGTAGATTCCCGCCTACCGCAAGCTCATGAACCGTATTCCCTGGGATAAGCTCCTCACCTTCACCCCCTTCGATCTCGTGAAACTGCTGCTCACCGCCGCAGTGATCCTGTTCGTGACGAAAATCCAACTCGTCAATGACCGCCTCTCCGCCCTGCTCATCGCCTTGCCGCTCACCTCATTGATGGCGATGCTCTGGATGCACCATGAAAAACAATCCCCGGAGCGCCTCGCCAATCACGCCGAGGGCACGTTCTGGTTCGTCCTGCCCACCCTGCCGATGTTCCTCATTTTCCCTTGGATGTTGCGCCATGGCTGGAATTTTTGGGCGGCCATCGCCGCGAACTGCCTGATCACTATCGCGCTGTTCTGGCTCACCGTGCTGGTGCTCCGCCGCTTCGGAATCGATTTGATGCCCAAATGATTCCGTGGATTTTAAAAAAATCGTCCCTAACCAAGCAGATAAGGCTTGTCAGATCGTAAAATCTTTGTTTTGACCCTCGGCCCGGCGTTACTTCCGGGAATCCTGTCCAATCCACTTTGTTTTGAGCGAAAAAAAACCGGCCGTGCCTCCCGCAAACGTCATTCCGTTTGAGAAAACACAGCCGATTTCGCGATTTCCCGGTTCTCCTATGAAAAGCGATCTCCTCGATAAGGCCTCTGAAATTGTCACCGACCCGCTTGTTCTGGTCAATCTCGTCTCCCAGCGCGTCCGCCAATTGAACAGCGGTCGTTCGCCATTGATCCCCACCCGTCCGAGCATGGGCGTGGCGGACATCGCCCTTACCGAAATCATCGAGGGCAAAATCAAACTCATCCAGCGGGAAGCCCCCTAACGGATGCGGCAGTGAGCCTGCGCCCCAGCCATGAGTGCGGAAATCGCCACCAACCGGAAGGCCGGACGCGATTTCCACATCTTGGAAAAGTTCGAGGCTGGGCTGGAGCTGAAAGGCACCGAGGTCAAATCGATCCGGGCTGGAAAAGTGAATATTGCCGACGCCTTCGCCCGCGTTGAAGGCAACAACCAGATTTTCCTTTATGGCTGCAATATCCAGCCATGGCAGACCGCCGGTGAGTGGTATAACCACGCCGAAAAGCGCCCGCGTCGGCTCTTGCTCCACAAAAGTGAAATTCTCAAACTCGCCAACGCCACCAACGTCAAGGGCTGCACCCTCCCCTTGCTGCGGATGTATTGGAAAAACCGCCGCGTGAAAGTGGAAATCGGCGTCGGCAAGGGGAAAACCCACTCGGACCAGCGCCAGGATTTGAAGGAAAAGGTCGAACTCCGCGAGGCCCAGCGCGAGATGTCGCGCTTCAACCAGCGTTGAAAGCTCACTCGGGATCGGGGGCCTTCGGCTTTACCTTGGCGGATGGGTCAGCCGGCGGCCGGGAAATCACGGTGCCCGTGTCCGGCCCGGTTTTGGGCGCGGTTGGGTTGGTCGGCCGGAAATCTCCCTCACCCGGCATGTTCAGCATGTCCGGCATCCGGATGCCGTCGTTCGGTAGTCCGGGCAGCGGCGCTTCGGCAACGACCGTCTCAGGTGCTTTCTTTTCGCCCGATTTCACTGGCGGCACCACCACAATCGCCTTGGGCGGAGCGCATGAAGCCATGGCCAAAGCCAGGACCAGCAGCGCGGAGGTTGTGTGTTTCGGGTTTGGCATCGTGTCGGGAGGCACTGCAATTTCAGCCGGAAGAAAGCGGTTTGCAAGACCCTGCGCAAGGCTGAACCTTGGTCGTGAAAAGGAAAGTGGGAACCACTTTTGTGAAGCTTCACTCCAGCGCGTCGTATGACTCCGACGGCACGTCCAGATCCTTTGCGAGCACGCGCTCGAACTCCGCTCGCGAACCAAGTGCCGCCTCGTGGCGAAGAGACTCGGCAACCACGTTTGAAAGAAGCCATCCTCCGCTACGCCCTCCACTGCGGTTCTATTTTCTTTTCTTAGGGTGGCGGGTTCTGGGAAAACCTTTAGCCTTTTTCCCATGACAGGCACGTTCACCTTGGTTCTCGAAACTTCCACCCCGCACGCCTCGCTGGCTGGCATCGCGGCGGACGGTCGCCTGCAACAACGCGAATTCACTGGCGATCGCAGCCACAACGCCGCCTTGTTCGCCCCGCTCAAGGAACTTCTGGATGCTCGGGAATCCGGGAAAATCGGCTTCGTCCTCGTTGGCAGCGGACCGGGTAGCTACAGCGGCACGCGCGTGGGCATCGCCGCCGCGCAGGGTGTCGCGATCGCGGTGGGTTGTCCGGCGGTCGCCGTGCCGTCGATCCTTGCTGTGCCAGCGGCGCTGAATGGAGCCGCTTGCCTGGCCATCGGCGATGCCCGGCGGGGCGCTTACTGGACGGCAAAGGTGGAAAATTCCGACTTGGCCGCCGGGCCGGAACTCACCGATGCGGGCGGACTTGAAGCCAGAGTGATCGAGGCAATCACAGCGGGCATCCCGGTCTTTTCCTTTGAGGACCGCAGGCGATTTCCCCTAGCTCCGGAACTGCTGATTCATGTTAGAATCGAATTCCCGAATGCGGAACGGCTCTGGCAGGCATGGCGGTCCGCTCCTGCCGCGTCGTGCGAGCGGTGGATGATGGAACCGCCTCAACCGATCTATCTGAAACCGCCGCACATCACACCAGCCAAGCGCTCGTGGCTGGCACCGCCTCAGTCATGACGCCGCCAGACGGTGACGAGGGCGGTGGTCCATTGGAATTTGCGCGCGGTTTCGCGGATCAGGAATGGCTCATCGGTCTGCCGCATGAGGGTGAACGCGGGTGTTAGTTTTTCGATCAGCCACTCGCAAGTTCCGGCTGTGGGCCAGTTGGCGGATGGGGTGAACTCCTCCAGCCAGGTGCAAGGGGTCGCCAACACCAACTCGCCACCGGGTTTCACCAAGTCAGGCAGGCGGACTAACAGCCTGTCAGGTTCGGTTAGGCGACAGAGAAGATTTGCGGCATGAACGCGGTCAAAGGCACCCAGTTGGTCCGGCAGATTCATGGCGTCGCCTTGCAAGAAACGGAGCTTGTCGCCATCAATGTCGGCGGGCAACCGGGCAATGAGCGGGGTGGTGATCGCCGCTTCTTCCCGCCGCTCGAATGTCAGCGGGGTGCCCTTTCTCAAGGTTTCCGCTGCGTGGATGAAGGCGTGGGAAAAGTCGATGCCCAGCACCTCGTCACAGTGGCGGGACATTTCAAATGCCGAGCGCCCGACGGCACAACCGAGATCCAGCCCCCGCGCCACCCGGTCGGATGAGAAATGCGCTGTGGTGCGGACGGGAAAATCCAAGGCCTCCATCATCCCCGCCGGCCAGCGGCGGTGAGATGGCAGGATTTCATCTGCGGTGCCGAAGTGGAATAACAGATACTCGGCCAGGATTTTTTCCGACTCGTAAAGTGCGCTCATCCGGGGCTTGAGGATTTGGCTTTGCGCTCGGCTTCATCCGTCCTTTGTAACCCATCCTGGGCCTCCTTCAGGGAAATTCTGCCGTCCCGATTCGTGTCGTAAAATTCGATGATTTTCGCCCGTGAGTGACCACTGGCTTTTTCCGCCGATTTGAGTTCCGAGGCCACCAGATAGCCGTCGCCATTCTCGTCCCAGTGGTCGAATTTTTGCAGTAGCCCGATCATTTGTCGCTCGACCGGGGTTTTGGGTGTGATCGGTCCCGGGCCACTGGCGCAGGAGGCTAAGCCGAGGATCATGGGCAAACTCAAATGTTTCATGTTGAATTGAAGTTGGCGTGGCGGACGGAAGGGGGCAAGCTCGGATGCATCGCCATGCTCATTCGCCTCATCATCGCCGGCAGGCCCGCGCTTGCTTATGCCAAAGCCGGGGTGGAGGAGTATCTAAAACGCCTATCGCGCTCTGGCGGGTATGAATTGGTGGTGGTCAAAGCCGGGAGCCGCGACGAAGTTTCCGCTAGATTGTTAGAAAAATCGCAGGGCTGTTTCCGCATCGCCCTGGACGAGCGTGGGGTGTGCCTGAGCACGCGGCAATTCGCAGACCGGCTGGAGGCATTGGAGATGCGGGGCGAGGTGAAAACTATCGCTTTTCTGATCGGTGCGGCGGACGGTCACAATGAAACTCTGCGCAAAAAATGCGATCTACTGCTCGCGCTGTCGTCCTTCACCTTGCAACACGAACTGGCGTTGTTAGTTTTGTTAGAGCAGCTCTATCGGGTGGCCTCATTGAAGAGCGGCTCGCCCTATCACCGGGATTGAGGGCTTATTGATTCGGGTCTTTATCCTTATCTTTCTTGCGCTGGCGGGAATTGTCCGGCTGGCGCTGGGCTGGCTGTTGTTGCTGGTGTTGGCGCTGCTGTTCCATGGCGGACTGACGGGCATGTTCAGCCTGACGAGCTTGTTCCGCTTGCCGGGCTTGTTCCGCCAGCCGGGCTTGTTCCGCCAGCCGGGCTTGCTCGGCGGCGCGTTGTTGTTCCTGTTCTTGTCGGCGGGCTTGCTCGCGTTGCTGGTCTTGCTCCGCTTTTTGGTTGGCTTGCGCTTGCGCCGCTTCGCGTTGTTGGGCGAGCAATCGGGCTTGCCGGGCCTGTTCATCCTGCCTGGTTTGTTGGCCGATTTTCTCAGCATTGTCCACTGGCTGCTGTGGCGCGGGAGGAGCGACGTGCTGGCCCTCGGCAACTCGCGGCCTGACCACTCCGGGGGGTGGCGGAGTGACATACTGGCCCTGCTCCACGATCGGTCTGACCACTCCGGGCGGAGGTGGAGTGACGTGAGGTCTGTCATCGGTTCCCGGATTTCTGCTAACAACTGGAGTCTCCTGTTGGCGATCGTTGGCGGGTGGGCGGACGCTCAATTCAGGCGGGGGCGGAGTGACGTGGGGGCCATGATTGCTGGCTGGAATTGGAGAAATTGAGGTTGTGACCGGAGTCTCCGGCTGGCGGATTTCCCGAAGTTGCCCGCCGTGCTGCGCAGTAAATTTTTCCCGCCCACCGACTGTGGCGATGGCCTCATCCGCAGTTCTGTTAGCATCTTCGCGGCTCTGGTGGAAACGTGTAGTGACGTCGTTGCTCAACTCGCCGTCACGCTCGACGGTGACGTTTTCCAATCGCCCCTGGACGCGTTTCGGCTTCAGGCCGGCGTTCCAACCGGCATCCATGTTCGGCGCAGCCACGACCAGTCGGTCACCTTGGATGCGTGGCCGCGAATCTAACGGATCACTGCTTTTCCGTGGGTGTGTGTCCACCTCTAGCCGATAAAATGGCAGAGGTTTGCCGACTTGTTGGCAGACCGTTTTATATCCCGGCCCGCCGCAAATCACCTGCCCGTGCTGGAAATGAATGTAGGTGATGTTGGTCGTCTGGTTGATGATGGTTAGATTTCCCGTAGTCGGCAGACAGTGGCCGAATATGGCCCCGCCGAAGTTGCCGATTTCCACGAAATTATAACAAAGCGCGCCGATGCGGAATTGCTTATCCACGGAGGAGTCCCAGCTTTGGCCGCGATAGGCCATGGTTTCTGGAGGCAGCGGGGCCCAGCCAATGTGCCGGTCATTTTGCCGCCATGAAACCCAGCACGGTGCCCATTCAGAACCCGGCACCCAGACCCAGCCATGCCCCCGCAGCAAACACCAGCGGCCATAGTGATAGGTCGCCCAGCCGAAGGGCTCTTCCGATACCCAGTTCCAACCACGGTCGCAGCAGACCCAGCGGCCACGGGCATAGGGTCGCCAATTTGTTTCACGCACGACCACCGGCTGCCAGACATACCCGTAGTCCGCCGTTTCTAACCAAGCACCGTATGGGGAAAGTGCATCGAAAAATGTGCCGAAGTCGCCCGCAGGTTGACGTTGTGCGGGTGCAGGTTCGGGTTGCACGGATGGCAGCGCCTCGCGGCCAGCCAGCTCGCGATCCCGGTCGTTGAGCTGTTGGGCCTGCTGGTGTAGATCATCCTGTTTGTCCTCCAGATTGGCCTGCGCTTGTTCGAGTTTACCCTCGCGTCTGGCAAGGTCTTCCGCCCGCTGGCGGAGCGCCCAGTCTTGCTCGGCGGCGGCGGTTCCTTGCTGGCGTTCCAGTTCGTCACGATCCGCCTCAAGCTGTGTCCGGTCTCGTTCGATGACATCCCGGGCGGCGGCGAGTTTCTGGTCTTCGAGCTGTTGTTCGAGTTCGTGTTGGCGAGTGGCGGCGGCGGAGTTTTGCTGCTCGAGCTCGGCAAGTTTTTTCGCAACCTCGGCGGATTGCCGGTTGCAGCCTGACGACATCAAAAGCCAAAGGGCGACTGAAGAAATCAAAATGGGTTTCATGGTAATTCGGGGTATTCTTGGGGTGGACGCGATCTGCGGGCATCAAATTCAAAAATATTATCCAAGCGCCGGTTTGCCTGGCGTGAGCATCTCGAAGATAACCTGCGGTTGTCCGGCGCGGCCACCGGGGAGTTCGCGGCGGGTCACGCGGGTGCCGAGGAGCTGCTCTAACATCCGCAACTCCATCGCCACCGCCCGGGGATAGCGTTCGAAAATCCGCTGCAATGGATTGTGAATTTCCTCAATCCGCAGGCCAATCGCAGGGTCGTATTCGCAGCGGACATGGCAACCCTCCTGCGTTCTAAGGGCCGCAAGTTTGGTGGCTTTTTCCACCAGCGATTCGGATTTCATGAGCAGCGGTCGCCATTTTTCCTGCTGTTTTTGGAAATATTGGAAGAGTAGCTTGTCCGGGGTGTTTTCGCCCAACATGGCCTTGAGGTCTTCTAGCAGATCGAGCGTGAAACCCACCCCGATCTGCGGAAACAAGGAGTCCGCCTTGGCGCTGAGGCTGTAAAAAATCTCCGGCCTTCCGACGACCTTGCGAGGCAGCCGTGTGCGATCGAGGTAGCCGAGTTCCCGGAGATCCTCACAATGCTGCTTCACCGCCATGTAGCTGGCGTCCACCGCCCCCGCCAACTCCGTCACTGGCAGCCCGCCGGAAAATTTGAGCGCTTCGAACACCGCTCGCCATTGCGGTTTGATCAGATCTTGGAATACCGGCAGCAGCATGATGGGATTCGCCAGCTTCGGCAGATGGTAGCCATCGTGCAATCCGCAAATTTTCATAATCTTTCGGCCTCGCTGGTCGGACTGCCGAAAACTTCCGCCCGGAGTATTTTTTGAGTGCGTGTCAGGCAAATCCTTCCGCTAGTCTGCGCCTAACGGTGAAGGCTGAGTCCATCCTCCAAATCCTGCAAGTCCGCGCGGTCGAGGCGATCGATCCGCGTGGGGAGACGCTGCCATGGCCGGAACGTGAGCAGGCGACCCGCCTGGCATCCGCAGAACTCGGCGGGCGGGACCTGGCCAATGACAGCACCCCTCTGAATGCCGATGGGTGGCGCTTTCTCGCTCGACGGGCTGGAATTTTGCACGCTTACGCGCCTGACGTGTTTGGTGAGGTGCCACCGGTTCGGTATCCAAAAGCACTGGGCGTCGGCTTATGCGGGTGCGCCTTCGGTATCGGCTGGATGGCACACGGTGCCGGGCTTTCCCACACGTTCGATCTGCTCGCCGGACCATTTTTGTTAGTTTTGCTGTGGAATGGCATCGTCTATCTCCTGCTGCTTTGGGAACGCTTCCATCCATCCACAGATCCGGGAAAAATCGGCGACATCGCCCGCTTGGCCGATCGGCTGAACGGTCGGTTTGTCACCAAGCCCGCAGGCACCGAAACCACCACTTCGCAAGCTCGGTTGGTCACTCCATGGCTGCGTTCATGGTGGGTGCCAAGCATGATCGCATGGTTTCACGCGGCCAGTGCCTGCTTCACGCTTGGCCTGCTCGCCGCCATCTATTTTCGCGGACTGCTCACGGCATACGTCGCCAGTTGGGAAAGCACTTGGCTCGATGCGCATGGGGTGGGACTCCTCTTGGGCACCCTCCTAAGACCCGCCTCCTGGGTGACGGGCATTGCCATGCCAGACTCTAAGCCCGCATGGGACCTCCTTCGGCGTAGCGCCACCCATGACGGCGTATCGGCCGCACCATGGATCCATTTGTATGCGGTCACCTTATGTGGCTTGGTCATTTTCCCCCGACTGGTTCTGGCCTCCGTCGCGGGCATCCGTGCTGCCCGCAATCGACATACCCCGCCAGCTTGGAACAACGACGATCCCTATCTTCGCCGGATTTTTTCCAGCGCGAAAACGGGCGGAAACTTTTCCATCGCGGTCCTCCCCTTCGATTTCAAACGCCCCGCCACCCTCGCCGACGGAACATCCCGTGACGCCATCGAACGCCTGCTCCGCGAAACCTGGGGACTCGACCCTCGCTCCGCTTGGCAACCGCGCGCCGCATATGGTGACGAGGATTCCATCTGGGAAAATGCTTGGTCCTCGGCCCGCGATGGTGGTGGCGCACTCCTGCTCTTCGACGCCCACGCTACCCCAGAAATCGAAGTCCATGGCACGCTGTTAGACGCCGCATGGACCCATTTCTCCCATGAACCCGGTGGCCTGCTCGTCGCCCTCGAAACCGCCGAGTTCGATCCCCGCCGCCTGGATTCCCGCATCAATGCATGGACCCAGCTCGCGGACTCGCGAGGCTTCAAGATTCTCCCATTGGCGGCGGGAGCCTCCCTCGATCCCACCCACGACGCCTCCACTTTTCTGCGCCGCATGGCCTAACTAACAGTAACTCATCCAGCCCCATGCATCGCATCGCCATCAGTCTAGCCGGTCATACCAATCTCGGCAAAACCACCCTCGCCCGCACCCTCCTCCGGCGGGACATCGGCGTCGTCGATGATCGCCCGCACGTCACCGATCTCGCCGACGGTCATACCATGGAAAAAGACGAAGCCGCAGAACTGCTTTTATGGGATCTTCCCGGTTTCGGCGACTCGGCCCGCTTGAAACAAAAGCTCAACCTCACCGGCCTCACCGCATGGCTCCGCAACGGCTTCGACCGCTGGACCGACCGCCCCCTCTGGTGCAGCCAGCAATCCCTGCGCAACGCCCAGGAGGAGGCCGACATTATCCTCTACCTGCTAGATGCCCTGGCCGATCCCACCAGCAGTCCAGAAGTCCGCGCGGAAATGCAAATCCTCGCCTGGCTCAATAAACCCGTCGTCCTCCTCCTCAACCAAACCGGCCTTCCCGATGACCAGCGCGACAACGTTTTGAGTCAGAGCTGGCGCGACGCTCTCGTTGACTTTCCGTGCGTGAAGGATGCCATGCCACTTGACGGTTGGATGCGCTGCTGGGTGCAGGAAGCCATCCTCCTGCAACGCCTCGCGCCGCTCTTGCCTGCGAACAAGCGCCCCCACTACGAGCGCCTCACCGCCGCTTGGAAGGAGACCCACCATACCGAAGTTTTCTCAAACTCGATCACCTTGCTGGCGGAATCCCTCGCCGCCACCGCCAACGACCGCATCGCCGTGGAAAAGGAATCCCTGCTGGAAAAAGCCCAGGCCCTCGCCACCCAAAAGCTCACCCCCCAGAGTGCCCGTGCCCGCGATCTTCTAACCGCCGCCCTGGTTGCCCGCAGCCGTCAGGTCATGGAACAGCTTCTAACTGTGCATGACCTCGATGGTATTCCGCGCGACCGGGTGGAAACCTTGATGACCGATCTCCGCGCCCGCGAGCCGGGTGCCCCGCCCGAGGTCTGGGCGGTCCTTGGCGGCATCGGTTCCGGTGCGCTCGGCGGCCTCATCGCGGATTTCCACGCCGGTGGTCTCAGCTTCGGCGGCGGCACCGTGGCTGGAGCCTTGGTCGGTGGATTCGCCGCTTATGCCCTCGGCTATGGCTATAAAAAAATCAAAAGCAACGATGGCATCACCCGCCTCCAATGGCATGAGAAATTCCTGTTAGACGAATGGCGGGCCTACGCCTTGCGCTACCTCATGATCGCCCACGTCGGCAGAGGCCAAGGCCGCTGGCAGGAGCCTTTTCCCGACAAATGGCCCGCCAAATGGCAACAACTCATCGCCGACTGGACACACCAAAGAAACCGGGAAATTTCCATTGCACTGACTAAAGGCGACGTCACCGCCATCCGTCCGCTCCTGTCCGCCCTCCTTCACGCCAGTCTCAACCAGCTCTACCCCGGCGCGATTTGAGATGACTGGCCGCTTGGTCAAATCGTGGGCTTTGGGAACTTGCTTCCAGCGCGCGGTTCTGTTTTTCTTTGGCGACGATTCGGAGCGAAGTCATTGCGCCAGTCTCACCCACAGTTCATCCATCATTTCATGAAACATCATTCCCTCCCGGCAGCCCTCTTCCTCTTTGTCATGAGCCCGTGGCTTGTCCTTCATGCAGAAGAAATCCAGGTCAGCGACATCGGCGGCAAAGTCATCTTGATTGGCCGTCTCGGACAACCTGTCGGGACTCTTGTCGCGAACATCGAAGGCCAGCTCATCTCCGAACCCACTCAAGGCAAGAGTGGCTCGATTACGGCGGCGCTACGGGTGAACAAAGTGGACGGGAAGCCGCTGGCCAAGGCACAGTCATTTGGGGTGATATTTCGCTCATCGGAGGGATTGCTAAACCTCCACGCGAAGGACCTCGTGAAATTTTCCGGCTACGAGAGCGGAGCATTTATCGGAACGCCAAACGCCGCTCGCGAAGCCCTCGGAAAAGATGCTTCGCCGTTCGAATGGAAATTTGAATCCACTGTTCACGTCGTCAAATTATTGTAAATTTGAGAGTGCCCTTCCGAAAGCATCCTAGTCCTCGAAACCACCTGACGCCACCTGGTGGACATCCAAATCAATCGCTGCCAAAATCTGCCAAAAAGAAATCTTGGCAAAGCCGCTCGCAAAGCTACGTTGAAAGCAATTTATAATCATAAATACCATGAAACAACTTGTTCTCGCACTTTGCGGCTTTGCTCTCGCGTCCGTCGCGCCGAGCATGGCGCACTCCCTTGACCGCAACGCTGGCACGCCCACGTCTTACAATTGGACCGCGGCGAATACCTGGGCCAATGATCCCACTCTCACACCCATTTTCAACGTCTTCCAGCAATACGGCCTGCCATCCGCCACGCTTGGCTATCAGTTCAACCCAAGCCCGCGGGCCATCCCTTACGCCGCCCCGGCAGTGTTTCGTAACCCTCAGGCATGGTGGATGGCTGGCTTTGGCATCAACTACCACTCGCCCATGCGCGTCGCCAGC
The DNA here is from genome assembly GCA_025354565.1 of Akkermansiaceae bacterium. Classification (GTDB taxonomy): domain Bacteria; phylum Verrucomicrobiota; class Verrucomicrobiia; order Verrucomicrobiales; family Akkermansiaceae; genus Luteolibacter. Next base: position 22,059 of record JANXMQ010000188.1, read on the forward strand.
GTTAGTAAGCCGATCACCGAGATCGTGTATGAAAACACTCCGGCGCTGAAGGCCATCTACTATCAGTCATTTTACTCCCTCTGGATCGCCAAGTTTGGCTCGTTGCCCGCTCCGCTAGACTCTCGCGTCAAGGACATCACCATCCGCGAGCTACTGGACCACACCAGCGGCTTCGACAACGGCTACATCGGCTATGACCCGGCTTTCAGAGGCTTGTCCGTCGATGTGCAGCTTCCCACCATCGTTAGGCACAAGATGTTAGCCAGCACACCCGGGGTGCAATATAGCTATAGCAATTTCGGCTACATGATTCTCGCCCGCTTGGCAGAGGGCGTCACCAATACGCCTTGGATCACCCTAGTGCGGTCACGTTTCCCGACGGGAGCCCCGATCTACGCCGCCTCAGACAGCATTCCCGTCGCCATTAACGCAGTGCCCAGCCCCGGTTCGGCCGAACCCGGCATTTATTATGTGCAGAGTCCCGATTCCTTGTTCGATGTCACGCCCATGATGGGCAACGGCAACATTGTCAGCAACGTCGCCACGCTATCTTGGATCGCCACCCAATACTGGATCGGCGGGGCCAATGCGGGCAAGTCGTTCGCGTCCACGCCTTCTCAAGTGGGCGCGACGTGGATATGGATTTTCGACGGCTCTATGCCCGGCACACAGGCCGCTTTGGTGCAATACGTTGCCGCCAGTGGACGCGTCGCATCCATGTGCGTCATCACCAACACGCGCGTGCCAAATGGTGACGCCTTCCTCAACGCGCTTAACAGTGCCATGCAGAACGTCTTGATTGCGAAGTTCCAAAACTTCTGAACGAACTTCTTTTCCCTGCCTTCCAGATAAGGCCATCGACTGCTTTAAACAGCCTCCCACACAACGGCAACATTCCGCCAATGCGAACTCATCCGATTGCCCCGCCATCAAAAGCAGAACTCGCCGCGAAAGCGCACAGGTCTGCGAAATTCACAATCCTCTGGCTAACTCTGCTCACTCTGCCGATCACCGCGCAGGTCACCGTCGCCGTTGTCCCCACTTCGGCCACCCCCGCCATCCAGCAGACCCGTCAATTCAATGCCACCGTCCGAAACGCGACGGATAACAAAATTCTCTGGCAGGTCAATAACGTCACGGGTGGCAGCGTGCTGACCGGCACCATCACCGCCGCCGGGCTTTACACCGCACCCGCCGCCGTGCCCGCCCCTGCGAATGTCACGGTCCGGGCGGTTTCAGTTGCAGACTCCACCAAGTCGGCGTCGTCCCTCGTGACCATCACTCCTCCGCAGGTGACGGTGAAACTCTCACGCACTTCCGCCCGGGTGCCGCCGAGCGCGTCATTCCAACTCACCGCTTCTGTCACCCACGCCACCAACACCGCCGTCACTTGGCAGGTCAATGGCGTGACGGGAGGAACTGCCGAAGCGGGTTTGATTTCCACCGCTGGCGTTTATACCGCTCCCGGCGTCAAGCCCAAGCCCGCCATGGTCATCGTCACGGCCATTTCCCGGCAAAACTCCGCAGCGACCGCGAATGCCGTCATCACCATCGGTTCAGGCCCGGCCTTTTATGTATCCACGACGGGGAATGACACCCATCTTGGCACCATCAATTCGCCCTGGCGCACCATCCAGCACGCCGCCGATACTGCGGTGGCTGGCGACACCGTCTGTGTCATGGGTGGTGTTTACAACGAGGTCGTCACGCTGCCGAGGTCCGGCTCCGCCACTGCCGGTTACATTACGTTTCAGAGTTATCCTGGCCAGACCGCCATCGTTGACGGGACCGGTCGCGCCATCCCTGGCGGGCAATACGGCCTGTTCACCGTGCAGGACCGGAGCTTTGTGGTGATCAGCGGGTTTGAAATCCGCAACTACACCGCCGACACCACCGCCAACGTACCTTTGGGAATCTACATCACCGGGGCCGGCAGCTCTATCCAAATCCTCGGCAATCGCATCCACGACATCATTACCACGGCCAAGTCCGCGAACGCGAACGCCCTCGGGATGGCGGTTTACGCAAGCCGCGCTCCCGCCTCCATCAACAAGCTAACCATCAGCGGCAATGAGATTTCCAACCTGACCACCGGCTCCAGCGAGTCGCTCTCCGTCAACGGCAATGTTGAAAACTGGAGCGTCACTAACAACATCATTCACGACAACAATAACATCGGGATTGATGCAATCGGCTTTGAAAGAACCTCGCCTGATCCTGCCTTCGATCAGGCCCGCAATGGCCTCATCAGCGGCAATGTCATTTATAACATCACGTCGTATTTCAACCCCGCGTATGGCGCGCAATTCGCTGCCGATGGCATCTATGTGGACGGTGGCACCGGCATCACCATCGAACACAATGCCGTCCATAATGTGGACATCGGCCTCGAACTGGCCTGCGAACATTCCGGCCATGTCACGGGCAACTGCATCGCCCGCAGCAACCTTATCTATCATGCAAACTCCGTGGGAGTCACGATTGGCGGATATGCTAACGGAGTTGGTGGCACCGATAACTGTGCAATCGTCAATAACACCCTGTTCTGCAACGATACCAGAAACACCGGCAGTGGAGAATTTCAGATTCAGTTTCACGCGACTAACAACGTCTTCGAGAACAACATCGTGAGCGCCACTTCCCAAGGATTGCTCCTGAACAATTACACCAGTTCCGCAGTGCAGCCTGCCGTGCTGAATAACAATCTGTATTTCGTCTCCGTCGGCACGGGGAAGGGGATCTGGAAGTCGAACGGCAGTAATCACGTCGGCTTCGCCAGTTTCCAGACCGCCACCGGTCTGGACGCCCACTCCCTTTACGCCAATCCGCTGTTCCTCAATACCACCACCTTCGACTTCCACGTGAACACCGGTTCACCGGCGATCAATCGCGGGCTCAACCCAGGCGTGCCAGTCGTCGGGACGCTCGATTTTGACGGCAAACCACGCGTTCAAGGGACCCAAATTGACATGGGTGCTTATGAGCAGCCGTGAGGCAAAGGCAGACCATGACACCTTCCCATGACAAACTGTTGGTTAGCACCAATGAGTCGCATTGGGATTTCCACCCAGTGGTTACCGGAGGAGCTGGTATCGGAATGCCAATAGGTTTTAGAATTGAGCTATTTGGCAGAGCCGAGGCTGAAAGAAAATGGCCTCAAAAAAATGATTCATAACCGTTTTGTGTTCGCATGTTCAAAATATTCATTGCAATTTTAACTGTAATTTCAATTTTCGGATGTAAATCTCGGAACATTAAAATTAATCAATCAATTATTGAAAATTATTTCCACGATGGAGAGCAGCCATTGAAATCTTTGAAAATTCAGCCTAACGGCGAGGTTGTTGAAAATATTGACTACAATAAAAATGCTCTGTATGGTGTAATAGCAATTAATGGGCGTGAAGTCACAAGAGGTAAAAAAAATGCCGTTAGCCTTTCTAGTCTTGATGGAAAACAGTATGTGAAAACATACTTTATGGCTGCTGGGAAATTTGATTGCATAGAAAAGAATTTATCATTACGTATTGAAAATTTAACTGATAAAGAACTAACAGTAATTTTATACCAAAGTGTTATGCAAACTTCTTTGAAGTGAACAGTACGCGCCAACCATGACACCTTCCCAGACAAACCGTTGGTGCTACGCCCTGCACGACTACTACAACGTCACCGCTATCACCGATACCAGCGGCGACGTCCAGGAACGCTACGGCTACACCGCCTTCGGTGAATCCCGCTTCATGGAGGTGGACTACACGCCCGAGACCGGCAGCGAGCACGTCTGGGACATTCTCTACAAGGCCCAGCAGCGCGACACGGAGACTGGCTTCTACAACTACGGCTACCGTTACTACCTGCCGCAACTCGGCAGATGGCCATCTAGAGATCCGATCCAAGAAAGAGGGGGAATCAACTTGTATGGGTTCGTGGGAAATAGCTCAGTGCAACGAGTCGATTTCTTGGGTTTAGCAATCACTATTCCTTTTCCTGGAGGGGACGGTGGAATTGTTGAACCTCCCCGCGATCTTAAGGATCTCCCATTTGTTTTACCGCCAGACGCTCCGCTCCCGCTGCCTTCTCATATTCTTGGCAGCGCCTTTGCATCCGCAATTGCGAAGATATCGACAAAGCCTATTAAAAATGCTCCTGTAGGGACAGTATGTTCTGATGTGGAAGGTTCTGGATTTGCATGGGGAATAGCCACTGTAAGCATCAATCATCTGGGCGTATATGTGAGTCACACTACTAAGGCCACAGGTGGGCAGCTCGGATCAAGAGTCGGCAATCCTGAAATACCTGGGGCTAGGACTGTACCCCTACACGCCATTGATATGGCAATAGCGGATGCAATGGTAAACACACCCAAGTGTTGTATGTTAGACTTTAGTAAACCAATTACAAAAGATTTCCAAGAGTCAATAATTTGGATACAGGCCGGAGAGATGAAACAAAAACAATTCCCCTGATGCGATGAATCCATTTTCTAATCGATCATTTGAAAAATTGATCCTGATCTTGCTGTTGTTTATTGATACACCCGCCTTCGGTGAGGAAAATATTGACAGGAAAAGTCTTTTAATTCTTGCGAAGGACTGGAAGTATGCGGCAATTTATTCACTTTCGTCGGACGGAAGTCTCAAAATTTTTTCAAAACTCAAAGGTCTTGATCCGAAAATTGAAATACCAATGGGAAAGTTAGAATATTCCCAGCATTTTTTAAACTCATCTAAACAAAATCAAAATCTTTTGTTTATATTTATACTTCTCAATGAGGTGGACAACACGCAGAAAGGGGAAATACTGCAAACCCGAACACGCTCGATGAAGATAGTATCATTTGGCGGGGAAGACGAAATAATGAAATCTATGCCGTTGAGCTACTCGCTCCTGACCGGAAAATCTAGTGACTTGCATGAAAAAAGAGTATTCACTGTGCCGCACACTACACGACAAATTTTACTGATAGAGGCCGCTTAATGATATAGAGAAAAAAATCCGCGAGTTGGCTTGCGAACAGCGATGGCATCCGCAGCATCTGGTGGAGACTCTCGAAGCCTTGGCGGAAGACGCTTTTGGCGCGGTGCCCGTGCTTCTTTAGCTTGATTCCCATGTCCAGCTCAAGCTTGCGGCCCCAATGGTAACACAGTGCGAACGCCACCGCCAGCACTCCCAAGAGCTTATCTATCCGGCAGCTTTGCGTCATGTGGGTATCCTCGAACTGATAGCCGCGCTTCTTCAGATGGCTAAAAAATGTCTCGATGCCCCATCTCATCTGGTAAAGTTCCAATGCCTCCGTGCCGTGGAATCCATGGCTAATGACCGCCACGAAAGCATCGCGTCCGTTGCTGATACGCTTTGCTGCGAAATGGACCTGCTCGCCGAAAACCTCGTGGAGTTGAGCGGCGTGTTTCCCCCATCGTTTTCTTTCACACCACCAGTCTGCCGGAATCCCGCCGACCAGCGTGTTAGCCTTCACCCGGACCACATAGGGCACCCCATGAGCCTCAACCAAGTCAGCCAGTCGCCGCCCACGAATTCACGGTCCATGGTCAGGGCACGGATGTCCGCGACGGGCAGAATGGCAAGCGCTTCCTCCATCAGGCGGACGCGGTGGAAGCGGTTGGAGTTTCCGCGTTTAGTTTTCTTTGGCAGCATCCGCCAGGCGATGGGCAGTCCGACGTCGTTGAGAATGACGGTGACCACGAGGATGTTGATATGAGATTTGCCGAATTTCCAGTTCGTGCGATCCATGGCCAGAACCCAACCGTTAGCAGGCTTGTGCGAAAGGGCGAGAATCAGCGCCCCAATGGTCCGTGCTGGCAGTATGCAATCGGCGAAGAAGCGCTGGAATCGCCGGTAAACCGACTCCACCTTGACCGGTGGCGCCGCATGACGGGCGAGCCAAACCAACGAGACCGTGCGTTGCCCGAAAACCGCCAGAACCAGCATCAGAAAACAGGTCAAGCGTGGCCTAGAGAGCTTCAGAAGTGGCTTGAAAAGTTCGCGGAGAGTCTCCATGGTCGGTTCGGCGACTTGGTGATTTGTATTTCTTTTGTTCACAACCAACGACTTACACCCCAAGTCGCCATTTGTTAAGACATCTTAAATTTTGTCGTGTAGTGTGACTGTGCCGCAACTAATCGAGTCAATGGCGGACTCGGAAATATCTCCGAGCTCCGGAGGCTCTGGAAAGTAGCTCCTGCAGTAACAGTTTAGCTGATTACTCTCACGATTTATCAGGGAAAATTTGTGCGTGAGCCTGACTCGCTGAGCCTGCGAACAAGGCCTGAAAAAGGTCGATGGTGTTGCCCTCTTGGAGCTTCATGGTCTCGGCGAGGCTGCTG
>JANXMQ010000060.1 GCA_025354565.1 Akkermansiaceae bacterium
AACAGTAGGCACCAGCCTCCGGCTTCTGGATGCGGGGTTCCCGCTACCACGTACATGACCCAAAATGCCGACCCTGCAATCCCACTGAAGATCACCGCGCCCCACCATGCCCAAAGCGATTTGCGGAATACATCCTTCAAAACCGGCGACACCACGATCAGCAGCGAGAAATTCAGAAAGCAGGCCATAACCACGGCCTCCTGTGGTTGCATGTGTTTTAGAATCCGAATCGATCTCCACAAATTCGGCCAGACGTGCCAGCCCAACTCTTGACCCCGAAAACCCGGCAGAAAATGGAACGCCACAAACAGCCCCAGCGCCGCCAGCAGAAAGGCCATCGAAAGCAAATGTCGCCTATTCTTCATCACTGCGGCCCGGCCATTTCCGGAATTTCTCCAATCCCATCGGACGCTTTGCCGTTCGTAAAACCCATGCCAATCTAAATAGTATTCACAAGAACACTTTTTGCAATAAAGAGACGAGACACTCTTGTCCCGTCTTTCCTCCCCCCGTCCCCGTATGTCTGCTAGAATTTCTCACCCACCCCCGCCCCGCAGGAATCAACCTGATATACGCATCTTCCCGGAAAAATTCCTTGTCAAATCAAGGAATTCCAGACAATTTCGTTTGCATAGTCCTTTCCGAATATCACCCGACGGAGGCACTACGAATAAATCCTGTTAGCCCCAAAAATATGAAAGCCGTCATCCTACTGCTATTGGGCGCGACTATCGCAATCATGAAGGCGGACGATTCCGTAGATAGAACACAACTCGCCCGGGAAGTGGCTAGCGATGCGGACACCCTCAGAGGACTTCTGAGCGAGGATTGGACGGTTCAATCCACAGAGAACGAAATCACCATAACCTCAAAGTTTGAAGTCTTTCTAATCGGGCTCGTATCGCGGAGTGATTCGGCACCCAAATTTAGTGACGACACCTCGCGCAAGACATTGGTGAAGGAAACACAACCGGAAAAGTATGTGATTCATCTGCGTTTCGAACAGCCTATGTCACGGGAGGAATTCGAACGTAGACGGAATGAGCGCCAGAAGGCCGCGGATGTCTTGAACTTTGGCGCACCCACCAAGGATGAACATCAGGCGGCGAATGATCGATATACAGAGATCGAAGTTCCTCGCTATCGAACAGTCTTCCACGATGTCTTTCAGAAGACACCCGCGACTACATACGCTGGCATCTACCCGCCCAAATCTCTTCAAAAAGTTGGCGGAGCCAAGGAGGTCATCGCTGCGGTTCTGTACCCAATGCGAACAGGAAACGACTGATGTGGCTACAAGTCGTGACCCGCCAACCGGACATAAGCTTCTCAGCTCACTACATTCTCCTTTCAATCGCGCCGGTGGGCGCACATCTAACGTTGCCGAAGATAATGAGTAATGAGACCAAACAACGCGAAAGGGAACCCGGCTTGTTGGTTCTTTTTGCAGTCTCGTATGCGATCTTCATTGCTGCATTCGTTGTCGATCAGACTTTTCGTTGGAGCAATCATTTAGATGGGCTCAAGAGCGGACTTTTGCAAGGTGCTATCTTTGGAGTCGCGTGGTGTGTGATTTATGTTCTACCGTGGAGCTTGATCATGATCTGGTTACATCGCTGGCGTAAGTGGACAAGAAGTCGCAGTGGTTACATTTTGGCTCCGTCGTACTTTATTTTCGTGCTTTTTGTGGCGGGACTTCTGTTCAGTCCACCTACGGCGAGACGCCGATTCAGTGATCATGCGAAGATGGATCTACCGGGCGATGTTGCGGATCTTAGATACAAGCTCAGTGGAGGAGGTGTGGCGGATACGATAGACAGCTACTATTTTCGGACCTCTCCAGAGCAAGTCGAGCAACTCATCAAGGGGATGAATTTGAGCGCAGAGCGGAGCCATTTGGATTCTGGGTATTCTCCAATTTCAAAGTTGCCCGATGCACCAGATCCGAAAGCTTGGGTTGCCGCCTCGCTTTACAGTCGCAATGAAGGAATTTGGTGGTACTACTTGCTTGCGAATTCTTCCAAGACAGAAGTCTACATTCTCATGATGCACATTTAGATTCAAACACGGCGAATCGGGTCGAGGTGACGGGATTGCGCCCGTCACACCTCCCACACCACCGGACATGCGGGTTTGACTGCGTTCCTCCGTCCATGCGGTCAGGCTTCGCAGGTTTTTTCTGAGCCGCTACAGCGGCCATGGCATTGCATCCGGCGGTTCCTATCAGACGACGGAGACATCATCGGAGACAGAGACGACATACTCGCAGAATACCATCTTTAAGCCGCCTCATAGCTCAGGAGACCTCTCCACTTTTGCTCAGACAATTAATTCCACTTTTGCTCAGTCGCCGACATGAAAATCTATTTCTCTTGATCGGGAAACAGTTCTGGCGAACGAATCTCCATGGAGAAAATCTCAGCGACGTTTTTCGAGCGGAATCCGGTGATTTGCGCCCGGGAATTGATCGGTTGTCATTTTCAATGGAAGGGGTGTGCGGGGCGGATTGTGGAGACAGAGGCTTACTTGTCGGTGGATGATCCGGCCTGTCATACGTGGAGCCGACCTAGTGCGCGGGTCTTTGTGGAGACGCACCAAGCGGGGGATGCCTATGTGTATTTGAACTACGGCATGCACTGGATGTTCAATGTGCTGATCAAAAGCGACGAAGGCTCGGGTTTCGTGTTGTTCCGGGCGCTGGAGCCGGTTGCGGGCCTTGAAGAAATGCGTGGCAGACGGGCGGGTGTGGGCGATCGGCTGTTGGCTGCGGGACCTGGGAAATTGACGCGCGCCATGGGAATCGATGGCTCGGCGCATGGGGTGTGCTTTTTGGGAAACGCGGATTGTGGAATCGTTCGCAGCAAACCGGTGGAGACGTGCGCCAGTGGCCGCATTGGCATCTCAAAAGCCGTGGAACTGCCGTGGCGTTTCGGAGATCCGGCGTCGTTGTCACTTAGCCGGAAGTTTTGATCACAAGCGGGGGAATCTGTGCGCCGTGCCAAGGAACGCCAATGACGTGCACCGCACTTTTCATAGTCCCCATGGACCGGGCGATCGGATATCGCCCCTTCTTTCGAAGACCGCCCTCAACACGCTCCCAACGAACTCACCTGCCTTGCGCGCTTTCTGATGGTCACCGATAGCACACCGTCCTTACTCTCCGGCGCGACCATGCGGCACTTCCCTGAAATCCAGCTCAACTTTCAAGAAGCCCGCGTTCTTGGCTGCTTGTTGGAAAAGGAGATCCTCCTCCCGACAGCTTCCCGCTCACTCTCAACTCCCTTCTCATCGCCTGCAACCAAACTACCAGCCGAGCCCCCATCACCCGCTTCACCGGTGAGGAAGTCGCGGAAGCCCTTCGCGGACTCTCGGAGAAATACCTTGTCGCTGGACACCCTCGGCGGTCGCGCCCCGAAATTCGTCTCTGGGGCGTCTCTGGGGTCTCTCTGGAGTCATCTCTGGTCGATAGGGTCAGTAGATTTTTTAAATTGTCTCATATTTTCTCGGAATTTTCTGTTCCTTTTTATTCCGGCGAATCCGTTGGACCAGGGTGCTCACATAGAAAGGGTGACCCATCGCCAGGCGCTTGGCGAGCCAATCGTTGCCCACGTCCGTCCGGCCCTTCACAACGGCAGCACAGATCACTTTACGGCGGTCCCCTTTTTTCAACAACATCAGTGGTATGAACCGAGGACATGGGTTACCCATCTAACTGGGCGGATGCCTTGGAGTCCACTCGGAAGCTATCAATTCAAACTTCCCGCATTTTCAACGTCGTCCGAATGGGCGTTATGCTTATTTAGCAGCAGCGGCGGTAGGGCCGTAGCCGGGCATCGGTTTGCCGTCCTTGTCGAGCTTGTCGCAGGCCCAGAGCAGGCCACGGGTCACGAGATCGAGGTAGCGGGCATCGGCAACGGTTTCGTTGTTATGGCCGAGCGTGGTGGAAAAAACGCGGGTTTTCTTATCGCCGTATTCGTTGGTCCAGACGACGACGGTCTCGCTGTTGCCTTGCTTGCCATGGGCGAGCGGCTTGGCGCTGTCGTGGACCTTGACGTTGTTGTAGAGTTCCTCGTTGATGGTGGTCCAATTTTCAAAACCGCTGGTGATTGGGCTGGCGGCTGCGATGTAGGAAACAGCAATCGGTTGTTGCGCGCCATGGCCGCTGGATTGCAGACCGAGGTAGTCGAACCACAAGGAGTCATCGGTCCCGGAGGTGACGGGTTGCTTGAAATTGGCAGCGGTGCGGTAACAGTGCATGGCGCAGTGGAGATTCACGCCGGGCAGGCCCTTGCGGTGGGGAGCGAGGATGCGGTTGACCATGGCGAGATCCTTGACATCGGCGGCGCACTCGTCGTGGATGATCACGTCGTAGCCCTCGGCCCAAGTGTCCTTCTCGTAGCAGGTGAAAGCGGGGTGGGTGTTTGAATCGGGCGAGTAACAGACATCGACCTTGATGTTGGCGCGAGCTTCGATGCCGGCTTCGAGGATGTCCTTCTGGTCGTTGTATTTATGGCAGCAGCCGCCCGCGATGAGCAGGGCTTTGAGCGGTTTCACGTCCGGCGCGGCGGAGGTGGCGAGGGACAGCACGGTGGTGAGGGCTGGGATGAGAAACAGGATGGTCTTTTTCATAATGTTGGTCTTGTCGCATGGATTCAGAGCCACCCAGCGGGGTGACACAAGGAAAACACTAGGGCATCTACGCGCTGGCGCGGATGACTGTTTCGCTCTCGTGGCTTTTCTGACTAAAAATAATGTGCGCATGAAGGAAGATCTGAGACGCCCCGGCATCGACAAGCCCGCATCCGGGTGCTTTCATTTTCCCGATGATGGACGGCTCACTACTCATTCTCGGGATCGCAGGGACTGAACTCACCCCGGCAGAGGCGGCATTGTTCCGCAAGCTGCAACCCGCAGGATACATCCTTTTCACCCGCAACATCGCCACCGCCACCCAGACGCGGAAGCTCACGGACGATCTGCGGGAATTGTCATCGGAACTACCGATCATCGCCATCGACCAGGAAGGCGGACGGGTGACACGGACCCGTGAAATCGCCCCGGTGGCGCCATCAGCCCCGGCGCTGGCGGCCTTTGGTAATATGACGAAAAGCGCCGAGGCCGGGGCTTTCACCGGCGATCTGCTGAGGCTGTTAGGCATTAATTTGAATTTCACCCCGGTGCTTGATCTCGATCATTTCCCGGAAACTCAGAACGCCCTACGAGGCCGTTGCTGGGGCCGCGATCCGCAACGGGTGATCGACCACGCGGGCCTATGGAACCGTTGGCTGAGGAAACGCGGGGTCGCCGGTTGTGCGAAACATTTCCCCGCCGGTGGCCGGGCGCAGTCTGACCCGCATCACGATCTGCCGTCGTCGCCAGCGACCCTGGAGGAACTGCTGCGCGAGGACGTGATCCCTTACACCGCGCTGATGCCGGAGTTGGATGCGATCATGCTCGCGCATGTCGAGTTTCCTAACATCGACCCGCATTTCCCCGCCTCGCTCTCGCCGCGCATCGTCCGGCGATTTCTCCGTGACCAGCTTGGCTTCGATCACCATCTCGTGCTAACAGACGACCTCGACATGGGAGCCATCGCCACCCGCTACGGCCGCGGACCGGATGTGAAGCTCGCCATCGAGGCGGGCAACGACCTCGCGCTGATCTGCCACCGGACGGACACGGCGGAAGTCGCCGCCACCGCCATCGCCGGACTGCCCCATTGGATGGTCTCGGACGCCCGCGAACGGGTGGAGAAATTCCGGCGAAAACTCCATCGCCCACCCGCGTGGTCTGAGGAAAAATGGCAGTCTGCCTGTGACGCTGTGGCGAAATTGGCGGCGGAGATTCCTGAGCATGCGACAGCCCAAACCAGCAGCCCGGTGGCGGATTATTGATTTCCTCACATCGCGCTTTGCCAGACGTAGCGGATTTGATACGTCCCGCGCCGATGAACCAAGTGCATTTGATCGGTGGGGAAAAGGGCGGGGTGGGCAAATCCGTGATGGCGCGGGTGTTCGCCCAGTATTGCATCGACCGGAACATCCCATTTCAGGGCTTTGATTCGGATCGCTCGCACGGCTCCTTCATGCGTTTCTATCAGGGTTTCACCGAGCATGTCGCGCTTGAGGATTTCCAAAGTCTCGACCATCTCGCAGAAGCCGCATTGTCAGGGGATGGCTTGCAGGTGCTGGTGGATCTGGCCGCCCAGAGCAGCTCCTCGCTGCGTGGCTGGATGGATGACACCGGCGTGCTCGAGTTGTTTCGCGAAGCCGGCGTGATGGTGACCTGCTGGCACATTCTCGACGATGGCAAGGACTCACTGGAAATGCTGGGTCGCCTGCTCGATGATTTCAAAACCGAGGTCCGCTACGTCGTCGTCCTGAACCACGGTCGCGGGGCCCGCTTCGATGCCTTCCAAGCATCATCGCAAAAAGTCCGCGCCCGCGAACTCGGCGCGAAAATCATCGAGCTGCCCAAGCTACACGAGGGCTCGATGCGGCAGGTGGATCACTCGAATTCCAGCTTCTGGGCCGCCATCCACGCGGCGGACAATGGCGACCAGTTGCTCGGCATCCTTGACCGGCAGCGCGTGAAAATCTGGTTGCGAAAAATTTACTCGGAACTCGACTCACTCGGACTCGCCCATCCTTCGCGCCAATACTAACCCACGAATGAAAAAATTCCGCGCCGTGAAATTTCCTGAATAATCGGATGCAAGCTGCGTCGAAGGGGCTACATTCAAGAAACCAAGCATATCAACAACGATCAATTCTCATGAAAAACATTATCACCAAATTCACCACGGCCGCTGCCATCTTGTTCACGGCTGCATCCACGCTTCCTGAAGCGCAAGCCACCAACGTCACCATCGATGGCGGCGGTTTCTATTCCGTTCGCAATATTGAAGGATATCACGGGAATGGGGTCACGCAGAGTGGCCGCTATACCAATCTGGGATCCGGTTACTATCACAACACCAACTATGGGATGGACTTTCTGACCAACCATTCGAGCTACAAGTCCGGCAGCATGAGCTTCGAGTTCTGGGCTATGCCCTATTACAAAGCGACCACCGGGATCATTCTCATGACCCGCTATGTCGATCCCTTGACCGCCTATACTTCCAACCCTAACATCTCACGCTTCGGCTCGGGGGTTGCGCTCAATGCCAATCGTTTCCCGGAAATCGACTTGTGGGAACTGACCAGCAGTGTCGGCTGGAAATTCCGTAGCGCCTTTCGCTTCACCGTCAAGGACTGGCTCTGATTCCACCAATCATGAATCGCATGTGCCGGGATACAGGTCATCTGATCCCGGCATATTTGCGTTCAGACATCGCGTCAGCCCCTCCCCGTTGAAACCATGAAACCTTTCGCGCAATCCATCACCGCCATCAGCATCGCCCTTGTTTGCGGGACGACTGGCTATTTCCTTGGCAAAAGCCAATCCGCAGCCACCTCGCATTCGCAGCCACAGAAGCCAGTCACCAGCGCCTACGGCTCTCCCTCGCAGAAGCACAACTCTCTGCCAGCCATCGACCCCAAAGACCTGCGCGCCGCCTTGGATGCCGAGAAAAACCCGCTCGCCCGCTTTAAACTGGCCATGCAGAATCTCGAAGCATGGGTGGCTAAAAACCCCAAAGACGCCCTCGACTGGCTCGCCAGCCAACAGCCCACCGAGCGCCGCGACGAAGTGATCCGCATGGCCCTCAGCCAGTATTCCGCCACCGACGCGAAAGGCGCTGCGGACTGGACCTTGAAAAATCTCACCGGCATCGACTTGAACAATACCCTCATCGCCGTTGCGGAAAACTGGGCGCAACAAAACGGCGGTGAGGCTGCCGCGTGGTTTCTGGGACTCCCGCCGTCCGCCGAGCGGGATGCGGCCATGGAAAGCATGTTCTTCGCGTGGGCATCTAACGAACCGACTGCCGCGCTGGATTTTCTGAAAACCAACCCTGCCATCGGCGATCTGGCCCCCACCCTGCGCCGCGCCGCACTTGCCGGTTGGGCGAAAAGCGACCCTCAGGGCGCGGTCGTTTCCAGACTGGACCTCAGCCGCGCTAACAATGACCCCGCACAGTTCGCCAACACCCTCGCTAACTGGGCCACCATCGATCTCGACAGCAGTTCACAATGGATGCTCACCAATCTGCCCGCCGGCAATGAGCGCAATGCCGCCGCCCAGGAACTCGCCAATATCTTCGCTAACCAGTCGCCCGACGCCGGCATCGCGTGGCTGGCGAAACTAAACGCCGGCGCGGAACGCGATGCTGCAGCAAGCGCGCTGGCCGCCGCTTGGTCAAAAAGCGGTCCCGCCGACGCAGCGAAATGGCTCGCCACACAGACCTCCGCCACCCTCGCCCCCGAGGCCGTCGCCGAACTCGCCCACAATTTCCTGATGAAGGATCCTGCGGCCTTCCAAGCGTGGCGGGCCGCGCTGCCCGAGGGACCGCTGAAAACTCAAGCCAATCTAGCAGGCGTCGCTGGGGCGGACCCATGAGTGGTTGCGGCGTCTCGCCGCCACGTTGCTCTTTCTGGGACGTTGCGGTGGGACGCCACAACCACAACGAGCACCGGCCATCCGTCCATCTAAACTTTACGCACCACTAGCCGCCGTTAGCCGCCGCTTTTCCTAACACCCACGAGACATGCGGGGTGTAAAGATCCGGCTCTAGCAGAAATGAATCGTGGCCCTTGTCGGAGTGGACGATGATGTGCATGACATCGACCTGCGCCTGCTCCAGATGTTTCACCAGTTCCGCCTGTTCCTCGGGGTAGAAACAGAAATCGGAGTCGATGGAAAAAACCAACCACCGCTGTCCCGCCTGCCGCGCGCGCTCGAACAATTCCCCCGGGGTTTCCGCATCCCCTTCCAGTGTGGCATCATAACGCGACCACAGGTCGATGATGCGGAGGTAGGTGTTCGCATCAAATCGGCGGACGAATTTTTTCCCTTGATGCAGCATGTAACTCTGGAACTGGTCGCGCACCCGGTACCACGCCAGCACGTCGTCGGGTTGAACCACATCCTGCCGTGCGCGGCGCTCGATGGCGTCGAGATGGACGAAGGTCTTGTGGGAAATCATGCGGGCAAGGACCAGCCCATAGAGCGGGGCGGAAGCGTCATAGTAGTCGCCTCCATTGAAATACGGGTCGTTCTCGATCGCCAGGATTTGCTCGAACAGGATCAGCCGGTTGAGCACCGTCGTCTTGAAACCGGAAGCGATCACGATCACATTGCGAACGCGTTCAGCATAGCGGGTGGCAAATGTAAGGGCGACCAAGCCACCGACCGATGGGCCGACAACCGCGTGCAGCATGCCGATGCCAAGACTATCTAACAAACGCACGACCACCGCCACCTGATCCGCCGCTGAAACCGCCGGAAATGCCGCGCCCCAGGGTTTTCCGGTTTCAGGATTCACCGAGGCCGGGCCAGTGCTGCCATAACAACCGCCCAGATAGTTCGCGCAGATGACATAATATTTATCCGTGTCGATGGCCTTGCCGGACCCAATCATCGACTCCCACCAACCGTCGTGCATCTCCGGTTGCCACAGACCGCCGACGCCCTCAATCGCAGGATTGAATCCCACGGCATGATGTGAACCTGAGAGAGCGTGGAACAGCAACACCACGTTCGAGCACTCCGCATTGAGTACGCCCCATGTCTCGTAGGCTAGCGTGATGCCGGGCAGTTGACCACCATCACGCAGGCACACCGGGTCCTCAAGACTTCCCGTGAGGAAAAATTGCGTGTGGCTTTCAGTGGGCATGGATTGAGCCTATACCGCCTCCGACATCCTAGGCAAGGACGGGCTGATTGCCAGTTGTGTTCTTAGAATGATTCCAACTGGGGCAGAACGGGGAAAAATGTGGCGTAAACAGTTCGCATCATCTCGTCGGTTTCCCCGAGTACGCGGTTTTTCGATCCACTGCGGGAATGAGGGCGCGACAAAGTGCGG
>JANXMQ010000087.1 GCA_025354565.1 Akkermansiaceae bacterium
CACGCAGATCAGCAAAGAGTTGCATCAGATCCGTGGCATCACGGAGCGATGGAGCGTGGACCAACGCTGGACGCTGCTATTGACGCGCCTGTTGCGTCGCTGGCTGGGCGGGAAATGGCTGCCCGGTCTGCCGGACGAGGGCGCGCTCCTGCTCAGCGGGTGAAAACCGATCCCTTTGCCATCATCCGGACCCGCCATCAAACGCCTTGCTCAAAGGTGCCCCACGAACACGCCCATTTTCTCTTTTAGGCTCAATCGTCACCAAAATTGATCTTTGCCAACCTGCGGGAAATTGAGGCGCCCGCATACGTCCGTTGAGCGGAAGAGAAACCTTAGAACCCTCACACAAAGCGGTCGGCAGCGACCGCAACAATGCCGTCAAACCGACCCAACGCCCGGGGAGACGGCAGCGCATGTCCAGTTTCGTGACCTTGGGGGAGCGGGGCGCGCTCAAGGGCGCGGATGAGGTGGGATTGAAATGCGTTAAAAAACCTTATGGTCCGTTGAGAGGGGCGGCCTGTTCGATCTTCTTTTTCGGGGATTAAGGTGAACAACGCATTCCTGGAAGTGTATCCTTGATAACTTCGGCAAAGCGCTCGTCCGCCGTGAACAAAATTCCATTATCGTGACTGTAAGGCAACTTCTGCGGGCAAAATAAATTTTGAATGACTGCCCTAACAACCCAAAGCCTGTTTCAGGTTTGCTCGGCTTACGAGAAAGGAGGCATCGTCTCGCTCAAAAATTGGACCAGCCCTTCCACATTCTTGGGTTACCCCGCCAGAATCAAAAGCAGAACGAAGTGAGCTAAAACCACAACAGTTGAAGTGTAACCGAGAATTAGGCCCGTCAAAGCCATTTCCACTACCATCAAGGGTGCCACCAGAATTGCGGACTTTCTTGCATGCAATATGTCCCGTGATTAACGCAGGTATTCCGGTGATGGGCCCTGTGAGAAACCCGAGGATTCCGCAAACTAACCTTGCTATTGCTGCTCCGCTGGTTTTTGCGCGATTGCCTCTAGCCGGGGTGATTTCAGGAGTATTGTATGGATTCATGCTTCAATCTGTCTAACGAGAACAAGATCAGCTACCGCCGGAGCGCGGCGCGCGATGTGTCGGCGGGTCTGCGGGTTGGCAGCCCATGGCATGACGCGCGGAGGCGGTTAGCTGCATCGCATGGTTAGGCCTCGCTTACGTCTCACGATGACCATAATCAGTGTCGCCAAAAGCAACAGAACATTCGTGGTTAGTTCGGGCACAGTATTGATTACAAGCTGCGTATCCGAAGGGGTGGTTCCCGTCGTAGCGCCAAAAATCGATTCATGGTTATTAGCGTTGATGTCGAGTGTCGTGATAGCACCACCGATAGCGATCAAGGTTCCGAGATTAGCTTGGGCGTAACTCAAAAAGCTGTTGTTCAGTGCAATCTGGACGGTCGTTCCATTGCTGGCGGCAGACACCGCGACTCCGGAGCTATAAGCGATGCCGTCTCCAAGGTCGGTGTAAATCGGCACATTTAGAGCGTTGCTGCCGTTCCCGTTCGTCAGCGCGGAAATACTGATGCTATCGAGAGAGAAATTAGTATAGATTTCTGTCACATCAACACTGTTGTAACCATTGATGGGATTGAGTAGTCGTAAAGTTGCGCTTGTGATCGTCTCGCCGACGGCAACCGATGAGAGATCGAAAACGAAATAATTACGGTAATACTCGCTAGAACCAGCGTTGCCAGCGATGTAGTTGCCGGTCACGCGACCTCCATTGTTTTGATATCGACCACGATTGGTGGCATCTAGCGTGTAAATGGCACTGAAGCTAGCTGCGGTGCCCGCCCACAACAGCGCAGCGAATAAGGGTATATGTTTCATATGAGGTTTTAGCGATGGATCTCAGTAGCCTAACGATGGATGTCCGCTCGCCAGGGAGCAAGGCCTGAAAAACAGGCGGGACTTATTCCCGGTCGTGCGGACGCGTAGTTAGATTGTCGGGCGGATCTGGAAGCCACTTCCCTCATGGCGGGTTGACCGCCTTTTTCTCTCCGCTTCACGCCCGACTTCACGGAAATCGATTTTCCCTCCCTCATTTCATGGTCCCGATTCCGGGCAGGCCTGGTGCCGTGGCGATGAATTCTCATTGAAGATTCGGAAGATTCGCCGGATTCGCGGTTGAAAATCAAAATGAGGTCGCCCTGGACGGCCTCTAATTCTACTTGGTTAAATTTGTGATTTCTGGCTTAGGTCCAGATCTTTCCGGCATTAGCCCCGGCGGAGCGCCGGAAATCCGCCGTTCGGGCGGCCACGCCTACCACCATCGACGAGCGCTACGATCTGCTGACATCCCTCAAGACCTATCTAACTGCCCATGCAGTTTATGAAAACGCGCCGCTGGACATCACCGCCGCAGCCGCCGGGACGTTTAAGATGGCGTTTACCGCCGCCCGTGCCGGGCTGGGAGCCGCGATCACCGCATCCGCCGCCGCCCACGATCTGCGATTAGTCAAGCTGGAGGCGCTGCGCAAACGCGCCCGCGGCCTCATCGACGAGCTGGACGTGCTTTTGAGCGAGGACGATCCGGGCTGACACACCTTCGGCCTGAATGCCCCGGCTGATCCTGAGACGCCCGGCGTGCCGGAAGC
>JANXMQ010000113.1 GCA_025354565.1 Akkermansiaceae bacterium
GTTCGAGGAGGCGAAGAACTTCGGCTCGCTCATCCAGCCGTGCCTCGACGAACGGGCCATCGCCGACCTCCGCCGCGCCATCGAGGCGAAGGACCTCGGCGGCCAGCTCTTCCTGCGCGAGACGCACCTCAAAGTCCTGCGCGTGCTCGAACAAGCCGAGGCGCTCACCCAGCGGTATCACGTCGTCGTGGCCAATCCGCCGTATCTTGGCGCGAATCAGATGAACGGTGAGATGAAGGTCTTTGCGAAAGACTGTTATCCGGCGTCTAAGTCCGACCTCCTCGCGATGTTCATTGAACGAAGCTTTTCACTCACATTCCCATCCGGATATAGCGGCTTGGTCACAATGCAAAGTTGGATGTTTCTAACTAGCTTTGAAATCTTTCGAAAGAAGGTCATCTCCGAAAAAGCGATTCTTTCCATGGCTCACCTCGGTGCGAGAGCATTCGATACCATCGGTGGCGAAGTTGTGCAGGCTGTGGCATTCACAGCAAAAAACATCAGTGCTCCGCACCTACGCGGAACCTACCTCCGCTTGATTGACGGACGCTCCGAAGCCGACAAATCGGCCCTGTTCCTAGCGGCGATTGAAAACCGGAACTCCGGAAGTGTGTTTGCGGCTTCCAATTCTGACTTTGGTAAAATTCCAGGTTGTCCATTGGCCTATTGGGCGACTGCTGGGGTGTTGGAGGCTTTCAAAAAGCACCCCGCATTGTCCGAGGTTGGGAATACCCGACTTCCAATGACCACAGGAGACAACGGACGTTTCATGCGCCAATGGTTCGAAGTCCGAATCGACCGTATCGGATTTGGGTGCCGTTCCCGAAACGAATCGGCAGCGTCCGGCAGGCGATGGTTTCCATGCAACAAAGGAGGTCCTTTTCGGCGCTGGTATGGCAACAATTCCATCGTGGTTGACTGGGAGAACGACGGTGAACGGATTCTTGAGCTCAACACTCAGCTGTATGGCTCCCCAAGTCGCAACATCCGGAGCATGGATGTCTACTTTCGTGAGTCTATCACTTGGTCGAGCGTCAGCAGTTCAACCTTTAGCGTCCGGCATTCGCCAGAAGGATTCCTTTTCGCAACCGGAGGTTCGTGCGCATTCCCCGAGTCAAAAGATAGAGATCTAGTATTGGGCGCTTTGCTGTCGAAGGTGTCCGACCATCTTCTTCAATTTCTAAGCCCGACGTTAAACTTTGAAGTTGGAACGGTTGGGATTCTTCCTCTCGCAAAACCGACCGACAAAGAACTGGTTTCGACGGTAGTTTCAGCCGCAACTCGAATCGCCCGCGCCGACTGGGACAACTTCGAGACCTCGTGGGACTTCCGCGACCAGCCGTTGCTGCGGCCGGGGCTGAAGGGCGCGACGCTGGAGGCGAGCTGGCGGAATTGGGAGGCGCAGAGCACCGCCGCCATCCGCCGGATGCAGGAGCTGGAGACGGAGAACAACCGGCTCTTCATCGCCGCCTACGGTCTCGACGGCGAGTTGCAGCCCGAAGTGCCCGAGGCGCAAATCACCCTCGCCCGCGCCGAGGCCCGCCGCGACATGGCCGCCTTCCTCTCCTATGCCGTCGGCTGCATGATGGGCCGCTATGGCCTGGATGCGGAAGGGTTGATCCTCGCGAATGCCGGAGACACGCTGGCAGATTACGGGCGCGTGCTGGGTGAGAAGAATCCAGGAGTTGCTAGTTTTCAGGGTTCAGTTTTCAGTAAAGAGAAACTCAACTTCGCCCCCGACGAGGACGGCATCATCCCCGTGCTCGATGGTGAGTGGTTTGAGGACGACATCGTGGCCCGCGCCAAGGAATTCCTCAAAGCCACCTTCGGCGAGTCGGCGCGCAACGCGAACCTGGAGTTCATCAAGCAATCGCTCGGTCGCGAGCTGCGGGATTATTTCCTCACGGACTTTTACAAAGACCACCTCCAAACCTACAAGAACCGCCCGATTTACTGGTTGTTCTCCAGCGGCAAGCAGAAGGCTTTCCAATGCCTCGTCTATCTCCACCGCTACACCCCCGGCACGCTGGCCCGCATCCGCACGGAATACGCCATCCCGCTGCAAGGCAAGCTCGGTGCCCGGATCACCCGGCTCGAAGAAGAGACCGGCCAAGCGACCGCCAGCACCACCCGCAAGAAGCTCCAAACCGAGTTGGACAAGTGCAAGAAGCAGATGGTGGAACTCATCGCCTTCGACGAGCAACTCCGCTCCTACGCCGACCAGCGGATCGAACTGGACCTCGACGACGGCGTGAAGGCCAACTACGCCAAGTTCGGCCATCTCGTCGCCGAGGCGAAGAAGGTTTGCGGCATCAAGGAGGATTGAAGGCCAATGAAGTTGACCGATCGCGAGCGCGGCCCTGAGCATACGACTTTAGCTCGCGAGCATACGACTTTAACCCGCCAGCATATGACTTTGAG
Source organism: Akkermansiaceae bacterium (assembly GCA_025354565.1). GTDB lineage: Bacteria > Verrucomicrobiota > Verrucomicrobiia > Verrucomicrobiales > Akkermansiaceae > Luteolibacter. The sequence goes on from JANXMQ010000113.1 coordinate 2,422, forward strand.
CCTCAAGCATACGACTTTAGCAACGAACTCCAACTTTGACCACTGACCACTCGACACTGTTTCACTTCGACGGTCATAGACCGCTGCTACAAATCACCTCTTGATCCCTTCTCCCATCTGCGTGAATCAGCGTTCATCTGCGGTTGAAATTTCTTTCTCTTCTCAATGACATCCGACCAAATCACCACCGCCCTCGACCGACTTTTTAGTGAAGCCGGCCATCGGATTGTCATCTGGAACGACCCCGAGCAGGAGTTCCCCGATTTCGTCGAGAAACTGACCATGGACGGAATCACCGTCCTACCTATGGATGGTGAGTCGTCATTCCGGGTCAAAAAGCGCTTGGAGATGGACGATCCCGTCGGGAAATACCTCCTTTACAGCGGCAGGGAGATTCCGCCCATGGAGGAGGATTGGCTCTTGGACATCCGGCAATACGCCTACGCTTTCCGGGCCGACAAGGCGTCCTTGGTGATCGACGACCTCGGCCTGGTGAATCACAGCCTGCGCGGGCATCTGGTGGCACGGCGTAAATTTTTTGAAAGCAAGGACCGCACCCGAAAACTCCAATCGCTGGTTTCCCCGACCGACATCGAGTTCGATCTCGACCGGAAGATGCTGGCCGTTCTGCTGAAATCAGAACAGCCCGACCTGTTCAGTTTCCTCCGGGTGCTGTTCCAGCGCATGGATGTGGAATCGGAGATGGACCTTTCGTTTCCCAGCGTTGCTTGGATGGATGTCGAGAAATTCGACTTGGCGGGTTTTTTCTGGGAAATGGTGAGGAGCCACTTCGGCTATGCCGAGGAGTCGCCGAGCTTGAAGAACCTGCTGATCCGTCTGCTGGCGACGGATTTTTGCCTGACATTGCGTGCGAGCGCCCCCGCTGCCATCCAATCCCTCCGGCTGCCCGACGCCGGAGCCTCCAACGTCACGGTCTTCCTTTCCCAGTGGCGGGACAGCAACAGCACCGGCCCTTCCTATGATCGACTTTCCGCTCGCATCGCCGCCCTGCTGAAAATCGGCGACACCCTTGGAGGTTACGACTTGGATGCGTTGGAAGTCGTGCAGACATTCCAAGACGTGGAAAAGCGAATTACCAGTTTGTTGCGTGACCGGGTGTTGGAGAATCAGGACACCCTCAATGCTACGGATGTCCATCGGTTGGCAAACCGTCGTCTCGACGCACACTGGGCGTCCTCGAATCTGCCCGACAATCGCGATACTCCGCGCTCGGGTTACCGCTCGGTCTATTCCGCGCTCGCCGCCGCCGCTGATTTCCTCGAACTCCGCCGCACCCATGCCGAAGGCTTTGGAGCGGACACGGTACCGGATCTTTGGAAGGCGTATGCCGAGGACCTTTACCGCTTCGATCAGCTCTATCGACAGTTCAACGAACATGCCGATGCGGCGGAAGCACAGACTTGGAGCGTCCTCAAGCCGCTACGAGATCAAATCGAGCTGCACTACGGCAATGGATTCCTCGCCGGGCTGTCCCTCGCGTGGGGCGACCGGGTGGAGGATGGCTTGCTCAGGCGGTGGGAGCTTCCCGGTGTCATCAACCAAGGCGACTTCTATCAAAAGAAGGTCAGGCCGGTGCTGGAGGAGCGTGCGGACCGGAAGGTGTTCGTCATCATCAGCGATGCTCTCCGCTACGAAGCGGCTCGCGAGCTGCTGGCCGAGTTGAACGGCAAGTTTCGATTCAAGGCCGCGATGGAGGCCATGCTGGGCGTGCTCCCGTCTTACACAGCCCTTGGCATGGCAAGCCTGTTGCCTCACGAGATATTGGCTTACAAGAGTAATGGCGACGTGCTGGCGGACGGACTATCAACCGCAGGCTTGCCCGCCCGGAACGCCGTCCTAGGGAACCATCAGGGCATCGCTGTAAAAGCCGAAGACTTGATGGCGATGAAACGAGACGAAGGTCGGGAGTTCATCAAGGGCAACCGCGTCATTTACGTCTATCACAACGTCATCGACGCCGTCGGGGACTCCGCCTCCACCGAGGGCAACACCTTCAAGGCCGTTCGGGAAGCCATCGAGTCGCTGGGACAACTGACCCGGCAAATCATCGACAAGCTCAACGGCAGCCATGTGCTCATCACCGCCGATCACGGATTTCTCTTCCAAGAAACCAGCCCCAATCTGACCGAAAAAAGCCACGTGGCGGATAAGCCCGACAGCGCCGTCATTGCCAAGAAACGCTATCTGCTAGGGCCGAATCTCCCGAACCATCCCTCGGTGTGGACTGGTAGCACCCTCGACACCGCCGGTGCCGAAGGAGGCTTCGATTTCTGGGTTCCCAAGGGCATCAACCGTTTCCATTTCGTGGGCGGTGCCCGTTTCGTCCATGGCGGCGCGATGCTCCAGGAGGTGATGGTTCCCCTCATCACCGTGAACGAGGTGGAGGGCAAATCGAAATCCAAGACGCAAACGCGAGAGGTGGGCGTGATCGTCGCGGGCCAGAATCACAAGATCACTACCAGCCTGTATCGCTTCCAGCTCATCCAAACGGAAGCCGTGAGTGATCGGGTGAAACCCATCACGCTCAAGATCGCCGTTTATGATGGGGATGAGCCGGTAACCGGCGTGGTCAAGGAAACCTTCAAGAGCACCTCCGATAGCATGACCGAGCGCACCCGCTATGTGCCTCTGACCTTGCAGGCCAAATCTTTTGACAGTAGCAAAGCCTACCACCTGAGACTTATTGACGACGAGACCGGCATCGAGATCAGCCGCTACACCGTAACCATCGACAAAGCATTCCATGACGACTTCTAACCTGCCCGCCGAACCCTCAATGGTGAATCTCGATGACCTGCTCAACGATAAATTCGCCGGTAAGGTAGTCCGCAAAGATCTGACCAAACTCGTGAAGGAGGGGGCCAACGTGCCGGTTTACGTCCTCGAATACCTGCTTGGGACCTACTGCGCGTCCCGTGATGAAGCGGTCATCGAGGAGGGCCTCAAAACCGTCAAAACCATTCTCGCGGAAAACTACGTCCGCCCCGACGAGTCCGAGAAGGTGAAGTCCCTCATCCGTGAGCGCGGCCGGATGAAGGTCATCGACAAGGTGACGGTGAAGCTGAACGAGAAGCGCGATGTCTATGAGGCGCTGCTCTCCAATCTCGGAACGAAGGGTGTGGAGGTCGGCACCCATTTCGTGAAGCAGTATGAGAAGCTGCTCGCAGGCGGCATCTGGTGCATCATCACCCTCTCGTATTTTTACGAGGAAGGGCAAAAGGGTTCTCCTTTCGTCATCGAGGAACTCAAGCCCATCCAAATGCCGAATGTGGACCTGGAAGTTTACTTCGCCGCCCGCGAGGCTTTCACCGAAAATGAGTGGCTGGGTGCCTTGCTTCGTTCCACCGGGATGGAACCCGCCAACTTCGATACCCGCGTGAAATGGCACCTGCTGGCCCGGATGATTCCGCTGGTGGAAAACAATTTCAACGTATGCGAACTCGGCCCCCGAGGCACCGGCAAAAGTCATATTTACAAGGAAATCAGCCCGAACAGCATCCTCATCTCCGGCGGTAAAACGTCGGTCGCGAACTTGTTCTACAACATGAGTTCCCGGCGCGTCGGCTTGGTGGGCTTGTGGGATGTCGTCGCCTTCGACGAGGTGGCGGGCATCAACTTCGACGACAAGGACGGCGTCCAGATCATGAAGGACTACATGGCGTCGGGTTCGTTCGCCCGTGGCCGGGATTCCATCAACGCCTCCGCCTCGATGGTCTTCGTGGGGAACATCAACCAGCCGGTCGATACCTTGGTGAAGACCAGCCATCTGCTGGCCCCGTTCCCGGAGGCGATGATCGACACCGCGTTTTTTGACCGTTTCCACTGCTACATCCCCGGCTGGGAAATTCCCAAAATGCGCCCCGAGTTTTTCACGGACCGTTACGGCTTCATCGTGGACTACCTCGCCGAGGTGATGCGCGAGCTACGGAAGCGGAGCTTCTCCGATGCCATCTCGAAATACTTCCGCTTGGGCCGGGATCTGAACCAGCGGGACACCATCGCTGTGAAGCGCACCGTCTCCGGCTTGCTCAAGCTGCTTTACCCGGATGAGAGCTACACCAAGGAAGCCGTGGCGCGTTGCCTGGACTACGCGCTCGAAGCCCGCCGCCGGGTAAAAGAGCAACTCAAGAAGATCGGCGGGATGGAATTCTACGATGTTCATTTCAGCTACACCGACATCCAAACCGGAGTGGAGAAATTCATCAGCGTGAAGGAACAGGGTGGGGGATCGCTCATTCCCGATGGCGCGATGAACCCTGGCGTGCTGCATACGGTGGCCACCGGCACGTCCCTGCTCGGTCTCTACCGGATAGAAACCCAAGTGACCTCCGGCAACGGCGGACTCAAGCTTTCGGGGCTCGGCTCGAACTCCATCGCCAAGGAGGCGATCAAGGTCGGCTTCGATTACTTCAAGGCCAATGCGGGGCGCGTCAGTGCTTCGCTCAAGCCCGGCGAGCATGATTTTCACCTCCATCTCGTGGAACTCCATAACAGCGGACCGGCCAACGCGCTCACGCTCGCGGCGTTCGTGGCGCTTTGTTCCGCTCTCCTGCAAAAGCCCGTGCAGTCGCAGCTCGTCGTCCTCGGCAGCATGAGCCTCGGCGGCAACATCATCCCGGTCGAGAGTCTGGCGGAAACCCTCCAAGTGGCTTTCAACTCGGGGGCCAAGCGCATCCTGCTGCCCATGGCCAGCGTCACCGACATCCCCACCGTCCCCGGTGAACTCTTCGCCAAGTTTCAAACCAGTTTCTACGCCGACCCTGCGGATGCCGTGTTCAAGGCGTTAGGGGTGGATTGATGCTTTTTGATTTTGGCTACCGAAACGACCAGATCATGAACCGACATCGTTTCACCGCCATCAAGGATCGCCGAAGCCAGCCTCGATGACCGGGCGATGGAACTTTTCAAGCTCTCGCTGATCGGGCAGATGGATGTAGCTCCAGACGATGAGCTGCTCTTCGCCGGGGAGGATAGAAAGACTGATGGATCACATTTCGCCAAATTCGCATGGCTGAACAAGGGAGGTATCGAATCCATCACGACTCACATGGAATCCGACACCGAGTTCGCCGAAGGCATCACCGGGATTTTGGAGTTAGAGCCTGCCAATCCCGGAGAATGGCTCAGCATCAATCGCGGCTATGCCGAAAATCTGTTGGAAAAATACACCTCCGAGGACTCGGAGTGAATCATCCGACCATGGCTTTCCGGTGTTCCGAAAATCAAGCCACCGCTTCTTGAAGCACTTCGGGATGTTTTAGGGCGATGGAGATCAGCATACGGGCCGCACCGGAAGGTTCGCGCTTTTTTTGTTCCCAACTGCGGAGGGTGCTGAGTCCGATTCCGAGGAGATCTGCAAAGGCTTCCTGTGTCAGATCGAGGGAGTGCCGAACCTTGGCGACCTCGCTCTTGGCCTCCCATGCTTTGGCGGACTGCCGACGCTGGGTATCAGGATTCACCGCGATTCGGGAGAAGGTGCCATCCGGCCGTTTCTCGATGCGGAACACTCTGGAGGGAGTGCGCTCGCCACGTTCCAGCGCGTCTTTTTTCGCCTTGAGTCCGGCAGCGGCGGAAGTGCGGACAGTCGTCTTGGTGGTGGCCGGGGTCGCTTTCATGGTTTCTTCTTTTTGAGTTCCTTCAACTGAGCTTGGCTGAGATTTTCCGATTCGTTCTTGGCGTAGAGGTCGAGAAGCAGGATGCGGTCGTCGTCGGTGATCCAGTAGTAGATGACGCGAGCGCCGCCTCGTTTCCCGTGGCCCTTGGCAGCCCATCGGAGTTTGCGGCAGCCGCCGGAACCGGGGATGATGTCGCCGGCGTCGGGTTGCTCCATCAAATACATCTGGATCGCGAAGATCCCATCGTCACCGATCAGGCGGAGTGCTTTTTCGGTAAAATCGGGATCTTCCTCGAAGGTCACGGCGATATTCTACGGATGATTTCATGGCGGGCAAGGTCATACTTAGTATTATTTCAGGGGAGGGGAGATGTCGCTTCAAACTACTTTCAAATGGGGCTTGGCATGAGCTTTCTTCTCCGGTGCCAGCACGGCGCGTCGGCGCTTGCGATCAGGCACGATGCGGAAGAACTGTCCCCCCTCCTCTCGCGTGTGGGTGTTGAGGTAGTTCTTTCTCACCACGCTTTCGCTGTTGCCAGCTTGAAGCGCGGCGTCCCCGATACTCCGGTGGAGCGCAACGTGGTAGGAAATGAAGGAGTGCCGCGCTACGTCCGGTGTCATCTTGAAGTGCTTGCGCACCATCGTACAGAGATCTTTGAAACGAGCGGGCTTGATCGGTCCGGGGGCGGCAGCGAACCATGCCGCGAGGTTCTCCGGAATTTTCACCTGTCTGTCGTAGCGGGTCTTGCTGACAGCCGACGGGATCGTGACGGTCATCGTTTTCAGATTCACCAATTCCTCCTCCCTGCCGTGCAGCCGCGAGAGTTCGATGGGACGGAGTCCGAGGAAATAGAGGTAGGCGAACGAACGGACCATGACCCCGCCGCGCCAACGCATGAGAACGGAGAAGATGTGGAGAACGTCGGCTGGCAATGTGGTGTCGATCTTGGACTTCTGCCCTTCACGAACCTGCCTAGCGCTGAACTTGCGGACAGACTCAACCGGGTTGGAAAAAGTAAAGGGTCGATTGCTTGCCACGTCCCTCGAAGCGCTCCAAGCAAAGAACCCGCTCAACGCGCCGCGATGGATTTCCCAAGAACGGCGGGTTGCCGTGCTGATGCCGTCTTTCGCGCGGAGGCCACGCAGATGGGATTCCACCTGTGCCGGGGTGACTTCATGGACGTAAGGATCATCAATGGCTTTGCAGAACACATTCAGGGACCACTTGATACTTTGGACGGTGCGATCCCGGAGTCCGTCACGCTCCTTGTCATCAATGTAATGCTTGATCGCCTCGGCAAGCCTGATCGTAAATTTCGGCGGACGGTGATGTTTCAGGAAATAGTCAACGGCATCCGCAAGCGAGTAGGTTTCTCCCAGCTTGGCCAATGCGGAAACAGCGTTGTCGTGCTGTTCCTGGGTGAGGATCGATAAAATCATCTGCTGCGCCCGGCCCTTGTTCTCCAACTCGACCCGCTTCAACGCGGCAAACCTCTCGGCATCTGCTCGCTCAAAGAACTGCTTGCGCTTCCACTTCCCATCTTCCTGCCACCCTTGCACGAGATGAGTCACCCAAACACTTCCGTTTTTTTCGCGGGTGATGGGGCGGATGGTGATGTCGGTGGCGGATGTTTTCGCCGACGTTGTTCTTGTCCGCTTTGCTGGTCTGCTCATGGCTGCATTTCGGCGCATTCTAAATGCCTTTTCAAGCATCTATTGCACGGTTAGTTGCACGGCATCTCGATAGATTTATATTTCACATCAAATGATCACTGATTTGTATCAGTAGGTCATCAGTTCGACTCTGATAGCCGGCTCCATGTTATCAACGTGTTATCTATTTTTGAATTCCCCCATGTGTCCGAATATCGCCCGAATGGGACGAGAGTGTTAGCACGCACGGATGAATCGCGGCGAGTGCGGATTTCATAGTTTCTTTAGTGACTTGCTGGTCGTGGTGGGCTTGGAGATTGAGCCACACCTCGGCGGGCCAGCCGAAGTAGCGTTCGAGGCGCAAGGCGGTATCGACGGTGACAGCCCGCTTGCCCTTGACGATCTCATTGATGCGCCGGGGTGGCACGCCGATGTCTTTGGCAACGCGGTATTCCGAGAGGCCAAGCGGGGCGAGGAAATCTTCTTGGAGGATCTCGCCGGGATGGATGGGAGCGTGTGTTTTCATGGGAATGATTTCAGGGGTAATCGACGATTTCAACTTCGTGCGGTCCATCCGCCTTCCAGCGGAAACTACTGCCAAACAGCAAATTCTCGCGATTCGGCCTTGTTACCATCCGTTGTGACTGATCTATTTGGCAATGAATTTCCCACGGTCGATTGCGGCAGCCATGATGACGAGCTTGGTGTGCGGCTTCGATGTCCACGCCGGGGAATTGGAGCTGAAACGTTATCCAGTCACGGATTTCGGCGCGGTCGCCGACGGCAAGACCCTCAACACTGCCGCCATTCAAAAGGCCATCGACGCCGCAGCAGAGCAAGGAGGCGTGGTCAGCATTCCTGCTGGGATATTTCTGAGTGGGGCAATCTTTCTCAAGCGCGGGGTGGAGCTGAATCTTGAAAAAGGGGCTGTTTTGTTAGGATCGAACCGGATTGAGGACTATCCGAAATTGATGACCCGCATCGAAGGGCATTTCGAACCATGGCCGATGGCGCTGGTCAATGCGCAGCAACTCGACAAGGTCCGCATCCATGGTGAAGGCAAGCTCGATGGAAACGGCATAATGTATTGGGCCCGGTTCTGGCAGAGAAGAAAGGAGAATCCGAAGTGTACCAATCTGGAGATCGAGCGTCCACGCCTGATGTTCATTGATCGTTGCAATGATGTCCGGATCGAGGGTGTTTCACTGAGCTATTCGGGGTTCTGGAATCTTCACTTGTATCGGTGCGACGGTGTGATCATCAATGGTCTTTCCATCACCTCGCCGACCCGGCCGACTCAACATCGCAATTATATGACCGAGGCCATTCTCAAGGGCATGAAAGAGGATGTAAAGTCCGGGAAAATTCCCATTAAGGATAACATACTTGGCCCCAGTACCGATGGCATCGACATTGACAGTTCGAGAAATGTCACAGTCCGCAATTGTTACATCTCGGTGAATGACGATGATATCGCCCTCAAAGGCAGCAAGGGTCCTTTGGCGGACAAGGATGCGGACAGTCCCGCTGTGGAGAATATTCTAATTGAAAACTGTGAATTTGGTGATGGCAACGGCATGGTGACGTGCGGGAGCGAGGCGACCCTGGTCCGCAATGTCACGGTGAGAAAATGCCGGATTTCAGGCGATGCCACCGTTCTTACGCTCAAACTCCGTCCGGATACGCCGCAGCACTATGAGAATATCATCATCGAGGATGTCACCCTCTCCGGCAACGGCCGTGTTTTAAATGTAGCTCCGTGGACACAATTTTTTGATTTGAAGGGGCACGAACCACCTTCCCGACAGATCAATGATGTCACGCTGCGCAACATTCGCGGTTCATTCGGCAGCCTCGGGACCCTGCGCGGCAATCCCACAGATACCTTGCGAAACATCACATTGGAAAACGTGGATCTTCAATTGTTGGAGCAAGGTTTCACTCCGGGAAAAGTTAATCACCTTGTAATGAAAAACGTGCGAATCAATGGCGTGGAAGCAAACGCGGCATCGGGGCAATGAAGTTTTTTATAGAGTTCAAAATTAGTTTCACTCCCATCCACCACTCCATATAAACCCAAACATTACCCCCCATGGCACCACGACACACATTAATTTTAAGATTGTTGCAGCAACGCAATTTACTCATAATTAATCTACTGCTTCTCTTGTGTGTAGGAACGGAAGCTGCTGAGTTTAAGTTTGATTTCGGATCAGACAAGGCGCAGTCGGGTTTCGCGCAAGTCACAGCGCAGACGAAGTATGATGAGAAGCAGGGTTTTGGATTTCTTGAAAACAAAGCCGCAAGCCCAAACTCGCCACGGGTGTTTGCGTTGGATGTTGCGGAAGGCAATTACGACGTGACGATGCGTTTCGGTGATCCGACAAGTGCTAGTTCCACGACTATCAAGGCAGAGTCACGCCGTTTGATGCTGGAGAAAGTGGAGACTGCGCCGGGCATAGATGAGGTGCGTACATTCACCGTGAATGTGCGTAAGCCGGCGATCAGCACCGGTGGCGTGACGTTGCTGAATAATCGTGAGAAAGGTCCGCCGCCCAGCCCTGACTGGGATGAACATCTCACCTTCGAGATCAATGGCAAAGCACCAGGAGTTTTGTCGATCGAGATTAAGCCCGCCAAAGCGGCGATCACCGTCTTTGTGGCGGGAGACTCGACGGTCACTGACCAGGCCAAGGAACCTTATGCTGCTTGGGGACAGATGTTGCCGCGCTTTTTCCAGCAAGGCGTGGCAGTTTCGAATCAAGCAGAGTCCGGTCTGGCGCTCCACTCGTTCAAATACCAGAAGCGGCTCGATAAAGTTCTAAGCATGATGACCAAGGGCGACTACCTCTTCATCCAGTTCGGACATAATGATCAAAAGGATAAATCATCCGGCGCAGGTCCGTTCACGACTTATAAGAAGAACCTCAAGCAGTTCGTCGAAGCCGCCCGCAGCAAGGATGGCGTCCCGGTGCTGGTGACTCCGATGGAGCGCCGACGTTGGGAGGGCAACAGGTTCCAGCCGACGCTGGCCGATTATGCCGAGGCCGTGCGGCAAGTGGGCGCGGAGGAGAAAGTGCCGGTGATTGATCTCAACGCGATGAGTATAAATTTCTACACGGCACTCGGGCCGGATCTGTCTGCTAGGGCATTCGTTCATTACGCGGCGAATACATTTCCCGGCCAGGACAAGCCATTGAAAGATGACACCCATCACAACGCCTATGGCGGCTATGAACTGGCAAGGTGCGTCGTCGAAGGCATCAAAAACAAAGTGCCTGAGCTGGCAAGACATCTGGTCAAAGACGTCGGCGCTTTCGATCCCGCCAAGCCTGATTCGTTGGAAATGGTGGACATTCCCGCGAGTCCCGTGACGGGGCCGACGGAGAAGCCCGCAGGAAGTTAAGTATAGGCGAAAATGAAATGATCGACTGCCACTTAATGGACGCCACCAACCTCACCACAGCAGCGTTCGATAAACTCACAGCCATTCTACCCCCAGCTTTTCCATGCACTCAGTTCCGGTATCCATTTTCTCAAAACTTGTCCTATCAGCCGCCCTCTTACATGGGTTAACGCTTGCGGGATTTGCTCGACCTATCCAAATCGTCCTCGTCGGTGACTCGACGAACTATGTCGAAGAGTTGCGCAAGGCCGAGCCGGAGCTTTCACCAGGCTTGCGGGACAAACCCGCGAAGCCCAATCCGGTGGCCAAAGAAACGCACTTTGACGCGGTCGTATCCGCTGATGGAACGGGGACCTGCACCACCGTCCAGGCCGCGATCGCGGCCGCACCGGACGAATCGACGAAACTCTTCACCGTAATGCTCAAGCCGGGAAAATATGAAGGTCAAATCATCATTCCAAAATCCAAGCGCAACCTGCGTTTCGTGGGCGATGAGATGGGAAAAACCGTGCTCACGTATGGCCTGAATGTGAATGAATCCAATGCTGCGACAGACATGCGATTTAAGGGCACCGGGGTGATCGTGCTGGGAGATGATTTTGGAGCGGAAAATATCACTTTTGAAAACACTTCAGGTGACCATGGCCAAGCGCTGGCGTTGAGGGTTGACGGGGACCGCGCGGTCTTCAACAACTGTCGGCTGCTCGGTTGGCAGGATACGCTAATGGTCAACCATGGACGTCAGTACTTTAGCAACTGCTACATCGAAGGTCGTGTGGACTTCATCTATGGTTCAGCCACGACGGTGTTTGATAAATGTGAAATTCACAGCAAGAACGGAGGATATATCACGGCGGCTAGCACCCCACAGGAAAGTCCATTTGGGTTTGTGTTCTTAAATTGCCGACTTACCGGTGATCCCCGGCCATGGGTGAATCCTTCGGACACGATCACAACCATACCGACTAAGAAGCCAATGGCAGATCTGGGTCGTCCCTGGCGTCCTAACGCCAGCGTCTCCTACATTCATTGTGAAATGGGCGACCACATCAAGCCCGAAGGTTGGGACAACTGGCGCAATCCAACCAATGAAGTCACGGCACGCTTCACTGAATTCGGCAATACCGGTCCGGGCGCAAATCCGGATAAACGGAGCAAATGGACAAGACAATTGAACAAAGAAGAGGCTGATAAGGCGACTGTCGAAAACGTGCTAAGCGGAGGAGACCCATGGAATCCATGCAAGTAAGGCGGAAATTTTGATTCCGAAACCCAATTTGGCATGGTATGCCTGCTGACGTGCAATCCATTTTCTGGCAAGTCCCTGTTGCGATGATGATCTTCATCTGTGTCCAATGCCACCCAATGGGGCCGGCGTATTGCCCGCCTGAAGCTTACCGACCGGCTCCTCCGCGCCACGCCGCCGCGCATCCATCGCAGCCCGCACATGGCAAGGGCGGGACGCCGGTGAGCGCGCTGATGCGGCAAGTGAACCTGAAGGTCGATATGGTGGCGAAAGGCAAATATGGCCGCCGGGTGGTGCGCCCGATGACGCCGCTCTACATCACGATCCACAGCACTGAGAACTACACGGCCAATGCGGAAAAGCACTCGCAGGCCTTGAAGAACGGAGCCTTGCGCTCCGGAATGCGGCCCGGCGGCAACCGGATTGGTTTCCTGATCTGGCATTTCACTGTGGATGATCACATGGCCATCCAGCACATGCCAACGACGGAGCAAGGCGAGCACGCGGACTTCGACGGGCCGGGGAACCGCTTGTCGATCGGCATAGAAATGTGTGAGAACCGATGGGGGAATCTGGGTGCGACCATCGAGCGGACCGCCAAGCTTACGGCGGTGCTGATGAAGAAAAACCACATTCCTCTGCGCAATGTTGTGCCGCACTACCATTGGCCGCGTCACGGGAAGCACCCACCGAACAAAAATTGTCCGCATTTCCTGATGGATAACGGCGTACCCGGTGCAAAGTGGCGCGGCTTTCTGAGCAAGGTGAACGCGTATTATCAGCGGCTCGATGAATGATTTACCCGAAAATCACGGTCGCCCCGGCAACAGCGGGACCGTGCTAGAGCCGGGGATTCACTATGTCTGCCAGCGCTGCACGGCGTGTTGCAAGTGGCCGGGGGATGTGCGCTTGGAGGCGGAGGAAATACCGATGATCGCCAGCTTCCTGGGCATGGCGGAGGCCGATTTTCTGGACCATTTCACCCGGCTGCGGACCAACCGGCAGGGCTTGTCACTGATCGAAAAAGCCAACCACGAGTGCATCATGTTGGACGGCAAGGACTGCCGGATTCACCCGGTAAAGCCCGCCCAGTGCGGGGGGTTTCCGAACCAATGGAATTTCCCCGGCTGGCGGCAGGTGTGCGAAGCGGTGCCGGTGGCAATCACGCCAAGTCAAAAACTTAAAAGAAGTTGAAGAATCTGCCGCCTTCCTCCGTTTCTAGTGAAAATAGGTCTTGAGCGGAGAGAAAATGCCGCTCAAACCTGCTTGCGGCCTTCCGCTGATGCATGGATCTACCCGTCAAATTTCAAAATCTGAAAAAGCTGTTTGCCCTAGTCGCGCCATACATTTGGCTGGCCTTGTTGGCCTTTGCGGTGTGGTCGCTCAACAAGGAACGGGCCAGCTTCCACCTGTCTGACTTACAAGACGCGATGCACCGGGTCGGGTGGTTGCAATTGGGAATCGCCCTGTTACTGACAGGTGCCAGCCTGCTGTGCAATGCCTCGCTGGATTTGCTCGCGTTGCGCTGGCTGAAAAATGAATTGCCGGTGGGCAAGGTGCTGGGCACGGCGCTGATCGCGGGTTCATTCAGCATGAATGGCGGGGGCACGGTGCTAGGTGGCGGCACCATCCGGATGCGGTTTTACGGACAATACGGCTTGGGTGGTGGCGCAATTGCCAAAATCACCGGCTTTCTGCTGGTGGCCGGGTGGTTGGGACATGCGTTGCTAGCTGGCGTGATGTTGTGCTGGTCACCCCCGGCCCCGGGGTGGCTACCGATTGGGGTGGGGCGTGGCGTCGGAGTGGCGCTGCTCGTCTCGTGCGCGGTCATTGCGACCCTCTCGGCGACGGGATTCCGGGGGAAAAATCTGTCATTCCTGCCGCCCTGGCGGCTGATGGTGACGGCGATGTTGGTATCCGGCTTTGATTGGTTGTTCGCCGGGCTGGCGCTGCGGGTTTTCCTGCCGCTGGAAATCTCCACCCCGGCCTTTCTCGCCGCGACGGCCGTGGGCCAGGCGCTCGGTGCCGCCAGCCATGTGCCCGGTGGTCTCGGAGTCATGGAGCTGTCTATCAGCAAATTCGCTGCCGGTATGGCTCCCGCTCCTGTGATCATCGGTGCCTTGCTGATTTACCGGCTCACCTACTACCTCATTCCGTTTGTCTGCGCAGTGTTAGCGGTGAGCTTGCGGGAAATCTGGGCCAAGCGGCATTGGGCAAAAAAGACGGTGGATGGCACCGGCAAGGCATGGTCGGCCATCGCGCCCCGCTTGGCAGGGATGAGCGCCCTGGCCGGGGGCTTCGTGCTGATGCTGTCTGCAAACACGCCGATGTTGGAGCAACGCCGGGAGACGCTGGAAGAATTTATCCCGCTGCCCTTTGTGGAAGCTTCGCATTTCCTTTCCAGCATCGCGGGAACAGTGATGATTATCGTCGCCAGCGGGCTGCTCCGGCGGGTGCGTGCCGCGTGGTGGATCGCGGTGGTGATGGCGACGGGTGGAATCGTGTTCTCGCTGCTAAAGGGCTTCGATTGGGAAGAATCGTTGGTGCTACTCATTTTCCTCGCGGCCCTGTTGCCATTCCGCGCTAAGTTCCACCGCCATGCCGGGATCTGGACCCGCCGGTTCTCGCTGCAATGGTGGGGGCTGATCTTGTCGATCATTGGGCTGGCGATATGGTTCGGATTTTATTCGAGCCGGCATGTGCCCTACGGAACCGATCTTTGGTGGCAGTATTCTTTCGACAACGACCCCTCGCGCTTCCTCCGCGGCATGGCCGGTAGTGCGTTGATCATCGTTTTCGTGGCCTTGCTCCAATACTTCCGCCCGGCCCCGCCACGGGCGCGCGAGCCGCTGCCGTGTTTCGAGCGGATATTGGAAATGGTCAACACCACCCCGCGGTGCGCCAGCGCCCTCGCCCTCGTCGGCGATAAGGAATTCCTCTTCAATCATGAGCAAAGCGCCTTCCTGATGTATGGCGACCAAGGCCGGACCCGAGTGGCCATGGCGGACCCGGTGGGTGATGAGGAGAAATTTGAAGGCCTCTACTGGCGCTTCATGGAACAGGCGAACGACGAGGGCATGAGGGCTGCTTTCTATCAGGTAGGAGCTGCCATGATCCCGGTCTGCGTGGAAATGGGAATGCGAATTTATAAGCTCGGCGAGGAAGCGATGATCCCGTTAGAGACATTTGATCTATCAACCTCCGAACTCAAAAAATTCCGCAAGGTGATGAACCGGATGGAACGCGAGGGTTGGCTGTTTGAAATCTGGCAGCCAGATCAGGTGACCGCCCGTCTCGGGGAATTGCGGGCCGTCTCGGATGCATGGCTGAGTCACCACAACGCGAAGGAAAAAGGCTTCTCGCTGGGCCGCTTCGACGACGCCTATCTCTGTCGGCTACCGTGCGCAGTCATCATTATCGAGGGTCGAGTGATCGCCTTCGGCAACGTGTGGCCTGGCAATGGCAAGGACGAGCTTTCCACCGATCTCATGCGCCACATGCCGGATGCGCCTAACGGCGTGATGGACTGCCTGTTTGTGAGCCTGATGCTCTGGGGCAGGCAACAGGGCTACCGTTGGTTCGACCTCGGAATGGCACCGCTCTCCGGTCTTGCTGGCAAGCAATTCGCGCCGCTCTGGAGTCGCATCGGTGGGTTGATTTACGACAAGGGCGAGTCCTTCTACAACTTCAACGGCCTGCGTGCTTGGAAGAGTAAATTCCAGCCGGTCTGGCAGCCACGCTACCTCGCTATTTCCAAGGCTTGGGAATTGCCTGCGGCCATCATTGATATCACCGCACTGATCGGAAAATCCTCCACCCGCCCGCGCCGGGAGGTTTCCCCGGTGGTCGAGGAAAGCGCACCTGATAGAGATCATCCCACTCCTGCCGAGCCGTCATGACTTCTAAGACCCGAACTATTTTTCGCTGGGTATTCACCGTCATCCAGATCCTCATGCTGATCCCTGTCGGTTGGTATCTCTATCATTTCCTCATGCCACGCAACTATGTCAGTCCCGCCGGTGAGGTCATTCCTTTAGCGCTTTCTAGCGGGAAATTCCAGGTGCTCTATTTTGCCCCGGACCGACCCAAGGGCATCCTGATCATCGGCACCGGTGACGGTGGCTGGTCTGGACAAATCGAGGAGCCCATGGCGGCTCACGCGGTGCGCACCGGCTTCGCCGTCGGTGGCTGGGACTGCCGTAAATTCGCCGACACCCGTACCTTTGACCACGCCACGCTGACAGAGGCATTCAACGTCGCAGTCGCCGCCGTTAGGAAACGTGCGGGACTCCCCGCCGACACCCCCGTCTGGTACACTGGCTGGTCCACCGGTGCCGAGTGGGCCATCAGTGCCGCCGCCGGACCGGACCGCGAGAAAAATCTCGTTGGCATTCTCGCGGTCTCACCCGGTGACCGGAGCCGCTATGGCATCACTAAAGGTGATTTGTTAGGCGAGGAACCCGAGGGACCAGGCTCTTTTGGCCTCGCGGACCTCGCGCCGCAACTTCACGGAGTGGGAGTCGTTGAGTTCGTTGGTGAGCTCGACGTCATGGATAATCAAATCGACTGGATCAAGGCGCTGCATCCGGAAACCCCGCACAAGAAAGTGGTCCTAACCAAGACCACCCACGACATGAACCACGCCGACGTCCGCTTTCTCAGCGAGTTCGACATGGCGCTGCAATGGACCTTGGACACGCACATCCCGGCGGGAAAATAACACCGGGGCACCGCTCACTCGGCACTTTCCTCCACCGCAGTTACCGCTCATGCTCGCGGCGTGCTACCGTGGTTTTCCAACAACTCCTTCCCGCTCTATCTCGCACCGATGGCCGGGGTGACGGACGTGATTTTCCGTCAGCTTTGCAAAGAGCTGGGAGCGGATGTGATGGTCACGGAGTTTGTCTCCGCAGAGGGGATCATGCAGGCGGACGCGCGCACGCGGAAATACACGGAGTTCTCCGAGGAACAGCGACCAGTGGGCGTCCAACTCTTCGGTGCCGACGGCGGGCGGATGGGGGAGGCGGCACGGAAAATCATTGATTGGAAACAGCCGGATTTCATTGATATCAACTTCGGTTGTCCGGTGAATAAAGTGGTCGCGAGAAACGGCGGCTCCTCCTTGCTCAAGGACTGCCCAGTGCTGGCGGCAGTGGCGGCGGGAGTCGCGCAGGCCGTGGGCGAGGTGGTGCCCGTAACGGCGAAAATGCGGATCGGCTGGGACGAGACGACGGTGAACGCGGTGGAGGTGGCGAAAATTCTCGAAGACTGCGGAATGCAGGCCATCGCCGTCCACGGGCGGACCCGCTCACAGGGCTACGGCGGCGAGGCGAACTGGGAGGTGATCGATGCCGTGGCGCGGGCGGTGAAAATTCCAGTCATCGGCAATGGCGACCTCACCTGCGGCGCGGACGTCATGCGGCGGCGGGCGGAAACGGCTGTATCCGGCGTGATGATCGGACGGGCGGCGATGCAGCACCCGTGGGTGTTCCGGGAGGCGAAGCATTTTCTAAAGAATGGCACCGTGCTGCCGGAAGTGGCCGTGAGCGAGCGCTGGGAACTGGTCATCCGACATGTGAATCTCGCCGTCGCCAGCGGCCGAAACGGTGACGAGCGGCAAACGCTGACAGCCATGCGCTCGCGCCTCATGGCCTATTGCAAAGGCTTTCCCGGAGCAAAGGAGCTGCGCGGCAAACTGTGCCAAGTTTCCTCGCTGGCAGAGGTGGAAGGTCTTGCAGAAATCTCACTGGCGCGAGCCGAAATGTTAGACATTGAGGTAA
The DNA here is from genome assembly GCA_025354565.1 of Akkermansiaceae bacterium. Taxonomy (GTDB): domain Bacteria; phylum Verrucomicrobiota; class Verrucomicrobiia; order Verrucomicrobiales; family Akkermansiaceae; genus Luteolibacter. The sequence goes on from JANXMQ010000113.1 coordinate 20,142, forward strand.
GCACCGAACATCGATCTAACTTTCCCTCGAACTACCCATGATTGACCAATGACGATTTCCTAACCGCGCCACCGCTCTGCCTATTACAATCCCCTATCTCCTATCCATTCTCCCGCGCATGCCTCACGCCTTTCATCCATTTACCACAGAGCACTTCATCACACTCGGTGTTGGCACGCTGGCGGCAGTGGCTTTTTTGCTCGCTGGGAAACGCGGCGGATCAAGCCACCAGCTCGCCACGGCTCTACTCGGCTTCCTGTGCCTGAGCACCTATCCGCTGAGCGAGGCGGCATGGATGACGGTGGATCTACCCAAAACCTGGGACAACATCCTGCCGTTCCACATGTGCGATATCGCCGCGATGACGGCGGGCTTTGCCTTACTCACACGCAGGCCCATGCTCTGCACCATCACCTATTTCTGGGGTCTCGCCGCCACCGCGCAGGCGCTCTTGACACCCGCCATCACCATTGGCTTTCCCGCACTGCCGTTCATCATGTTTTTCATCCAACACTTCGCCGTCGTGATCGCGGCGCTTTATCTGCCAATCGTCCTTGGCTGGCGGCCCAAGTCCCCTTGGTGGCGCAGTCCCTTGGAAATTTTCGGCCTCTCGGTGATTTATTTGTTTTTCATCCTCACCATAAATCACTGGCTGGGCAGCAACTTCGCCTTCGTCTCCCACCCGCCCGCCAACCCAAGCCTCATCGACCACCTCGGGCCATGGCCATGGTATATCCTATCGCTGTTAGGAATCGCCCTAGTGCTTTATTTCCTGCTGGCATTGCCGTTCAAGCGAGGGAAACATTCTCCGCGAGAATCCACCATCGTTCGACCGTAAGACGATGGAAACCGTGCCGGTCCACGTTCCCGTCAACTACGCGACCGCCGCAGAAATCCGTGCCACTGCTACTTCCAGAAATTCGGAACCGTCTTGATTTCCCCCTTTCAGCTTCTCAGAATTTCAGCTTGCACCCTTCAATGCCTCATTCCCACTCCAAGCCAATTTTTCCTCTGCGTTCCTTGGCGACCTTTGCGCCTTGGCGATCAAAATTCTTTGATGGCCATCCGCAGCAGCGACTTCGGCAATGAAACGGCGAATGACTTCATACCGGACCAGCACCTCAAACATCCAAGGAGCCTCTGGCGGAAGAAGGTGAAGCGCGACGGTCGCAGACGCGCTACAGGGAGAGGAAGAAGTTGATGGTTGAGAGTTGATGGGCAGAGGCGGAATTGGAGCGATACACTCGACCCTCAACCATCGACCCTCGACAAAGAGATTCCGGTGGAACAATGGCAGATGCGTGGACAGTGGTCCAACACCCGATCAAGTCCCGCTGGTAAACCCGCCAAAGCCTGCGATGAATGGGCCGATGCCGACGGCCAAAGAAAATCGAAGCGCGGATGGGGTGAAGCTCCACCATCACAAGACCCTGCTGATCATTGCCATTTTCAAGTGGTGCAAGGGAGTGCTGTTGATCCTGCTGGCTTTTGGATTGTTCAAGCTCATGCACCACGACGTGGGCGCGATGCTCGAAGACTTGGCGAACAAGCTCCGGGTGGATCCTGAGAACCGCTACCTTGGCGCGGCCCTGGCGAAACTCGATCTGCTGGATGACGGGAAACTGGAGAAACTTAGCGGTATCACCTTCGCCTACGGGGTGCTGCTGCTGACGGAAGGAACCGGACTCTACTTCGAGAAACGCTGGGCCGAGCTGCTGACGGTGATTGCCACGGGTTGCTTCATCCCTTTGGAATTATATGAGCTGTTCGTTTCGGTATCACTTTTGAAATGTGTGTTGCTGCTGATGAATGTGACGATCGTCATCATTCTCATCGCCACCCTGCGCCGCCAAGCGGCCAAGCCGGGCTTGGGGGAGAGCGGAAGGAGCGAGTCAAAATAGGACAGGGGGAATTTTATCTGGACCTCTACGCGGGCTTGCCGATGGGTTTTGGCTCGTTTAATGAATGGGCGAACTCAAACTGAAACGATCATGGAATGGAAAGACCGGCGGGATAGCGAGAATGTGGAGGATGCACGGGGGGAGCAATCTGGAGGCTATTCCGGAGGCGGTGGCAGCGGGGGTGGCGGCGGGCTGGGGTTGTTGTTTACCATTGGCAGGAGGTTTGGGTTCAAGGGGGTGCTGGTGGCGCTGGTTCTCGGTGGGGTGCTTTGGAAGATGGGCTTGCTGGATCAGTCGGTGCTGGATGGAGGCGGCCGTCCGGCTGGGTTGTCGCAGCAAGCGAAGGTGGGCTCTTCGGATCAGGAGCGGTTTGCGTTTGTGAAGAAGGTGCTGGCAAGTACGGAAGATGTGTGGACGGCGGAGTTCGCGCGGGTCGGGAAGCGATATGAATTGCCCAAAATGAAGGTGTATCGCGGGCAGACGCAAACAGCGTGCGGAACAGGCAACGCGGCGATGGGGCCGTTTTATTGCCCAGGCGACGCGAAGGTTTACATCGACCTTGGATTTTATGACGAGCTGGCGCAGACCTTCAATTCGCCGGGGGATTTCGCGCAGGCGTATGTGATCGCGCACGAGGTGGGGCACCATGTGCAAAAGTTACTGGGCATCTCGACCATGGTGGCGGCGAAGCAAAACCGGCCGGATTACAACGAGTGGTCGGTGCGGCTGGAGCTACAGGCGGATTATTTCGCCGGGGTGTGGGCGAAGCACTCGATGCAGTATTTCAAGCTGGATCGCAGCGACATCGAGGAGGCGATGCATGCGGCCAATGCCATCGGCGACGATATGATCCAGAAGAAATTCCAGGGGCGCGTAACGCCCAAGGCCTTCACCCATGGCACAGCGGAGCAACGGATGCGGTGGTTCAAGAAGGGACTGGACAGCGGCCGGATCGAAGATGGGGATCCCTATCAGATGGCGTATCAGGATTTGTGAACTCGGTAGAGGAGATGCTTTAGGTGTCCATCGACGTAAGGACAATAAGGCAGGATATCTATTTGGGGGTTACTGATCTTGGAGGCGGACTCGGAACAGGATGCTACGGTCACGGTCTGGCGCGGGGACGCTCCAGCGACGCTTGCGTGTTTCATCACCGGCCCATCCAGCCACCATCCACGACGAGGATTTCGCCGTGGACATAGCGCGAGGCTTCGCTGGCGAGGAAGACGACCGGGCCCTTGAAATCGGCGGGATCGCCCCAGCGGCCGGCGGGGATGCGGGCGAGGATTTGCTGGCTTCTAACGGGGTCGTCGCGCAGGGCCTCGGTGTTGTCGGTGGCGATGTAACCGGGGGCGATGGCGTTGACGTTGACGCCCTTGCCCGCCCATTCGTTAGAGAGGGCTTTGGTGAGCTGGCCGATGCCGCCTTTTGAAGCCGCGTAGCCGGGGACGGTGACACCACCTTGGAAGGTGAGGAGGGAGGCGGTGAAGATGATTTTTCCACTGCCACGCTCGATCATTTTCGCGCCAAGATCGCGGCTGAGGAGGAACTGGGCGTTGAGATTCACGTCGATGACCTCGAACCAGAAATCGTCGGGATGCTCGGCGGCGGGCTTGCGTTTGATAGTGCCAGCGTTGTTGACGAGGATGTCCGGTGCGCCGTGGGTGGCGAGGATTTGCGCGGCGAAGGCTTTGACGGCGGCGCGGTCAGAGAAATCGCAGGAATAGGCGGTGAATTTCCGGCCGAGCGCGGTGACGGCTTGTTCAATCGCGCTGCCTGTTAGTTCCAAACTGGCACTGACGCCGATGATGTCCGCACCGGCTTCGGCAAGCCCTTGGGCCATCGCGAAGCCGATGCCACGCTTGCAGCCAGTGACGAGGGCGGTTTTTCCGGTAAGATCGAATGAGTTCATGTGTTTGAAAATTTGAGAATCAAGAATCAAGAGGAAGTCTCTTCATTCTCTGGATTCTGGCCTCTGGATTCTAACGGAGTTCTGCGATTTCCACGCGGTCCATGTCGGTGAAGGCTTGGTTTTCGCCGCCCATGGCCCAGCAGAAGCGGTAGCTGGCGGTGCCGCAGCCGCAGTGGATGGACCAAGGTGGAGAGAGGACGACTTGGCGGTCGGCGACCCAGAGCGGGCGGGTTTCCTGAGGCTCGCCCATCATGTGCAGGACGCGGTGGGCGGCGGGGACGTCGAAGTAGCAATAAACCTCGCTGCGGCGGTCGTGAGTGTGGCAGGGCATGGTGTTCCAGACGCTGCCGGGCTTGAACTCGGTGAAGCCTAACACCAACTGGCAGCTCTTGATGCCGTTTTCATGGATGTATTGGAGGATGGTGCGTTCGTTGCACTCGTCCTTGCTGCCGAGTTCCACGCGGTTGGCATCGGCCCGGGTGGCCTTGGCGGTCGGATAAGTGGCGTGGGCGGGGTAGCTGACCAAGTAGAAGACGGCGGGGGTCTCGCCGGAAACGCTGGTGAAGGTGATTTCACGGCTGCCGCGACCGATGTAGAGGCAGTCGTGGCTGCCGAGATCATGGGCGGTGCCATCGACTGTGACGGTGCCGGTCGCGCCGAGATTGAGGATGCCGAGTTCGCGGCGTTGGCAGAAAAAATCCGCCTTGAGAGCGTCGTCAGTGGCGAGAGTAAGGGGGCCGGAAGTGGGGATGGCGCTGCCGACGATGGCGCGGTCGAGGTCGGTGTGAATGAGGCAGATTTCACCGGGTGCGAAGAGATTTTCCACGAGGAAGGCGGCACGGAGTTCGTCCGTGTCGAGGATGGAGGTTTCGCGGGGCGATGGCATGAGACGTTTTTCCATGATATTGATTGAAGGGTGAGGAGGGATTCTAAAGTATCGGGAAACTTGTCCGGCTGGCAATGAATCTCCTTTGATCAGGACCATTCTTCATTTGGCCCATTCTCTGGCAACCGGAATCTTAGTTTCCAAATAACAACGCACGAAAATCCCATGATTCACCTGCCCCGCCTTTGTTTCCGTCCGGCGCTTTGCCACTTGAGAAAGCTGCTGCTGCTGGCCACCGTTTGCCCGCTCGCGGCAGCGGACCCGAAGCCAGCGGAGGTTTTGCAAAGCATGAAACGGGTGGCGGATTGGCAGCTTGCGAATCCCTCGACTCACGCGGTGCATGACTGGACGCAGGCGCCGTTCTATCTGGGACTGGCAAATTTCCATCAGGTGTCCGGGGAGGCCCGCTATTTGGAAGCGCTCGACGGATTCGGGAAGCAAGTGGGCTACGGACCTGGACCACGGGTGACGCATGCCGATGACCATGCGGTGTTGCAAGCGTGGTTGGAAATGTATGGCCAGGACAAGGATCCGGCCAAGCTGGCTCCGAGCGTGGCGCATTTCGACAAGATTCAAGCGGCACTCGCCGGGGCCCCGCCGGCTTCGATCTCGGGCGGCAGTTTCACCTGGTGCTGGTGTGATTCGCTCTTCATGTCGCCCGCAGTGTGGGCGCATCTCTCGCAGCTCACGGGTGAGCCGAAATATCTCGCTTGGGCAGACCGCGAGTGGTGGACGACGACCGACGTGCTCTACAATCCGGCCTATCACTTGTTTTACCGGGACAATAAATTTTTCGCCAAACGCACACCGAGCGGAAAAGCCGTTTTCTGGGCGCGGGGCAACGGCTGGGTGACCGGCGGCCTGATCCATGTGCTCGACTATCTCCCCGCAGACCATCCGTCGCGCGGGAAATATCTGGGGCTTTACCACGACATGATGTTCGCGCTGACGAAGCTCCAGAACGCGGATGGCCTGTGGCGCACCAGCCTGCTCGATCCCGAGGGACCGCAGGGCGAGTCGTCCGGCTCGGCGTTTTTCGTCTATGCAATGGCCTGGGGCGTGAACCGTGGTCTGCTGCCAGCGGAGACGTTCCGACCCGTCATTATCAAGGGCTATCAAGCACTCGTTAGAAATATCCAACCGACAGGGATGCTCGGGTTTGTCCAAAAAATCGGCGACTCACCGGACAAGCAGGAGACCGGCGCGGAGTCCACCGAAGTCTATGGCTCCGGCGCGTTTCTGTTAGCAGGCTCCGAAATCATCCGGCTGCTAGACCCGGCCAAGCGGCGCACCGATCTCGCGACGTTCAAGGGCGTGACCCTGCCAGAACATTTTATGCCGAACACCCCGCGCGTCTTCGCTCGCTTCGTGCCGGAACGCTCGGATGATTTCGCCTGGGAAAACGATCTAGCAGCCTTCCGCACCTACGGCCCGGCACTGCGGCCCGAACGGGAGAACAGCGGCATCGACTGCTGGTTGAAGCGAGTCCCCTACCCGATCATCGACAAATGGTATCTCGAAGACCGCCTCAAGCTGCCCTATGGCAAAATCGCGAAATCCTACCATGAAGACCACGGCGAGGGCTACGATCACTACGAAGTGGGCGACTCGCGTGGCTGTGGCGGCATCTCGGTCTGGGCGGATGGGGAATTGCACAATTCCGACACTTTCATCACCCAGCGCATTCTCGAAAACACGCCGCAGCGAGTCGCCTTCGAGCTGGACTACGCGAGTGAGTTGCACGGGAAAATTCTCCGCGAAACCAAGCACATCACCCTCATCATGGGCCAAAGGCTGTTTCAATGCGATTCCAGTTTCACCCTCGACGGCCAGCCCGCCAAGCTGGATGTCGCCATCGGCCTCGGCCCGCAAGTGCAAGGCACCGTGCCGGTTTTTTCACCCAAGACCGGCATCATGTCGCTATGGGAAACTCTCGACAACCTCGGGCTGGGGACCGGCATTGCCATCGATCCGGCGCGGGTGGTGAAAATGCAGACGCATACCGATGCCGCCGGATTGACGCAGGCGCTGTGCCTCGCCCGCACCGATCAGAACGGCGGCATCCGCTGGTTTTCCGGCTACGGCTGGGCGGGTCAGGGCGAGATCACGACGGCGGAAAAATGGAATGCCTATTTGCAAAAATTCGCCGCGCAATTCATCAAGAAGCCTTACGCAGAGCCGGTCTTCAAGGCTCACACGCTGCCGGTGCCGCCGCCGTGAGGGAGACCATGCAGGAGTATGGAGGGTGGCTCTCCGGCCCACCTAGCCAATGGTCCGCGGCACAAAAGCGCTTAGATCCAGCACTTTCTCTCCGCATCCACCGGGTTGACCGGAGATCAACCCGCCTCTGCCGGAGCGCCTGCGATCCCGCCGGAGCTGAATCAATTGGGCGTCCCTCAAAGACCAGCGCTTTGAGGGACCCAACAAAGCGGCATGAATCTTGCTTTTGCCCAACTCACCCCCGGTCTTGACAGCAACCCCGGCGGAAAGCAGATTTCCGCCCGTTTCCCCCGACTCGAAGGGTTGCGGCCCGTATTCTCCTTTATAGAATGACCCTCCCGAGCGCCTGATTCCCGACCATTTTTCTTCAACTCAATCCCATGTCATCCTCGCAGACATCTCCCTTCGGCTGGCCAGAACCTCAGGGACTCTGGCATCCATCCCGCGAAAAAGATTCCTGCGGCGTTGGCTTCATCGCCCATCTCAAGGGCAAGCGCTCGCATGACATCGTGTTGAAAACGCTGACCATGAACGAGCACATGGACCACCGGGGCGCGAGCGGCTCGGACCCGGCTACGGGGGATGGAGCGGGGATGCTCATCCAGATGCCTGACAAATTCCTGCGGCGTGAAATGGCGAAAAAGGGCGTGGAGTTGCCGCCAGAAGGCGATTATGGCTCGGGTTGCGTATTTTTCTCACCGGAAGCCGCCGTCCGCGAAGTGGCGATGCAGGTGTTCGAGCATGTCATCCGCGAACAGGGGCAGAAATTTCTCGGTTGGCGCACGGTGCCAGTGAAGAGCTCGATCCTTGGCAAAACTTCCGGCCGCTACGAGCCGGTCATCAAGCAGGTTTTCATCGGTAAAAGCGAAGACCTCTGTGACGCGATGGCCTTCGAGCGGAAGCTCTACGTGATCCGCAAACTCGTCGGCCACTGGATCCGCAATAACCAAGTGCCGAATCAATTCCGCGATGTCCACGGCATCAAGGGCAATACCTTCCCCGGCGCGGACTACCACTACGTTACCGGTCTATCCGCCCGCACGATGATCTACAAGGGCATGCTGACGCCTTGTCAGTTGTCAGAGTATTTCCCGGATTTCCTCGATCCTGATTTCGAGTCAGCTCTGGCGCTGATGCACACCCGATTCTCGACGAACACGTTCCCGAGTTGGTCGCGCGCCCACCCGAACCGCTTCATCGCCCACAATGGCGAAATCAACACGGTCATGGGCAATGCGAATTTCATGAAGGCCCGGCAGGCGCTATGCCAATCGGATCTCTTCGGCACGGAAATCGAGAATATTTTCCCGGTCATCAACGAGGATGGCTCGGACTCGGCGCGCTTCGATAATGCGTTAGAGTTCATGCACTTCGGCGGCTACGATCTGGTCCATGCGATGATGATGATGATTCCCGAGCCATGGGAACGTCACACGATGATGGATGCGGAAAAAAAGGCGTTCTACGAATTCCACGCCTGCCTGATGGAGCCATGGGACGGTCCGGCTTCGATCACTTTTTCCGACGGCCAGCAAATCGGCGCGGTGTTAGATCGCAACGGCCTTCGCCCGAGCCGCTATTATATCACCGACGATGATCTGGTTATCATGGCCTCCGAAGTCGGCGTGGTGCCGGACCTCGATCCGATGAAGATCGTGGAAAAAGGCCGCCTGCGCCCCGGTCGGATGTTTCTCGTGGACATGAAAGAAGGCCGTATCGTGCCCGACGAGGAAGTAAAACAGCGCGTCTATTCGGCCAAGCCCTACGGCGAGTGGCTCGCCGCGAACCGGATCACTCTCAAAGATCTGCCGACCGCCAGAGCACCGAAGACCGTCGAGGCCGAGCGCATTGTCGAGCGCCAGTTGGCATTCGGCTACACCTACGAGGATCTCCGGATGCTGTTAGGACCGACGGCCGCCACCGGCGTCCAACCCATTTCCTCGATGGGCAATGACACGCCGCTCGCCGTGCTGTCCACCAAGCCGAAGCATCTCTATCAGTATTTCAAACAGATCTTCGCCCAAGTCACTAATCCGGCGCTCGATTGCATTCGCGAGGAACTCGTCACCGCGACGGAAACCTTTCTTGGCTCCGAGGGCAACCTGCTGCAACCCGGCCCACAAAGCTGCCGGATGATCCGCCTCGACAATCCGTTGATCGACAACGAAATGCTGGCTCGTTTGCGCGAGGTGAGCTTGGCGGGTTTCAAGGCCACTACCATCGATGCACTCTTCCCGGCGGATCAAGGCGGCGAAGGACTGGAAGCCGCCTTCGAGGAAATTTGCGCGAAGGCGGATCAGGCCATCGCCGCAGGTTTCAATCTGCTGATTCTATCCGATAGAAATATCAGCAAGACCCACGCCGCGATTCCCACGCTGCTACTGATGGGCGGCATCCATCACTATCTGGTTGGCAAAGGCACGCGCACGCTGGTCTCGATCATCCTCGAAACCGGCGAGGCCCGCGAGGTCCATCATTTCTCCACGCTCATCGGCTACGGCGCGGATGCGATCAACCCCTACATGGCCTTCGATTCGATCCATAAGATGATCGCGGACGACATGCTGGCCATCGACTTTGACAAGGCGGTTTATAATTTCCTCAAGGGATCTATCAAAGGCGTGGTGAAGACGATGGCAAAGATGGGCATCTCCACCGTCGCCTCGTATCGCGGCGCACAGATTTTTGAAACCATCGGCCTCAGCACGGAGCTGGTGGACAAGTTTTTCCATGGCACCTCCAGCCGCTGCGAAGGTTCCGACATCGAAAAAATCGCCGAGGAATCCCTGATCCGCCATCGCGAGGCATTTCCTGATAGACACATCGAGTCAGAAGAAGCCGCGCTTGATCCCGGCGGTGTCTATCAGTGGCGCAGCGATGGCGAATACCACCTCTTCAATCCGGAAACCATCCACCTGCTTCAAAAGTCCACACGCACCGGCAGCTATGACGTTTTCAAGCAGTATGCGAAGAAGGTGAACGACCAGAGCGAGAACATTTCCACGCTGCGTGGACTGATGAAGTTCAAACTCAATCGCACACCGGTGCCAATCGACGAGGTGGAATCAATCGAGTCAATCACCAAGCGCTTCAAGACCGGAGCCATGTCTTACGGCTCGATTTCCAAGGAAGCTCACGAGACGCTCGCCATCGCCATGAACCGCATCGGCGGGAAGTCTAACACCGGCGAGGGTGGCGAGGATCCAGAACGCTTTGTCACGATGCCTAACGGCGACAGTAAGCGCTCGGCGATCAAGCAGGTGGCCTCGGGCCGCTTCGGCGTCACCGGGGAATATCTGGTGAACTCGGATGAAATACAGATCAAGATTTCCCAGGGTGCCAAGCCCGGCGAGGGTGGCGAGCTGCCTGGCTCCAAAGTCTATCCATGGATCGCCAAGGTCCGCTACTCGACGCCCGGCGTGGGCCTCGTTTCCCCGCCTCCGCATCATGACATTTACTCAATCGAGGATCTGGCAGAACTCATCCACGACCTGAAAAACGCCAACACCCGCGCCCGCATCAACGTGAAACTTGTTGCTGAAGTTGGGGTCGGCACCATCGCCGCCGGGGTCGCCAAGGCCCATGCCGATGTCATCTTGATTTCCGGTCACGACGGCGGCACGGGTGCTTCGCCCTCATCGTCGATCTACAACGCTGGCGCACCTTGGGAACTCGGCCTGGCAGAAACTAACCAGATCCTACTGCTCAACGATCTCCGCAGCCGTGTGGTTTTGGAAACGGATGGCCAGTTGAAGACCGGGCGCGATGTCGCCATCGCCACGCTGTTAGGTGCGGAGGAATACGGCTTTGCCACCGCACCGCTCGTCACCGTCGGCTGCCTGATGATGCGTGTCTGTCAGAAAAACACCTGCCCGGTCGGCATCGCCACTCAAGACCCGGAGCTGCGCAAGAACTTCGAAGGCAAGCCGGAGCACGTGGTGAATTTCATGACATTCATCGCCATGGAACTTCGCGAGATCATGGCAGAACTCGGTTTCCGCACGATCCAGGAAATGGTTGGTCACGTGGAATGCTTGGATACCAATGAAGCCACGGAACACTGGAAAGCCTGCGGCGTTGATCTAACGAGCATTTTCCACAAGCCCGATGTCGGCGACAGCGTGGGTGCTTACAACATGATCCAACAGGACCACGGTCTCAAGCTCGCACTCGACAACACGCACCTGCTCACCCTCTGCAAGCCCGCTATCGAGCGCGGCGAAAAAGTCCGTGTCGAGCTGCCGATCATCAATGTCAACCGGGTCGTCGGCACCATCACCGGCAGCGAGATTTCGCGCAAATATGGCAGCAAGGGCCTGCCCGAAGACACCATTGACCTCAAGTTCATCGGCAGTGCTGGCCAATCATTCGGCGCATTCACGCCTCCTGGCATGACGTTCCGCCTCGAAGGCGACGCGAACGACTACGTCGGCAAGGGTCTATCCGGCGCGAAGATCATCATCTATCCGCCCAAAACCGCGCGCTTCAAGCCCGAGGACAACATCATCATCGGCAACGTCGCCCTCTACGGCGCGACCAGTGGTGAGGCCTATTTCAACGGCATCGCCGGCGAACGCTTCTGCGTCCGCAACTCGGGAGCCTCCGCCATCGTCGAGGGCGTAGGCGACCACGGTTGTGAATACATGACCGGTGGCCAAGTGATCGTCCTCGGGGAAACCGGCCGCAACTTTGCAGCCGGCATGTCCGGCGGCGTAGCCTATGTTTATGACATCGACGGTCTGTTCGAGAGGCGTCTCAATCATGAAATGGTTAATCTCTATCGACTGATCGAGTGCCGCGACAAGGACATCGAACTCGTCAAATCCGCGATTGAAAAGCACGTCGCCTTCACGGATTCCCCACGCGGGAAATTCCTATTGGAAAACTGGAATGCCGAGGTGCCGAAGTTCTTCAAAGTCCTGCCCCGCGACTATGAGCGGATGTTAGAAGCCTTCAAACGGGTCGAAGAACAAGGACTAACAGGTGACGAGGCCGCGATGGCCGCCTTTGAGGAGAACCTGAAGGATCTCGCCCGCGTGGGTGGCAACTAACGGGAGATTCAAGACTTTAAGACATAAGACACAAGATAAGAAAAGATGCAGAACAAGATACACATGAAGCAAAAAGACCGGGGCGCAAACGACCTCTTGATCTTATCTTGTGTCTTATGTCTTACCGTCTTCCGTCTCTAAAAAACTTTTACTATGGGCAAGCCAACAGGATTCATGGAAGTGGAACGGGTCACCGATTCCGAAACCGCACCTAGCGAGCGCATCAAGAACTGGCGCGAGTTCAAGATTCATTCCGACGAAAAGCAACAACGCGCCCAAGGCTCGCGCTGCATGGATTGCGGCACACCCTTCTGTCACACTGGTCACATGGTTTCCGGCATGGCGAGCGGTTGCCCGGTGAACAATCTGATTCCGGAATGGAACGACCTCATCTTCCGCGGACGTTGGAAAGAAGCCCTCGAACGCCTGCATAAAACGAACAATTTTCCTGAATTCACCGGCCGGGTCTGCCCCGCTCCTTGCGAGGGTTCCTGCGTGCTCGGCGTGATCGAGCCGCCCGTCACCATCAAGAACAACGAGTGTGCCATCATCGACCGCGGTTGGGAGGAAGGCTGGGTAAAGGCCCGCATCCCGGCACAGCGCACGGGCAAAAAAATCGCCATCGTTGGCTCCGGTCCCGCCGGTCTCGCCTGCGCGGACCAACTCAATCAAGCCGGCCACAGCGTCACCGTCTTCGAGCGCGAGGATCGCATCGGCGGCCTGCTGATGTATGGCATTCCTAACATGAAACTCGACAAGGAACTCGTCGTCCAACGCCGCGTCGATTTGATGGCGGAAGAGGGCATCGTGTTCAAAACCGGCATCTTCATCGGCAAGGACAGCGAGTGGACGGCGGAACGTCTGCGCGCGGACTTCGACGCCATCATCCTCTGCTGCGGGGCCACCCAGGGCCGCGATCTTCCCATCGAAAACCGCGATGCCGATGGCGTGTTCATGGCGATGGAATTTCTAACAAAAAACACCCGCCACCAGCTCGACCATCACTTCGACGGCAGCAACCCCGCACTTAACGCGAGCGGTAAGGACGTCGTCGTCATCGGTGGCGGCGATACCGGCACCGATTGCGTGGGCACCAGCCTGCGCCACGGTTGCAGGAGTGTGATCCAGTTAGAAATCATGCCGCAGCCACCACTCAAGCGCGCGGCGAACAATCCATGGCCCGAGTGGCCCAAGGTTTACAAAATGGACTACGGCCAGGAAGAAGCTGCCGCACTCCAAGGCCGCGATCCGCGCCATTATCTCGTGCAGACCAAGCGTTTCATCAAGGACACCGCTGGCAAGCTCACCGGCCTTGAAATCGTGGAAATCGAGTGGGCCAAGGACGAGCAAGGTCGCTTCGTCCCGCAAGACGTCGAAGGCACGCTGCGGGTGATCCCCTGCCAGCTCGCGCTGTTAGCGATGGGTTTCACCGGCCCGGAAAGCGAAATGGTCCAAAAATTCGCCCTCGAAACCGACGCCCGCTCTAACATCAAGGCCGAGCACGGCACTTTCACGACCAACATCCCCGGAGTGTTCGCCGCCGGCGATGTACGCCGCGGCCAGTCGCTCGTCGTCTGGGCCATCAACGAAGGCCGTGGTGCCGCCCGTGAATGCGACCGCTTCCTCATGGGCATCACGAACCTGCCGTGAGGCCGGGTGATCACCCCTCCTGCCAGATCCAATTCATCACCACCTCGATGTCTGGGTGGATGCTATGATGGACCGGGCAACTGCGGGCCGCGCTTTCTAGCAGCTTGCGCTCCGGGTGTGAACCGGCGAGCGGCAATTCGAGATCGAGCTCCAAGCGCTTGACCCGGCGTGGTTGGTCGTCGGACATGAATTTCCGGACCATGACCGACATTCCTTCCACGGCGATATCTTTACGCTTGGCGACGATGCCGATGACCGTGGCCATGCAAGAGCCGAGCGCGGTGGCAAGCAGGTCCGTCGGGGAAAATGCCTGACCGAGGCCGTTATTGTCCAACGGTGCATCGGTGACAAGGGTGTTGCCGGAAGGCAGGTGGATGGCGCTGCAATGCAAGTCGCCCGCGTAGGTGAGTTTGATTTCAACCATGATGAATATTGGTTAGATAAGTGGATCGGATCGATTATTCTGCTTTCGGCGGGTCCTTGGCAAGCACCACGCGGAAGCCATAGATCTCATCGTGGAAGGTCGGTGGCTCCGCGTTTCTCGAACCGGTGATCAGATTCTCCGACTGATAGGTGTTCCAACCGCCGCCGCGCAGGACACCTAACAGGTTTTTTCCAAGCTTCGAGTATTCATCCTCCACCCATTCCTGGACGTTGCCGCTGAGGTCGAAAATCCCGTTCTGATTGGCAGGAAACGAGCCGACGGGGGCGGTGTGAGCGAAACCGTCATCGTAGTTCGGGATCGTCCGGTCGCTGGCGACACCGGGTGCTTTGCCGGCCGTGGCATCCGCGAAATTCCCGGTTTTCTCCGGTGGTGGCCAAGCCGTTCCCCACGGATAGACTGTCTGTTTGCGTGCGTCCCGCCATCCCGGACTGATACCTTCTTCCTCTTGGAGGCCAGCCATCATGCTCCATTCCAGATCCGTCGGCAGGCGATAGATATGCGTATGGGCGATCCGCTCGGCCTTGCGCTCACGGTCGGTCAGCCATTTGCAAAACGCCTGCGCGTCCTCTCGGGAAACGTTGACCACCGGGTGATCGGCAGTCTGGGGGAAATCGGGAGCTCTGGCTCCCGGGCGGGCCGCTTCCCTCGCAAAAAGCTGATAATCCCGGACCCGTGTCTCCCAGATCGAAACCATGAGATCTTGGCCGATGGGGACAAATTTCATACCGATCCCGTTCTCCCATTGCTTGCCGAAAACCACGCCCAGGCTTTTTTCCAAAGTAACTTCTCTCGCCACCTTTTCCCCATCCTCCACCTTGATGTCCATGGTCATCGGTTTGTAGCCCTCGCGGACCAGATAGAGTTGCCAATCGCCGGGTTTCACCTTGGGAATCCGCAAGGCTCCTGCCGTGGAACCCACCGAGACCGGGTTCGTAGGATCGGACATCGGATTCATGTAAACCTCCGCTCCGGGCGGCTCGGTGCTGATGTTGATTTCCCCGTAGGAAATGCGGCGGACCAGCACGCGGAACGGTTTCAGCCCGTCTTGACGGGCGCGGGCGCTGAGGTTGGGGTTCTCGAAGGTGCTTTCCTGCTCAGGCAAAACCTCATCATCTTCCGTCATGAAACCCGACTTATAACCATCCACCCGGAACCATTCACAAAACCCACTCGCATCGGCAGGCGCGGTGAGCACGATGTCCACCGGCTTGCCATTTTGTGAAAATCTGAGGAACTCCGCCACCGTCCCCGGACGTTTCGCGGCTTGAGTGAATTGCTGCCACAGGGCTTTGGTCACAAAGCCGGAACTTACATGCTGCTGGCCCACCGGCTGATAGGAATTGCCGAAATGATCCTCCCATTTTTCTCCGATCTGGGGTGGGGAGAAATTTGCCAAAGGCGCGGACAGCACCAGCGGCTCGGTCACCACGGATGCGGGCACCCGGCCTTCCAACGTGAACGGGCGATAACCCGGCTTTTTCAGAGTGTAATAGTATGCCTCGCCCACCCTAACAGGGATCAGCCCGGTATTGGTCGTGCCTATCAGAACATCATTCGCATCTCTAACGTCCGCGCCTTCCGGGGCGCTCACCACTCGCAGCATACCAGTCTGGATGGGGATCGGCTTGGCAACCGGCAGCAGTGATTTCACCCAGTCACTGTCCTTGAACATTTCCCAACTCGACCAACCGATGAAGCCACTCAATACGAGGCTTGTTAGCGCGACAGAGAGGCCGCTCTGCCGCCGCCGTTTTCCCCGTTGCAACCGCCGCAGCGCTTCCGCTAGATCAGCGGCGGTGCAAATTTTCCGCTTGGAAATGCGCGGCTCGCAGATGTCACAGATGATCTTATTGAGCTCCAGCCAGCGTTTCCGATCCTCCCCGCCGGGCATCACGTCCGGCAATTCGGGAAAAGCCAGCCGGTCCTTGCCGGTAGCGATTTCATACAGCACCTTGCCCAAGCTATAAACGTCCGCCTGCGCCGAACCCGGCCCTTCCGGCGGCACAAAGCCCTCGGTGCCAACAAAGGTCCGCTGGCCGCGCGTTGCCACAAGGCCGATGTCGGCAAGCTTGGCCCGACCATTCACGAAAATCACATTCGACGGCTTCACATCGCGGTGCGCCAGCCCCCGCTCGTGCAGGTGATCCAGTGCTTCAGCCAGCCGCAGCCCCACGTCGATGCAGGTATTTGCATCTAACTGAACACCCGGACCCTGATGGTTGTCGGCCCTCAATGTGCGCGGCTCGTATTCAATGGGATTGATGTCTTGGCCCGAGGCCACGTCATCGCCAATCTCCATTACATAGTAGTAAAATGAAACGCCGTCCGGACTCCTGCCGACGTGCAAAATATTGACCAGCGCGGGATGGTCCCGCGACATGGGCTCGAATTTCAAAATCCCCTCGAACTCCCGCTCGAAGCTCCGCGCATCCGCAAAATCCTCGCGCCACACCACTTTGACCGCCCGCAAGGCCCCGGTCACGCCTCGCGCCAGCCACACCTCACCATACGCTCCGCCACCGATCTTGCGCAGAACCTCGTGATCGGGAATCGCCGGGTTCGTGCGGATCTTAATCGGCATCGTCTTCGTCTTCGAGTTTGGCGAGTTCGCGCTTCAGCACGGCACCCACCCGGTGCTTCGCCAAATAAACCTGGGCCATGCTCACGTTGAGCTGGTCCTGCACCCGCTTGGCCTCCCACTGCTTGATCACATAGCAATCAAATATCTGATACTGCTTCGGGGAAACTTGCGCCTTCACACGAGTTAAAGCGGCATCCGCGACATTTTTTTTCCACTCCACATTCCACAACCGGGACAACACATCGCCATTCGGATCTTCCACCCGGTCGATCACCGCTGTCTTGCGGTCGTTTTCCCACTCGCCAGTGATCATCGCTGTGTCCTTCTTCCGCTTGCGAAACTGATCGTTGATCCGCCACCGCGTCATGTTCATCAACCAAGTTTTGAATGACCCCTGATCGGGATTGTAGAGCTTCTTCTTGCTCTGCTTGGCGATGGACAAAATCGTCTCCTGCACGCAATCGAAGGCCTCGTCCTGCCGCAAGCCAGCCTTCACTGCCACCGAGTAAATCAAGCGCCAGTAGGTTTGGTAAAATTCATCCCATGTCCTCTGGTCCTCCCAATTTTCCAGCCGGGCAATCAGGCTCTTCCGGGTTTTGGCATAACCCTGCACCAAGATCGCATCACGATCATCCACTTTTCCTTCGGCGCCCTCGGACATTAAGAACTGTTTACCTCATTCCTTGTCGGCTGTCTTTCACCGATTCATTTATTTCACAAGCGACTCAGCATCAATCGCTAAAATCATGATAAAGCCCAACTAATAGTCATGAAAAACGAAATTTCACCGATGTTATTTACATTTCCCGCCGTCCCCGCCTAATCTCCCGCGCCTAAAATCTCAACCGTGTCTCGGATTTCACCAGTCCGAGACTCCCCCCACGGCGAGCACAATGTCACCCATCCCCCCATCCCCCCTCAATCCTTCACAAACGGTCGAGCGGATCCGCGAAATTATCGTGGGCCGCCATCTCGAACGGCTGGAGCAGCGAGTCGCCCGGATTGAAACGACCGGCCCCGCTCCAGCGTTCGGAAGCCCCTCAACGGAGGACCGGCTCTACACCACGGAAGCCCGGTTGGAAGCACTGAAGGAAAACGTCCAGCGCTGGGTCGATAGCAGCCGCGATCACACGGAACTGCGTTTTTCCCAACATCGCGAGGAAACCCAACGGCTCGCCGCTCAGATCCAACAGGTCACCTCGCAAAAATCCAACGCGCCTGCCAGCCCCGATGTCAGCCACTTGGAACAAAAAATCGGCACCTGGCTCAGCGATTGGCAAAGCTCCTTTCACCTCCAACTCAACGATCGCGACCAACGACTCGCCAATCAGCTCCGCAACGAGGTCGCCACCCTTTGGGAAAGCACCGAGTCCCAGATCACCCGCCTGGAAAGCCGGGCCGTGGACCGGGAATCGATCGAAGAACGCTTCAACCGCATCGCCCTCGCCGCCCGCGCCCTCGCCGAGTGCGCCTCACCCTCCACCGGAACCGGCTTCGCCACCCGCTAAATGCCCGCCACCCTAACACCCTTGCCCAGCCCAAGCCCAGGGCTTGCCGCCCGCATCGTCAAAGCCCCGGCTTGGAAATTACTGCCCGCTTCGAATCCAGTGGATTCCGCGCCTGCATTTCCTGCCCTCGCGGCACTGCCCAGTTGGCCAAACGCACCGGTTCCCGCCCAGCAGGTCTTCCCTACTTCTTGGCCACCGCCGCTGACCGTGCTGCCATTTCCCGTTTCCACCCAACACCCGGTCAGCCCGTTCCATCAGGAAATTCCAACATACGCGCCGATTCCAAGCGAGCCGCTGGCAGCCGCCCCGCCGCCCCCGGCTTTCGAGCCTGCTAAAATCGTGGAAACTCCCGATTTCACCGACGAGGACCTCCTCCAAGCCCTCAGTCCCATCCTCGAACACACCCTTCGCAGCGCCGGTTACCCCAAGGAAAACAGCCTGGACAACGATCTCGAGCCGATGCTCCGGGCCACCATCCGCCGCGCCCTCGCCGAGTATTCACCCGCCTCACGGCCATTCCGCGCACCTGCGGCATTGGATCGCTTCGTCTGGCATCTCCAAGCGCTTTTCACCAGCCGCACCTACGAGGACATCCTGTTTGAGAAAACCCATCGCTTTCAAGTCGATGAAGTATTCCTCGTGGATGTCGCCACCCTCGCGCTTGTCTCCTTCGCCAGTTGCGATCCCGCCCGCCATTCCTCCGCCAAACGCGTCAACGGCACCGTCCAGCGCCTGGCCATGCAACTGCGGGATGACGATGGAAAAGTCCGGGAGTTTTTCGATCTAGCAGACCAGCGCAACGCCATTGCCCGCGCCGGTCAATTTGTCATTCTGTTAGCCATCGTCCGCGGCCAACCGAGCGAACTCGTCCTCACCGATCTCGAGTTCGCCCTGCGCCGCATCGAGGATCGTTTCCGCGAGCAATTCCAACAACACGGCTCACCCCTGCTTCACGCCCTGCAACCCTTCCTCGAAGACTGCCTGCTCATCCAAGCCCCCGCCAGCGCAGCTTGAAGGATTTCCGCCAGTTGTTCTGTCAGATTCCATGTGACAGTTAGCGTGTGCGGATGTGGCATTTTGCCTAAAGTCTGTTCTTCTTCGCATACACCAACCCGGTGCGTGAAGGGGTATAAATTTGCATCATGCCATCACAAGCAACGGGATAGTCGAAGGCATGATCGACTCGTCCGTGGCCACCAGTGTCGGCTTGGTCGGTATCTAACACGAGTTCGCGGGTTTCCAAGCCAGGCACATGGAAGCCGTAGCCGAAGATGGAATTGCTGACGGAGAAATTAAACACGAAGATCAGATTCGCCCGTTCCGCGATCAGGATTTTCTGCCCTTGGTCGATGTGCAGGAGCTGTGCCGGTGGCGTTGCCAGTAGATTGGTGTTAGTGGCAAACTCCATCAACTGCCGGTCGAATTCCGCGAGCCAGCCGTATTTCAAATCCGCGTTATCCACCAGTGACCACTGACGGCGGCAGTAGTGATAGGACCAGCCGTTGCCCTCGCGCGGGAAATCCAGCCACTCGGGATGTCCGTATTCATTGCCCATGAACGTCAGCCAGCCCTCGCCACCTAACACCAACGTCACCAGCCGGATTAACTTGTGCAAAGCCATGCCGCGCTCGATGACCGGGTGCGGATCGGCTTTGCCCATGTGCCAGTACATTTCCTTGTCCATCAGCCAGAACGCCAGCGTCTTATCGCCCACAAGCGCCTGATCGTGGCTCTCCGCATAGGCGATGGTGGCCTCGCCATGACGTCTGTTAGCCAGCACGCCCCACAGCTCGCCGATGTCCCAATCCTCGTCCCGGCTGTGCTTCAGCAGTTTGATCCAATAGTCAGGAATACCCATCGCGAGGCGGAAGGAAAATCCCATCCCGCCATCCGCGATCGGGCGGCACAGACCGGGCATGCCGGACATATCTTCCGCGATGGCGATGGCTCCGGGCTTGAGATCCTGGATCAATTGAGAGGCGAGTTTTAAGTATAGAATCGCGTTATCATCTGCATCGCTACCGAAGTAGTCCTCATAACTTCCAAAGGCTTTATTACCGCGCGAATAATATAACATCGAAGTCACGCCATCAAAGCGGAAGCCGTCGAATTTGAACTCTTCCATCCAATAACGGATGTTGGATAGTAAAAACTGCCGCACTTCCGGTCGACCGTAATCGAAGCATTTCGAGTCCCAGCCCGGATGATCACCGAGCGGGCCGTCGTGGAAATACTGGTGGCCCGAGCCGTCGAAATTGTTGAGTCCCTCCGCCATGTTTTTCACCGCGTGCGAGTGGACCACATCCAACAGCACCGCAATGCCCAGACCGTGCGCGGTATCGATTAGATATTTCAAATCCTCCGGCGTGCCGAAGCGCGAGCAGGGTGCGAAAAACGACGAGACATGATAGCCGAACGACCCATAATAAGGATGCTCCTGCACCGCCATGAGCTGCACCGTATTGTAGCCGCCCTTGGCCACCCGGGGCAGCACGCGCTCCGCAAATTCCCGGTAAGTATGCACCCGCGGCTCTTCGCCAGCCATGCCGACGTGCGATTCATAAATCAGTGGCGCGGTGATCGCCGCCGGATCAAACGTGTTTTTCCAAACATAGGGCTGCGGCGTGTTCCAGATTTGTCCGCAGTAATCATGGGTCGTCGGGTCTTGCACCGCCCGCCGGATGCAGGCCGGGATGCGATCACGCCGCGAGCCATCCGCGCCCACGATGTGGAGCTTCACTTTTTGCCCGTGGGCCAGCGCGTCCCCCGGCAGGGTCAGCGACCAGATCCCGCTGTCCGAACCCGTCAGCGGATGCGCCTCGCGATCCCAGTGGTTGAAATCCCCGATCAATGAAACCGCCCGCGCCGCCGGGGCCCATTCGCGGATCGTCCATTCGTTGGAGATCGGGTGGAAATGGATGCCTACGTATTTGTGACCGGTGGCATAGGCAGCCAGCGTTTTCGCGCTGCCCTCGATGGTTGCCAAGGTTTCTGAAAATTGCCGCATCCGGCGCTCGATGGATCCTTGGTGCGGCTCCAACCATGGATCATCACTGACAAGCTTTGGTTTCTGCGTCATTGCGCCTGAGAATGCAGAATCTTCCCGATGTGGCAAAGCCTAATGCGAGCCTCACTGCCGTGGAAACAGGATTTGCGCGGTGACGGGGAAGTGGTCGGAAACCATCGGCTCGTCCTGGGTGACGATTTCCGCCGCCTCGATCCTGGCACCCCGGCTGACGAGGATGTGATCCACCTTCACCATTCCCTCGTGACTGTTAGACCAGAAATGCAGGGTCCGGCGGTTTTTCTCGGTGGGATGCAGAGTCTGATAGGTATCGGTTAGACCGTTGGGCCAGTTTTTCTCGGCACCGGCCACGTTCGCCCGCCGACCCGTTAGATAAACGGCCCCTGGATTGGTCTCGGTCGAGTTGAAATCCCCGGTCAGCGCCACCGGTTCATCCGCGTGCCGACGGGCGTCGATCCGCTGGGCGATCAAGAGGGCGGCCCGCTCGCGCGATGGCTGGTTACGGTGATCCCAGTGGGTGTTGAAAACATAAAAACCCCGCCCGGTCGCGCGATCCACCAGCCGCAGCCATGCCGCCACCCTGGGGATTTCGTTGCCCCAGGTCCGTGACCCCACTTGCTCGGGCCTGTCGGACAGCCAGAAGGTGCCGCTATCGGCTAGATCCGGCTGGAAACGATCCCGGCGATAATAAATCCCGGAATACTCCCCTGCCCATCGCCCATCGTCCCGCCCGACGCCGAAAAAATCATAGTCCGGCAAGGAGGCCCACAAATCCGCCGCCTGTCCGTGCAGCGCTTCCTGCACGCCGATGATGTCCGGGCGTTCCCGGCGGATCATCCGCACCACCCCCGGCATCCGTTGGGGCCATGAGCGCGAGCCCAGATCTTCCCCATTTTCATAGCGCACGTTGAAACTCATCAACCGCAGCGCCACCGCGCCATCTTCCCGCACGGCCACCGCCTTGGGCGGGCCGGTCTCGCGACTCCGGCGACAACTGCCAACGCTCACGAACAAGGGGATCAGACATAGCCCTAGCAGCCGCGATTTCATGCCCCACGGAGTAGCCGCAAGACACGACCACCGCGACACAAAAAAGGCCTCCCCCATGAAGAGAGCGGCCTTTTCAGAAAATTTCGAGGATCGGCTCAGTTTGCAGCCACCGCAACCGGAGCCGGTGGGATGACGTTCACGCGACGACCTTCTTTGTCAAACATCACGCGGCCATCGACGAGCGCGAAAAGCGTGTGATCCTTGCCGCAACCAACGCCGAGGCCCGGATGAACCTTGGTGCCGCGCTGGCGGATGATGATGTTACCAGCAATCACGGCTTGACTGCCGAATTTTTTCACGCCGAGGCGCTTGCTGCGGGAATCGCGTCCGTTCTTGACGGAGCCTTGTCCTTTTTTATGGGCCATAAAATTAGGGGAAGTGAGGGTGGTTGGATTAGCCCGCGATCGAGGTGATCTCGAGCGTGGTCAGGCTGCGGCGGAAACCGATGGTTTTGTGAAATCCCTTGCGGCGCTTGAATTTAAAAGCAACGCCCTTGGGTCCGCGGTATTGATTGATGACCTTGGCAGTCACTGCGGCACCGGCCACGGTTGGCGTGCCGATTTTCACGGAATCCCCTTCGCCAACGAGCAACGCGTCGAACGTGATTACGGAATCGACTTCGGCGTCGAGCTTCTCGACATCGAATTTGTCGCCTGCTTGGATGCGGTATTGTTTGCCGCCGGTTTTGATCACTGCGTAGGCCATGGCCGTGTGGGGAATAAAAGTTAGTCCACCCTTGTGGGCGGGCGGGGAGAACACCACGGCGGCCCGCCCTGCGCAAGATTTTTTTACCGGGAATCTGAGTTTGGGGGAAATCCACCTCTCCGCGCCACTCGTTAGCCCCCCAAGAACCCGGCATTCTCATCCCGACTCTAGCTCGGAAATAGGAGCGAGCAGCGGCGCTGATAGCCGTGATTTCCCCCCTGAACCTTCGCCATCGATCATCGCCACGGACTCTGGAAAATTTTCCCAGCCAGAGGTCCCATCCACCTGCCGACCCAACGCCAAGAAAATCAGCAGGTGCCGTCGATTCCCCGCGTGCAAGCCCCTGCCTTAGCTGGAAATGACCAGCCACGTTCCCGGAAATGGCACGTGCTTTGCTCTGTCATGCTTGGCGGAATTAGCCGTCATCAACACCAAAAAATAGAGATCATGGACGACCTACATCATTACGACAAGGATCCGGGATTCCTGCCCATGCATGGGCGCTGCTCCCGTCAGGTTAGCGATTGCAAGCTCAAGGTGAAAGTCCGCCGACACGAACGGCGCAAAACGCGAGAGGTGATTCGATTATGGCTCGGGAAAAACCTCACCGAGCTGGCCATCGGCTGACTCCGCCCCACCATTCCATCCACACCCGGCTCCGGCACCCTGTCCCCACAGGCCACCGCAGCCGGGTGATTTTTTAATACCCCCAAAAGCCGACAGCCCAATAGCGAACGATCCCCCGGGCACGCCCCTTCCTCCAGTCCCGCCGGAGGCTTATTTTCTTCCTCTCCCAATCAAAAATCCAAATCAAAAATCGTCATTCATCAATCAATCCCCGACATCCATCCCCGCTCCACCCGCCCGCCATCCACCCCGAAAACATTCCCCTCCGCATCCCCCAGCGTCCCCTCCGCTTCCGGGCCTCCCTCATTTAGGTTCACACTACTGCCGTAACTGTCCCGCTCCCAAACCCCCGCTTGCACCTCAACCCACAGACCCGGAATGTGAATCCGATCACGGAAATCGCTGTCAATGTCTGTTATCTGGCCCCCGGAGCCTCGTGCGATCCTACTCTCGTATTCTAGCAGATCAGAATTTGAAAATTCTAGGACCCCGTATACGTTAGAAGGAGAAATTCCCTTCGCACCCATCGGCCCCACCGCCAAAGCCGCCGCCCTCTATCTGCGTCATGAAACCAAGCTGCCCTACCGCAAACTTCAGAAACTCATGAGTGACCTCTTCGGCCTTGATTTCGTTGCC
>JANXMQ010000233.1 GCA_025354565.1 Akkermansiaceae bacterium
CCGGGGCGGGTGAAAAGGGAGGGCACGTTGCGGACTGTACTCTCGCGCATCACGATTTGCGATTTTTCCAGCTAAGGAGTGGCGACCTTATTGTCGCCTCTTTTCCTTAACCGTAGCGCAGAACGGGACAATAAGGTCCCTGCTCCCTATCCCACAAATCTTGATACACGTGAGTATCACAACATCAACTAACATCTAATCGTTAGTCGGCGGCTAGGTCAATGTCCCTTTTCGGCACTATTCCGCCCGGTGACCAAGCCAGGGAGAGCCAACAAGTGCGGTAGGTGAGGTTGAGCCTGTCGCGGCGGCGGGGAATCCGTTCCTCATGAAATGCGAAATCCGGCCGCAGCGGGTGTTGGGTTTTGTAGGTTTCCGCGCCAAAGATTTGCGATTCCATTTCGAGTTGAAACAATTACGGTCTCTGCATGATTGGAATCGTATTGGGATCGGGATTGGGGCCGCTGGCGGACGCTGTGATGGTGGAGCGCGAAGTTGCGTTCGCTGAGGCTGGCTTGCCGTCGTCATCGGTGCCGGGCCATGCCGGGAAGTTTGTCTTTGGAAAATTGAATCGAACTGCGGTCGTGCTGATGAAGGGGCGGGTCCATCTTTACGAAGGCCACGGGCCACGTTTGGTGACTGCGGGCGTGCGTTGGCTGGCGGCCCAAGGTTGCGATAAAGTGATTCTAACCAACGCGGCTGGCACGCTGAATCCCAGCTTTACCCCCGGCACATGGATGATGCTAGCCGATCACCTCAATCTCACTGGCACTTCGCCATTGGAAGGCGCGGATTTCATCGACATGTCAGTTGCTTATGATGCGGATTGGCGCACCCGGTTTCGCGCGGCGGCGGCCTCCATGGGAATGCCGCTGCATGAGGGCGTCTATGCTGGCCTGCGTGGTCCGCAATATGAAACCCCGGCGGAAATCCGGATGCTCCATACGATTGGGGCGGATGCGGTGGGGATGAGCACGGTGCTGGAAACGCTCCAAGCCCGCTCGTTGGGAATGAAGGTGGCGGCATTTTCTTGCCTGACAAACTGGGCTGCCGGGATCACGCCTGCTGCCCTGGATCACCACGAGGTTCTGGAAACCGGAAAGCAGGCGGCGCAGGCGATGATTGGGTTGCTCCAATGGGTGGTCGGTGAATCCTAACGGACTGATAGAAAATTGTAATGGATGTTGTATAAATCAGGGGTGATGATAGAGATGATCTGTAATGACGATGCCGCCCCAGCCATCGCGAGGCCGGAGTGAACGTGGTGGCTGGCGCATCTTGCTCCAGACCGTTGCAGGGGCGTCTCGCCAGTTGTGCTCTGACTCCGGGCGGGACGCCTGGGCAACGGTCTGGAGCGCGACGCTCCAGCTACTTTTCAGACGAGTTCGGCGGCGATGGGATCGACGAGGGCGCGGCCATGGTGGATGAGGATGAGGCGGTTGCCTTCGATGCGGGCGAGGTTTTCATCGGCGAGGTGGGCGGCGCGGGTGCGGGATTCTGGACTGAGGAGGGCGAGGGGAATCCCTTCTTTGGTCCTTAGTCCGAGGGCGATGCGTTCGAGGCGGCGGGCTTCGGCGTCGAGGGTTTCGGATTCGGTTAGGGCGTGGCCGATGGCGTGGACTTGGGCGACGTAGCGGGCGGTGTCTGGGACATTTTTCCAGCGGACTCCCTCTAACGTGGAGACGGCGGAGGGGCCGAGGCCGAGGTAGTCTTCGCCGCGCCAGTAGCCTTGATTGTGGGTGGAGTGGTGGCCGGGTTTCGCGTAATTGGAAGTCTCGTAGTGGTCGAACCCAGCGGATGTTAGAAGTTCGTCGGCGAGGTGGAAAAACTCGGCGTCGTGGTCCTCGTTCTCGCGCATTTCGCCACGGCGGAGGGATTCAAAAAAAGCGGTGTCTTCTTCGTAGGTGAGGTTGTAGGCGGAGACATGATCCGGCTCTAACGAAATGGTGTGCGCCAGCGTTTTTTCCCAATCGTCCCGCGACTGGCCGGGGATGGAGAACATGAGGTCGATGTTGATCGATGGAATGCCCGCCGCGCGGAGGATGCGGATCGATTCGCTGGCTTCGGCGACGCTGTGTTCGCGCCCGAGGATTTCCAAAACATGCGGGGCAAAGGACTGGATGCCGAGCGAGACACGGGTCACGCCGAGGTCGTGAAATAGCCGGGCCTTGGCGGCGTCGAAGGTGGCGGGGTTCGCTTCGAGGGTGACTTCGGCGAGTTTTGAGAAATCGAATTTTTCGTGCAATGCGGTGAACAAGCGGGTCAGGTGGCCGGGCGAGAGCATACTCGGTGTGCCGCCGCCGAGATAGAGGGTGCGTGGAGTTTCCGTTAGGCGAAAATCTGCTTCGGCGACGAGCGCGTCCACGAACTGACCGATGGGTGTGGTCCCCGGCGTGTGCTTGTAAAACGAGCAGTAAGGGCAAATTCGGTGGCAGAACGGGATGTGAAGATAGAGCAGCATTTCCCTTATCCGCCTTGGACTCGTGAAACATAGCGGGCGACCGCCTCACGCGTGGCGGCGGCCAGATTCGTCTCCGGCCGGGCGAAGGGTGGGACGAACCATGGATAGGAGCCGAGCAGGTCCGTGATCACCGCGACCTCGCCATCGCAAGTGTTAGAGCCACAGCCGATGCCGATGGTCGGGACGGTGAGTGAGTCTGTTAGTAAGCGGGCGGTCGCGGGGATGATCGACTCGAAGACGATGGCAAAAACGCCGGCCTCGATGATGGCGGCGGCACCTGCGTGAAGGGCCGCAGTCTGTTCGGGCGTGCGGCCCTTTTTGCGGTAGCCGCCTTCCTCGATGACGCGCTGGGGCAACATGCCGAGATGGCCCATCACGGGGATGCCGACATGGGTGATGGCCTGGATTTTTTCCGCTTGGCGGATGCCGCCTTCGAGTTTCACCGCCTCGGCCCCGGCGGCGACAAGTTGGCGGGCGGTGGCGAGGGCCTGAGTTGGAGTGTCGTAGGTATGGATCGGTAAATCGGCGACGATCAGGGCCTGCGGCTTGGCTCTGGCGACGGCGGCGACGTGGTGCAGCATGTGGTCGAGCGTGACTTGCGTGGTATCGGGAAATCCGAGCACGACCATGCCGAGCGAGTCGCCGACAAGCAGGACATCCACGCCGCTTTCATCGAGCAGTCTGGCCGTCGGGTAGTCATAGGCCGTGAGGGCCGCGATGGGGCGGGCGGCTTTGCGAGCGCGGATGGATTCGGCTTTTTCGAGGGCGGTCACGGAGGATGGAGGGTGGCCTGTCAGGAAACGGAAAAGCCTCCGCGCAGGCGGAGGCTCAAGCTTGATTGGCGACCCGTAAGGGAGTCGAACCCTTCTTGCCAGGATGAAAACCTGGAGTCCTAACCGATAGACGAACGGGTCGTGTGTCGCGAAGCGGGCGGAAAAAAAGCGCAGCGGGGGTGGCATTGCAAGGTTTTTTTGGGTAAAAATGAGCACCCGCCTGAATCATGCCGGAAATGAGTGGTATTCGTGAAATATGGCGTCAATTGCCAGAATGCTGGCTTGTCAAGCGGGGGAGGATTCCTAGGGTTTCCGCACTCTGCGGCCCGAAACCACCGTGGAGCGACAATCTCATGAATACGACCTTGCTTGCACAAGCTGCCAATGAAGCCCGTGGCCTCGCCATGGATGCCGTCCACGCCTGTAACTCCGGCCACCTTGGCCTGCCGCTCGGTTGTGCCGAGATCGGCGCGGTGTTGTTCGGCGAGTCCATGCGCTATTACCCGGATGCGCCCAAGTGGCTGAACCGCGACCGCTTCGTGCTCTCGGCGGGCCATGGCTCGATGTTTCTCTACGGCTGGCTGCATCTTTCCGGCTACGCGGTTTCCCGTGAGGATGTGAAAAATTTCCGAGCTCTGCATTCGATCACGCCGGGACATCCCGAGTTTCATGAAACGCCGGGAGTGGAGGCCACCACCGGGCCGCTCGGCCAAGGCGTGGGCAATGCCGTGGGTTACGCGCTGTCAGGAAAACGCGCCGCCGCCCGCTTCAACACACCGGAACACACGATTTTCGACCAGCATGTGATTGCGATCCATGGTGACGGTTGTCTTCAAGAGGGGGTGGCGAAAGAAGCTATCGCCTTCGCGGGACATAACGGCCTCGACAACTTGATCCTCATTTATGACTCCAACGACGTGACGCTCGATGCCATGGCCGTGCTCACGCAAGGCGAGGATGCCGAGCAATATTTCACCTCCCAGTGCTGGGATGCCGTGACCATCGACGGCCAAGATCTGAACGCGATTGCCGCCGCTTTGGAAAAAGCCAAGAAGGATAAAAACGGTCGCCCGAAGGTCATCATTGCGAAAACCCTCATCGCCAAAGGCATTCCCGAAGTCGCTGGCACCGCCAAGGGCCACGGCGAAGGTGGCGCGAAATTCATCGACTCCGCCCGCGCGGGTCTTGGCCTGCCTGCCGCTGAGCATTTCTACGTTTCCCCGGCGACTCAGCAATTTTTCGCTGCGAAAAAAGCCGCGTCGAAGATCGAATTCGAGGCTTGGCAGGCAACCTACGATGCGTGGTCCAAGGCCAATCCCGAACTCTCCGCCGAGTTGTCCGCAGGCGTGGCGCTCACCGTGCCGCTCGATCTCAGCTCGCGCATCCCGGCGTTCGCTGCTGATTACAAAGATGCGACCCGGTCCGCCGGTGCCACCGTGATCAATGCGGTGGCCAAGGAAGTTCCGCAGTTTCTAACGGGCAGTGCGGACCTCTTCGGCTCGACCAAGAATTATCTCAAGGACGGCGGCGATTTTTCCACCGCAAATCCGCTGGGCCGTAACATCTGGTTCGGCATCCGCGAGCACGCGATGGGTGCGATCTGCAACGGCATCGCCTACGACGGCCTGTTCCGGGCGAGCGGCGCGACTTTCCTCGTCTTCGCCGATTACCTGCGCGGTTCGATCCGGCTCGCGGCGTTGTCGCATCTGCCTGTTAGTTATATTTTCACCCACGATTCCGTCGGTGTCGGTGAAGACGGCCCGACCCACCAGCCGGTGGAAACGGTTAGTGGCTTGCGTGTCATCCCGAACCTCGATGTCATCCGCCCCGGCGATGCGGAGGAAACAGCGGGTGCTTTCATCGCCGCCATGAGCCGCACGGATGGGCCGACCGCTTTAATACTAACACGTCAGGCGATTCCGCTGATGAACAGCTTGTCCGTGGATGTCCGCCGCGATGGCGTGCTGCGCGGTGGTTACATTGCCCACAAGGAAACCGGTGCGCTCACCACGATTCTGTTAGGCACGGGTTCCGAACTCCAGTATGCCATGGCCGCTGCCGCCGAGCTGGGCGACGGAGTGCGGGTGGTTTCCATGCCTTGCTTCGAGCGCTTCGAACGTCAGAGCGCCGAGTATCGCGCAAGCGTTCTGCCGAAGTCCTGCACCAAGCGCATTTCCATCGAGGCCGGCGTCACCGATCTCTGGTGGAAATACGTCGGCACCGAAGGCAAGGCGATCGGCATTGACCGCTTTGGCATGAGTGCGCCGGGCGATGTGGTGTTCAAGGAACTCGGCATCACGAAGGATCACGTTGTGGCCGCAGCGAAGTGAAGCGGCCAGATGCTGGAAAAAACACTCCCGCGCCCGGACTGGCCGAACGCGGGAGTGAACCCAGCTTCCATGAAAAAATGTGAGTGATCAGTGATCGCCAGCATCCGGCATTGGGGCTTGGCCCATTTGCAAGCGCAGGCCATTGCCTTTGAAAGAGCTGTCAATGTTGAGGCTGTCCACGCGTCGGCGGACATCATCCGGCGCAGCGGCTTTGTCCTGGGCGGTGTCCCATGGACCGCTCCATGTTACGTTATCCTGCCTATCGCGGATGGTGACTTCCTTCGCACCGTCGGTGACTTTGACTTCGACGCTACCGCCCTGCGGATCCTTGATGCGGATGGCTCCGCCTTGGAGATGGATTTTGCCAGCCGCGCCGGGATCAGGCAGGGCGAGACCCGCTTGGCCAATCATGCCTTGGACGCGTTGTTTCATATCCCGCATCGCTTCTTCCATCTGGGGAGGTAATTGGCCCGCGTCCGCTCCGAGTTTGAGATCGAGTCCGCCGATGTTGCCTTCGACGGCTTTGCGGATGCGTTCCGCGAGTTCCTTGGGGATGCCTTCGAGATGGAGTGGATCAAGTGCTTGCGGTTCGTTCGCTGCCATTTCCGCAGGCTTGAGTCCGAGGGTGACGTCGAGGGTGGTCTGTTTGCCCTTGTGAATGAGATCGAGCGTGACTTTATCTCCGGGTTTGTGACCGGAGATTTGTTGGGTGATTTCCTGCGGCGAGCCGATTTCTTTGCCGGCGACCTTGGTGATCACGTCGTTGGTGGCGATGCCGGACTTGGCGGCTGGACCGTCCGGGACCAGCGATCTCACGACGATGCCCTCGCCGGGTTTCAGGCCGAGGTGGTCGGCCAAGACTTCCGGCACCTCGCCCGAGATGACGCCGAGAAAGGCGGTTTCCACCTGAGGGATGGGCACGGGTTTGGCGGCGTGCGGGAGTTTGAATTCTGGCAATTTAACGGCTTCCTGGCCCACGGCGGGTGGCGCCGGTGCGTCGTCGGCAGGTGCTTCCAACGCAAAGACGGGGCTAACAAAAACAGCCAGACCGGCGGTGATGAGTGGGAATGGTTTCGTTTTCATGGATTGTTTACTAGGAGCGTAGTAGGTTTGGAGATTTGTCTGATGGAAATTCAATCAATCGGTTTTCGCTGGAACCAACATGTATTCGACTCGTGGCTGTACGACCTGAAAGGTGCGGCCATTTTCATCCACGAGAGTGATCTTGTCCTGATAGACCACCCGGACCACGCTACGCGCTTGCTTGTCCGATTGCCAGACGACTCCCTCGTCGTGGATTTCACTGAGGCCGCGATTGAAACTGGCGGGGAGGAAACTGCCAGTGGCGTTGTGGACGACCGACGGGGACGCCGGGGATGTTCTTCCTGCAACATCTGCGGGTGGCTTGCCCGTTGGGACGAGGAGTGCACTGGCGGCACCGATCAGCGCCACGGCAGCGGCGGCGGCCCAGAATGGCCGTTGGCGGCGGACTTGGGCGGACCCGCCAGCCTTTGGGAATAGCACGATTTTTTCGTTCATCGCGAAGGGAACCTCGTGAACGATGGCTTCGAGTTTCGCGAGGAAATCCGCAGTGAGTCCGGCGGGTGACGTGGCGCGGAGTTGAGTCTCGAAGCGGATTTCCTCAGCGCTGAGTTGCGTCAACGTGCCTTCGGCGGCGGCGTCCAAACGAAGCAGCAGAGCTTCGTCGAGCGCGGTTGCCTTGAGGTTGTGGAGTTCCGCTTCCAGGAATGTTTGATCGGGAGTCATCGGAGTATGTTAGAATATTCTATTAGATGGAAAGGTCGCCGCGACGGCGGGCGTTGCTGAGGTTTTTCTTGAGAGCCTCAAGACCATAGCGATACCGGGAGGCTGCTGTGTTTTGAGAAATTCCAAGAGTTTCACCGATCTCGGCAAAGGTGCGCTCGCCCCAGATTTTCATGATGATGACTTCGGAGAATTTTTCGGGCAATTCCTTGAGGCTGGTCTCAAGCTGGGAGCGGGTTTCATCTTCGGAAGATTCGTTTTCGAACCATGGCAACAGCGCGTCGTATTGGCCGGTCTCGGCATCGGCCGTGACGCTGTCCTCACGGCGTCTGCGACGGTCGTCGCGTCGGCTGAGGTCAATCGCCAGGCGGCGGATCGCCGTATAGAGATAGGGCAACCAAGCGTCTTGGCCGCCGACGAATTCGCCAGTGCGAATTTTTTCCACCAGCTTGACGAGGGCGTCTTGGAAAATATCCTTGGCGTCTTCATGCGAGCGGGTTTGCTGGCGCGCGAAAAGCAGCAACTTCGGGCCATGCGTTTCCAGCCACTCGCGCCAAGCGGAAGCGGCGGGGGAAGTTTCGTTGACCGCAGATAAAGTAGCCATGGGGTGAATATCATCCATACAGCGGTGCAGGTTGCGGGATTTGTCTTTTGGGCGATCACCGGTCGCTACGAATGAAATGAATCAACGCGCGGCGACCGGTGATCGCCGCTACAGGGCCGGGCCGGCGAGTTTGCGGACACGCTTGAAATGCAGGGTATCGACGGGTGTGATCGAGAGTCGGGTGCCGCGTTGGCAGACGAGCATTTCCGCCAGCACGGGGTCGGCCTTGAGCGTTTCGAGGGTGAGCATTGCCTTGAATTTCCCGACGAATTCGAAATCGGTCAACCACCAGCGAGGGGCTTCCGGCTTGGACTTGGGATCGTAGTATTCGCTGGTTTTATCAAACTGCGTGGGGTCGGGGTAGGGCATGCCAACGACCCGGGCGAGGCCGGTGATGCCCGGCGGTTTGGCATTGGAATGATAGAACAACGCGAGATCGCCGGGTTTCATTTCCTTCCACATGTAGTTCCGCGCCTGATAGTTTCTAACACCACTCCAAGGTTCACGTCCGACTTTGGCGAGGTGGTCGATGCCGAAAACGTCGGGTTCGGATTTGATCAGCCAGTGGCGCATGGTGGTCAGGCTAGGGCTTGGCCGAGGGCCGCCTTGGGGGCGGGAAACGGCAGGTGTTCGGGACCGAGTTCCAGTCCCTGAGTCGCGCGGACATCAGTCTCGATCGCTTCGAGCACATCGAGTTCCGGGCGGAAATCCGCCGCATGATACGAGCTTCTGACCAGCGGTCCACTGGCGACGTGGCGGAAGCCTTTGGCAAGTGCGATGGCTTTGTAATCCTCAAATGCGGCGGGCGTGATGTATTCGACGACTGGCAGGTGCTTTTGCGTCGGGCGTAAATATTGACCCATCGTGAGCACGGTTACATCGTGTGCTAACAGATCATCCATGGCGCGGAGGATTTCCTCATGGCGCTCGCCAAGGCCTAACATGATGCCGCTTTTGGTAGCGACCTTGCCGTGGACCATGGCTTTGGCTTTTTTCAAAACGGTGAGGCTGCGCTGGTATTGGGCGCGCGATCTAACCAGCGGAGTCAGGCGTTCGACGGTTTCCAGATTGTGGTTAAAAATGTGCGGGCGGGCATCCATCACCATCGCGAGCGCCCAGTCGCGGTCGTTGAAATCTGGCACCAGCACCTCAATGATGATTTCCGGATTCGCCTGGCGGACGGCTTGGATAGTTTGCTGAAAATGCTCGGCCCCGCCATCGCGCAGGTCGTCGCGAGCGACCGCCGTGATGACGACGTGGCGAAGCTTCATGCGGCGGGTGGCCTCGGCGACTCGGGCGGGTTCGTCGGCTTCCAAGGCATCGGGTCTGGCGGTCTTCACAGCGCAA
Source organism: Akkermansiaceae bacterium (assembly GCA_025354565.1). Lineage (GTDB taxonomy): Bacteria > Verrucomicrobiota > Verrucomicrobiia > Verrucomicrobiales > Akkermansiaceae > Luteolibacter. Next base: position 9,277 of record JANXMQ010000233.1, read on the forward strand.
AAGCCACAGGCGCGGGTGCATTTATCGCCAGCGATCATGAACGTGGCCGTGCCCTGACCCCAACATTCCCAGCGGTTCGGGCACTGTGCTTCCTCGCAGACGGTTACCAATTTCAAATCGGTAATCAGCGATTTTGTGGACCAAAACGCCGGATTGTTCGGTAGGCGGACCTTGATCCAGTCCGGCTTTTTTTCCCGGTGCAAGGCCGGATCCATCTTCATTTTCGGCCCACAACTGCTCATTTCGGCGGCAAGCTAGTCCCGCAGGCGCTTGCGGGAAAGCGGAAAGTGGCATGAGGCGATCGTTGGGCTGGGATGATCGCGATAATCGTATCGGTCGCCCGCCATTCTGGCCTGAAGCTTGCTTATTGACCGTCAGAACCTTTTAACCGCCTGCGCCCACCATGCCCAACCTTAAAGATCGAATCGGCTTCACTGAAAACGGCCCCGCCCTCGCCTCGCCTGCCGAGGAAAATCGCCTGCGGGAATTCGTGAATCTGAAACTGGCCGCCCGGGGTTATCCGATCGTCGGCAATGAAGCGGACTATCCATTTCTCGATCTCGGACGTTCGCTGATCGCCAATTTCCAGGAAAAAACCCGACTGCTTGCCGACTACCTCTGCCCGGCGGACGCTTCGATCGACGCCTTCCTGCGGGATTATCTCGGTCAGGAACTTATCGCAGAGGTTTTTCCGGACACGCTGCATTTACTTCCATCCAGTCCGCTGATGATGGAGCGGCATGGTATCGCCCGGATGTTGTCGCTGCCACCGGACGAGGATGAGTTCAAGTCCTCGATCCTAAGTTCCTACCGGGTCTATCAGGGCGTGTGTCACAATCCCGCGAGTGACCGGCGGACGACCGAGGGCGTCTTCCATGTGGCCGAGGGTGGTTTGCCGATCCCCGCCGATAAAAAGGCCGTGCCGATGGGTGTGTTTGCCCGTTTGTTGAAACACGCTCTAACACCGCCGGAGGAAATCATGACGCTGCCCTTCACCGGGACCAGCGAACATCCTGCCAAGGTCTTCGTCTCGCTGTTGTTGCGGCCCGTGCTAACGCCGGAGGTGCCGGGAGTGGCACCTGAGAAAACCATGGAAACCCGCTTTTTCGCGCCAGGGAATCTAGTGAGCAATCTCGACTTCGTGGAGAGCATTTTCGGCAATGCCGGCGATCCCTTCCTGCCAGACAACGACGCCCGGCTGGATGCGGAACATTGGTCGGGTCATACCGGTTGTGTCATCCTTGCGCCGCATCTCGTCTCTACACGGAAGAAGGATCTCGGCCTGCCTAACATCGCCGATGCCACACCGCGCCAGCAGCGCGAGGGCATGTGTTGGACCTCGCCGGATGAACTCTATAATGATGGCGGCGCGTTCAAGATCACCTGCCGCGACAAGCGGGGGATCATCGTCACGCTCATCGCGGACAACTACTACGGCTACTGCAAGAAAGAGGTGAAAACCCAGCTTAGCTATGCAGCGAATTTGTTTGGCAATGCAGAGGAGGAGCACGCAGGCGGGGCCATCGCCTTTCCCAGCTTCGACCTCGGCGAGGATTTCTCTCTCAGCGATTATTCGCGGCCGGTGGATCACAAGTTCGCCATGGGATTCACCCGACGTTATGCGGAAATTTTCGAACTTCAGCCCGAGGGCTACGGCATCGATAAGCAGTTTCCCGATATTTACTACGTGCCGGAAGATGTCCACATCGAGCTGCACAACCAGACAGTGATGTGGGAAAATGCGGACGGCCCGCAGCAAATCCAACTCCAGCCCGGCATCACCTACGTCCTGCCATCCGGCTACAAGGTGGAGATGGTCAAGCCCACCGCCGGACAGCGCTGGCGGCTCATCGGAACGGCTGCCGAAGGGACTTTCTGTCACAAGCCTTGCACCGTCTCCGGTGGCGGAAAATCGGAAATTTCCAAGTCTCTATCAGACGCGATGATCACCGCATCGGTCATCGTTAATGATTTAAAAAAAGACCTCGATGCCGCGTTGGAAATCATCAATCACGATTTCTCTAACCGTTATACCAAGCCCATCGAACCCGGTAAACCCGGACGCCCGCTGCTCAGCCCGGAACGCTCGCTCGGCTCAGTGATCCGCTTGCTGACCCCCAACATCGCCTACACCGACGATTACAATGCCTGGCTCGCCACCCTCGGTTCATCCGTGCGCGACCTCGTATTCATCATCAAGCGCTTTTATAAACCCGACTGGGGCGACGATTGGACCAAGCGCTTCAGTGTGGATCTCATCAACGGCCAGCCCGGACGCCAGCTCATCTACCGCCGCCAGCGGCTCGTCACCCAATACCTCCGCGTCGGCTTCAGCGAGGACGGCACCTGGCGCACCTTCAGCATCCGCAAGGACTTCGCGCCCGCGAAAAAAGTCCAGACCGAGGATGACATCAGCGCGTCAATGGTCGTGCCGCACGCTTCCGTGACAGGCCTTCACCCCGACGTGAAAAACCCCTCGCTCAAGTTCATTAAAAATTGCGAATACCGACTGTTCCAGCGCCCCGACGACGCCATCCTCCGCGGCTATGACAAAAAGACCGAAAGCGACTTCAGCCAAGGTGGCTTGTTTTTCTCCAACTACGAACCCATCGCCCGCCCGACAGCGGCGGCAATGGTCAAGGATGCCATCCGCTTCGAGCAGTTCACCTCGCCGCTGCGGAAAACTCTAACCGCCTTCGTCGAAGCCGGCAAGCCGGACTACGTGGTCAGCTCGCACCAGCCGCGCATCGTCGATGGCAAGCCGACGAAAAATCCTCGCTACTTGCAAAATCGCCCCGACCTCGAAGACCCGCGTTCCGTCTATCTGGCGGGTCTCGGGGCGCGACTTTATCGCCGTCTGCCACTCGATGCGGGCGTCCCGATGCCCGTCAACTCGGTGTTGGCAGGCCGTCGCAACAACCCGCCAGACGAGGCTGCCGGCATCCGCGCACTGGCGGTTTACAATCCGATCCACTATCAGGAACTGCCGGAGTTGTTCATGGATTTCATTTCCTCCCTCACCGGTAAAAGCCCATCCACCACGGGTGCCGGTAGCGAAGGAGCCCTAACCAAAGGGCCGTTCAATGCGATCCTGCCGATCCATGATGTCAATGCCGCACTGGGGTCATTTCTCCTAACAAATTATCACGGATTCACCAGCGCCGCTGGCCACATCGGGCGGAAATACCGGGTCGATCATGACATCAGCCTGCTCGTCCCAGAGGTCTGGTCGCGGATGTTCATCCCGGAGCGCGAACCGGACTATCTGATTAAAAAAGGCTACCTTGAAAAACTCGAGGACTTTGAGCACGAGGGGAAACTCATCGCTGCCAGTCGCCTCGGTTACCGCATTACCGAGAGCTTCGTGAGAACCTTCTTCGGCCGGATGTTTTCCGCTGCGGATACGGTTTTCACCGAGGACATGCTGCGGCCCGAACTACAGTCGATGGATGATTTCATCGATGGCCTCGACAACATCATCGAGACTCAGCGCCGGGTGGCATTGAACTACTTCGAGGATGGCAGCATCGACTTCGCCTGTCCGCCACTCAAGGCGCTGCTGCACGTGATGGCGTATGGCGAATACGAGGGAAAAACCATCACCGATCCCGCGATCCGCGTGCTTTTCACCCGCGAGTCGCTCATCGCCTCCGACTGGTATCAAGCCCGGCTCGATGCCAAGGCTACGGTCGATCAGGCATTGTGGAAACGCCACGTCGCCTACCTGGAAACCTTTCTCACCAAGCCGAACTATCAGGGCGAGCTCAAGCGTTTGCGCATTCCCGAACGCATCACCCGTGCGAAGGCCACGCTCGCCCACGTCAGCTCGGCGGCCTACCGCGCCAGCCTCGTCGGGATGATCGGTGCTGACCCGGCGTTGGTCTGATTCCCTCGCACAGCCGCGTTGCACTCCGCAATCCTAGGGCAGTCGATCGTTGCAAAAAGTGGCGGAAAAAATCATTCGATGCTGCCGGAACCGTGCAGTATGAAGATGCAGACCGGTGGCACTGATTCTGCAAGTAACTTCGCGAACTTACCTCCATCAATTATGAACACCAATACTGAACACTGTGTCAAAGTCTGCAATAGCCTGCTCCGGGGCGAACTCTCTGCGGTGGAAACCTATAGCTTGGCCATTGTAAAACATCCTAACTCCGCCGTCACCGAGGAGTTCCGGCGAATCCGCACGGAGCATTCACGTTCCGCTGCGAGGCTATCCGCCAACATCCGCGACATGGGCGCGGAACCTGACAAGGATTCCGGTGCGTGGGGGATTTTCGCCACGGCAGTCCAAGCGACGGCGAATCTGTTCGGTCCGGAATCCGCGTTGGAGTCGTTGCAAAGGGGCGAGTCCATGGGACTCAAGGACTATCAGGAGGCGCTGTTGGATGACGGTGTTATGGACTCTTGCAAGATAATGATTCGTGAAGAGCTGGTGCCACGCGTTCAGGAGCATTTGGCTTTACTCGAGACTTTCGAGCAGGCGGTCTGATAGGATACCCCGGTTTTCCCATGGCCATCCCCGCTAACAAGTCCTCGTCCGCGAAGTCGCTTGCCACGATTTCCAACGTTTTGTTAAGCGCGTTCATCATCGGCATGCTGTCCTTCGCGCGGGATCTGCTGGTGCCGCTGGCCCTGGCGGCCTTGCTGACGTTCATGCTCTCCCCGCTCGTCACCCGCATGCAGCGCTGGCTTGGACGGACATGCGCGGTGTTGTTGGTGGTGGCGATGATGTTTACCGTGGCAGGATCGGCGGGCTGGGTGCTGACGCGGCAGGCGATCGATCTGGCGAATAAACTGCCGGATTATGAAGAGAACATCCGGATGAAACTCCGCTCGGTCCAGATGCCGGGAAATGGTCCGTATGCCAAGATTTCCAAAGTTTTTGAGGATTTGAAAACGGATCTACCGGGCGGAACGGGTAAATCGCCCGCTCCCAAGAACGACGGCAGGGTGAAAGCCGACGGAAATGCGATGCCGGTGGAGGTGGTGAACGGCAGGGACGGGCGCTTGGAATTCGTGCAAGTGGTGCTGTCGCCACTGCTGGGGCCGTTTGGAACCGCTGCCTTGGTGCTATTGCTGTTAGTTTTCATGTTGATGCAGCGCGAGGACTTGCGCAACCGGTTGATCCGGCTGATCGGCCAGGGCCGCATCAGCGTCACCTCGCGCGCCATGGACGACGCGGGTTCAAGGGTCTCGCGGTATCTGCAAATGCAACTGGTGGTCAACGTCGCCTACGGGTTTGCCGTGACCGTCGGGCTGGCCTATATCGGCGTGCCCAATGCGATCCTGTGGGGTGCGCTGGCGGGCGTGCTGCGGTTCATTCCCTATCTGGGACCTTGGATCGGAGGGACGCTGCCGATTCTTGTGTCGCTCGCCGTCTCGCCGGATTGGATCTCGCCGCTGCTGGTCATGGGACTTTTCCTAGTGCTCGAACTGCTCGCCAGCAACGTCGTCGAGCCATGGTTGTATGGTTCCAGTACCGGCGTGACACCCATCGCCTTGATCGTCGCGGCGCTGGGATGGACCTGGCTTTGGGGGCCGGTTGGCCTGGTCCTCTCCACCCCGCTGACGGTTTGTCTGGTGGTGATGGGACGCCACATCCCGAGCCTGTCGTTTCTCAGCATCATCCTGAGCGACAAGGAGGCTCTAACACCGGCGGAAGATTGCTATCACCGGCTGCACCGCATCGGCGAGCATGATGAAATGGAGTTGGTGGATCACTTTCTCAAGACCAATCCGCTAAGCTCATTGTTCGATACCATGCTGTTCCCAGTTATCACGGCGGCGGAGACGGACCAACGCTTGGGGCTGCTGGAATCCGAGCATCTTGAACTCATCGAACAGGGTCTGAGCGATATTTTGGATGAGCTGGATACGCGGCACGACACGGTATCCCCCGAACCCGAAGCCGGACGAAATTTCCGAGTCTGTTGTATTCCGGCCCGCGCATATCGCGATCAATTGGCGGGCGACATGTTCGCGCATTTGCTTCATCAGAACGGGTATTCCGTCGTGAACGCTCCGGCGAAAATGAGCATGAACGAGTTGTTAGTCTGGCTTCGGGAAAACAACCCGGACGTGGTATGCGTCTCCGCGATTCCCCCCACCACGATTATTCACGCGCGTTTCCGTTGTGCAAAACTGCGGGCGGGTTTTCCTGCCGTGAAAATCATCGCCGGCGTCTGGGGGCACTCCGAGCGCACACTGGACGTCGCCAAAGCCCTGCGCGAATCCGGCGCTGACGACATCGTTACCAGTGTCGCCGAAGCCATGGAGCGAGTGGCTGGCTATTTCGCCGTATCCTTGCTGTCTGAGGGGGGGGCGGACAGTTTATGATTCGCCACTCATAGATGCTGCTTTGAGTGATCGTTATTCCCATCCCGATCCTGCTCGTATTGGATGTCCTCCAGTGTTGCACTTGATCGGCCCCATCGCTCCATGAAGCCAAACAATCATTTTCTGATCCCATGAAATTTCACGTCACCTGCCAGTTGGATTACACCTTGCAAGATCCAGCCACCTTTCTGTTCGCGCTCAGATGTATCGGAACAGGTGGGCAGCAAATCCTCAGCGAATCGCTTGAGATCGATCCTCCGGTATCGACAGAAGAGTTCACCATCGTCGGTGGGATGAACCGCATCTCACGGATCAAGACATGGAATCCGGGATTGATAAAAATTTCCTATCAGGCAGATGTTAGCACGGCGGTGAAAATTGTGCCGGTCGATTCCATGCATGTGGATGGTCCGGGCGATCTGAGTCCCGAAGCGATTCCCTTCCTCTTTCCCAGCCGTTATTGCGAGTCTGATAGATTGCGCCAGGAAGCCATGGAATTTTTCGGCCATCTGACCACGCCTTATGCGATCGCCTCGGGCGTGAGCGACTGGGTACATGATAACATCACCTACGTTAGCGGTAGTTCGGGGGAATCCTCATCCGCCATGGACACCCTCCATGACCGGCAGGGCGTGTGCCGGGATTTCGCCCATCTCGCCATCGCCTTCTGCCGCTCCATGAGCGTGCCTGCCCGCTATGCCACCTGCTACGCCTATCAGCTCAATCCGCCGGATTTTCATGCCTGCTTCGAGGTCTTCATCGACGGTTGGTGGTATGTCTTCGATCCCACGCGCCTCGCCCCGCTCAATGGCTTGGTGAGAATCGCCACCGGCCGGGATGCTGCGGATGCGGCGGTCTGCACGATCTTTGGAAATCCGGAATTGACCCTCAGCGCCGTTTCATGCAAGTGCTCGGACCACAATTTCATCCCCGTGACCCGTGACAGTCTGGTCGCGGGAAATGAGGCCATCGCGTTGTTGTAAGCTCCTATGAAAATTTTCGACGCGTCTCCGGAAACATGGGAGCAAATCCATCTGGTCCACGAGACCTGTTACACGTATTCACAGCCGGTGCAGTTTCTCCCACACCGGTTGGTGCTGCGGCCGCGCGAGGGGCATGACGTGCTGCTCCACTCCATGAGTCTAACGACCACGCCGCGCTCCGTCATCCGGTGGGATCGCGACATGCTGGATAACTCCATCGCTCATGCCGTATTCGAGGACACCGATTCCGAATTGCGCATCCAAAGTGAATTCGTCATCAGCGTGCCACCTCTGCCGCAGGGCGGACTGCCTCCCATATTCATCCCTCACCCGTCACAGATTGCCGGCATCGAGCAACTGGCCGCCACACCCTATCTGCAATACATCTATCCGCCAGAAGTCGGCCAACTCCGGCGCTGGTTCGCCAATACCGGACTCGCCCCGGCCCCCGGTAAAACCAGTGCGATTTTCGACGATCTGGCCATTCTCATCCACCGCGTCATCGCCTACAACCGCCGTGAGGAATCCGGTGTCCAATCTCCGGCGGAAACCCTGCGGCGCAGCACCGGTTCCTGCCGCGACATGGCCGTCTTGATGATCGAAATCAGCCGCTCGCTCGGCTATCCCGCACGTTTCGTGAGCGGCTATTTGGAGAGCGATAACTCGCGGGTCGGCCGCGGCTCCACCCACGCCTGGGCGGAAATCTATCTGCCAGACCGCGGTTGGACTGGCTATGATCCGTCCATCGGCAAGCGCGTAGGCCCCGGTCACATCGCCGTCGGCGTCAGCCATCATCCACGCGGCGTCATGCCCGTGAGTGGCGGCTTCAACGGGCTTTCGGGAATCGGCAGCTCGCTGCGCGTCAACATCACCACCCGCCGCCTCCCGCCCGAAGCGCTGGTAAAACCAGACCCAGCCGCACCCTCACCACTCACTGCGTAGCCTCCGGGCTGATTGAAGGAGGGCGCTAAGTGCGCCTGACTGGATTGGCTCCACCGCCCATCCAGTTAGCACCCTCCGGGCTGATTCAATGGGGGCGCTAAGTGCGCCTGACTGGATTCGAACCAGTGACCGCCCGCTTAGAAGGCGGGTGCTCTATCCAACTGAGCTACAGGCGCTGTGGAACGAGCTTTTAACCGCCGCCCGCTGCAAAGTCAAAATCCGCGTGACCCGAGAGCGATTATTTTCCGCCCCATGAAATAAGGGTTCCGGTCACGGGAAATTCCCGCTAGTCTGCCTCTCATGCGCACTGCGGTTTACGCTGGTTCCTTTGATCCACCCACGAATGGCCACCTCTGGATGATCGAACGCGGCTTAGAAATGTTCGACCGCCTGATCGTGGCAATTGGTAACAATCCGGCGAAAAGCTACTCCTTTTCCGTCGCCGAGAGACTCGAATTGCTTCATGCCTCCATCGCCAACAGCGACCGTTTGACCATCGCCCATTTCGACAACCGCTACCTCGTGGATTACGCGAAAAAAATGCAGGCCAAGTACATCCTGCGCGGCATCCGCTCGCCCAACGACTACGAATACGAGCGCGTCATGCGGCACATCAATGCCGACATGGCCCCGGACATCACCACCGTTTTTCTGATGCCGCCGCGCGACATCGCAGAGCTTTCCTCCAACATGATCAAAAGCCTCACCGGCCCCATCGGCTGGGAGGAAACCGTGCGCCGCTATGTGCCGGAGCCAGTCTTCACCGCCCTCGCCAGCCGTGGCGGAACCCTTTGAAATACCGGGCTTAATCGAATTCGATCCATCGGGAAAAGTAGTTGGGTTTGAAACTCCGGCTACCCACCTGTTGCCGCTGCCCGCCTGAGCGGGATAAAAAATGACCATTTAATTCCTCGCCAAAAGCCGGATATTCCGTCAGTCACTCTTTCGTCTTTCACGGGAAAGACGCAATATCGCCACCACTTTTACCAAACCAAACACAACTGCTTTTGCGACCAACAAAAGCTTCTGGGCCGAACTCAAAACATCCAATTTTAACGGCCTTTCGAAAAACACAAAGCTGTCGCGCCAAATCGGCGCGGCTTGTCGCGTCTTTTTCGGGGGCGCTTGGATGTGCCTGAGTTCGGGGCGCGGTCAAGTCCGCGCCCTTTGTTTCTAGGAGCCATTATTTGAATCGCCAACGCGACTTCCTCACTACCATGAAACCGCTCCCACTCATTCTTTTAACCGCACTGGTCAGCATTGCCTCCGTCCGATCCGAGGATGCAGAACCAGCCGCCGTCCCCGCTACCGCTCAAGTCATCGGCGAGGTGCAAGATGGCACGCCACCAGCCGCAGAGCCGCCGAAGCCCGGCTTCGTCGTTGCCCCGGAGGACATCATTTCCTCCGAAACCCACATTCAGGACGGGCGCAAAATCATCGTGCAGGAAATTTCCCCCATCGCCCTGCCCGCACCGACAGCCGATCAACCCGTCTTGGATCAAACCAGTCCTGCCGTCCAACAGCGCCTCGCTGGATTGCACGACGCGCCACGCGTGGAGCAAGTCTTCATCGGAGCCACGGTTTTCCGATCCAAGGACTCCCCGCCGCGCACCAATGCCACCTATCGGCCCAGCGGCGGCGGCAATCCCGTCACCTTCTGGTCGTCCGCCGATTTCTCACTCCTAACAGGCTTCTCATCCTACCTCGGCTCCGATGGCAAAACTCGCAACCTCAGCATGATGTGGAGTTCACGCGACCTCGACCGTGCAAACCCATTCCCCGCCCAAAACCCCGCCCCACAAATCCCCGCCTTCCCCGAAGGTAACGCCACTTTTGCCATCACTTCGGAAAATCCCACCCCGGAAGCCCTCGCCGCCATCCAGTCCATCCACGACGTTTACAACAACGAATTCGAGCGACTCAAAGCCGCTTATGATAGCCGCGAACAAGCCCGCCTCCAACAAGCCGCCGTGCTAAAAGCCCATCCACCCAAACCCAAAGATATAACTTTAAATTTCTGGACCACTCCAACCGCGACGGGAGGAAACGGACAATGAAGCTCTTCAAAACCCGTAGCTGGAGCATCCTTCTCCAGACCGTTGCCGGAGCGTCCCGCTCCCTGCTTTTCTGGCTGGTTTCTTGCTTCTGGATTCTGGCTTCTCTCCAAGCCCCCGCCATCATCGATACCAACAACAACGGCATCAGCGACATTTGGGAAAGACAATACAACAACGGCGAACTCTTCCCAAACAACTTCAATTTTCTAGCCGATCCCGACGGCGACGGCTGGGACAACCTCCATGAGGCCATCGCTGGCACCGACCCATTCAATGGCAATCCACCCACCGGCATACTCCGCCCGCAAGCCGAACGCATTTCCGCCGTCTATCTTAACTCACAAAACGGCAATCCTCCCACTTTGGTTAGCCCAGAGGCAGAAACCATCACTTGGACGTCAATTACAGGCAAACAATACACCTTACAGTTTTCCGCCGACCTCATGACTAACTGGTTGCCCGTCGGCGATCCTCTAATCGGCACCGGCGAAACCATGAGCCGCACCATGCAGCTCACCCAATTGGACGGCAGCATTCCCCCTAAGCTGTTCTGGCGCATCGCCGTGAGTGATCTCGATTCCGACGGCGACGGACTGAGTGATTACGAAGAAGGAATCTTAGGCACAAATCCATATGCCGTCGATACAGACGGTGACGGAATATGGGATGGCGAGGAAGTGAAGGCGGGTATGAATCCCTTGGTTTGGGGTGTGTCAATCATGGTAGGCACTTCTGGCGACCTCCCCGGCGCAACTTCTACGGCCCAGCAATTTGTGGTGGTTGGTGATGAAGAAGAGGATGTGCCTCATCACGAACATAAGCAATTCACTGTTCCTGCCAGTGAAACCGGAAGCCTGTTTCTTTTGGCAATTCACAGCGAAGAATTCCCCAATTACACGCGTAACTTAGCTGAAAATCCATACGATGACACCGTTGAATGGAGTGTAACTCCGTCAACAGGGGCTAGCCAAAGTGGCTCAACCGCTGTGAACGATGTTCACAACGATTGGATCACAGATTTGGCAAATGGCGAATCGCTGTTTGGCTACTCTCCAGTTCATTACCTAGTCAAAAAGTTTATCTCTCCAAACCCCTCGCCTGTCACAATTGATGTTGATGTCACCATCACTAATATTTCTGACGGCGTACTGCCAACAAGCACGATAGCCGCCGTAGTTCCGATCTCGTTCAAAACATACTCGGACTCTATAGGCGGAACAAGAATGGCGCATAAGAAAAATTTGCCGTACTTACCTAGTTATACTGCATATTATAGTAATGATTGGAAAAAATGCGTCTCCATAATAGCAGATGTGTCTCATAAATTTAATATGATTGATTTTCTCGTCGATCAAGATGATACTGCGACAAGAAAAATTCTTGAGAAAGAAGTAAAATGGTCGGTTGATGGGACAGATCAAACTTCTCACGATCTGGATTATGGGGGGATTCCCTTAGCGGATAAAAATATACATAGGTTTGTACACGCAAAAATAGCAGCAACCAACGACAATTCGGACGGCATCATTTTTACGATGATACCGCAGTCGACGGCGGACAATTTCTTATCTTGGTATACGTCCAACTTCGCAACAACCATTCTTTGGCTACCCGCTCTTCCCAATGTTTACAATAAACTTGGTGCCGGCAATAGTGACCCCGAGCCTTCTTCTATCGACTATTGGGAACCGCCGCATCTCATTGACTCATTTTATCACCCTGGAAGTGCATTTGAAATGCGGTCGCACGCGGTCGCCAGCACTGGTAGTGGCCATCAAGCTTGCTATGATGCTTCTGGCAATTTGATTACTACTGGTGTGGGTGCTGGTTCGGCAGACTTTGCATCACCAACAAATTTAACCAATGTTCCAGCCCATATAGGGACGGATGTGATTCCTTTCATATGGGCGTTGCAACTCGACGGCAACCCATGCCAAGGAAATTCGACTTTCTCTAATCTTGATAACCCAATGCTTTATCAAGGTGCAGTTTTGAGTGCTTACATGATTGTTAGACCAGCAGTTGCTAACTATAAACCACAGCTCGCCCCTGGTGCTACCCCATGAAACGTCTAATTGTAGTTATTTTAATTATCTTAATTTGCATTGGCGCGTGGTTGCTTATTCGTGGCAAGGCAGCACCAGCAGGCGATGCAAGCCCTGAAGTTAGATTTGATAAAGGATCCGCCTCCGAAACTCATGGAGTCGAAAGCACCAAAGCTGTGAACCTTTCTAATGAACTCTTAGCTGTAGGGCATCCAGCAGTGCTGAAAGCCGGTGGTTCAGAATTCGGGTTGGCATTCCAAAATGCTGCAATCTCTGATGAGTTGAAAAACTTTATCAGCCATGACCTTCAAAATACGTATGGCCACTTGAATTCGTTTGTATTGGGTAAGCCAACTCAAATAAATCAAAAAATCATCGTAGCTGGTATTGAAATGCCCGTTGTCGGCAGCGTAAATTTTGACGGTAAAGGACGCTACGGCGCAGACGCGCAAACTGAATTCGGTTTGATGGTAAATATCGATGGCTCAAAGTGCCTCGTCGTATCACAGCGCTTGGAGGATGCTTATTATGCCTCCTACAAATTCGTGATCGATAATCAGCCAGTATTTAACAAGTTGGGTGAGTTCATTGAAAAGTTGAATACTATTCGTGCATCGCCTCCGGCAAGTATTGCTGATGTGGTGTATGCCCCCGACCAAGCGGGTAAGAAACAATTGGCGAGAACTAATCTGGATGAACTGGTTAAAGTTTTTGGCGGAAAGCACTACCGCATGGGCAGCGTCCTTAGTATGGCCACCAACGACAAGCAACCCGGGGTATTTTTGTTTCCACTTTATATTGTAGAGCCTGACGGCATCAGTCTCGGTACTCCGGTGGGCTACCACGAGGGTGAATGGAAACTTCAATTGCTGGGTGGTGAATGAGCAAGCTGAAATTTTCATGACAGGGGGAGATGCCTTCTGTCATGGGAAACCGCTTATCCATGCCTGCAAGGTATGGGAAGCCTGCGAGATGTGATTTGAAGGTGGCTCAATGGCCTTAGTCCTGTAATTTCACTAATGACGAACTCCCGTTAATTTCACTGTGTGACCACCGGGGGCTGGATGAGAGAGGGCAGAAAAGAGCGGCCCCACTGCGGGGCAATGAGTGTAGGCGGGTTCGTAACTCTTTGGTTTTCTGATGATAATCTGAGATCGGCAATGGCGGGACGGGGGAGTGTGGAGACTGCTCTTCACTTCTGGGAGCTTGCTCGGGTTGGCCGGGAAGCATCTCGGGAGGCTTACAATGGGTGCTAGGGTTAGCCGGAAAGAGTTTCGGGGGGCTTACAATGTGTGCTCGGATCGTCCGGGATGGTGCTCGGGTTGGCCGGAAGGCATCTCGGGTGGCTTACAATGGGCGCTCGGGTTTACCGGGAGGAATCTCGGGGGGCTTCCAATGGGTGCTCGGATTGGCCGGGAAGATGCTCGGGGGCTTGCAATGGATGCTAGGATTTTCCGGGAAGCGGCTGGGAGGCTTACAATGCCGTCTCCGAGAACCCGGAAAGATGCGGGAGCCACCCGGATAAATTTGCTTGGCATCCGCTAGAGTAACAGCTTGGATCATCGGCACCCTGACACAGGTGCAAGACAATACGACGACGATGTTTGAAACCACGAACGAAGTACTGGACGAACATGAAACCTTGTTGCAAAACATCCCCGCCTTCGTGGATGCAGTTACCCGGGCAAAGACGGGGACGGCGGCAATCCGTGAGAAGACTGGCGAGCAAGTCCCCACGGGGGACGCTGCGGAAAAAGCGGCGGTTAAGCAGGAACTCGAAGTCGCGATGCTGCATGTGGCCGATCAACTCTCCGCCTTGTCGGCGAAAACTCAGGATCACTTGCTAGGCGCGAAGGTGGAGATCAGTAAATCCGCTGCGGACCGACTGGGGGACAGCGAGATAGTGGTTTTTGCAAAAGGTGTGGCAGGGGCGGCGGCTGACAATGCGGTGGTATTGGACGCGGATTACAAGATCACGACGGCGGATCTAACGGCGTTGAACGATGCGATCACAAAATTCGAAGGCATGAAAACCAGTCCGCGCGATGCGAATGTGAAGCGCCGTGTAGCCACGATGAGCTTGGCGGAAGCGATCACTTTCGAGCGGGGGATTTACCGGAACGAGTTGGATAAGATGATGACGCGCTTCAAAACAACGGAGCCGGAGTTTTACAAGGCCTACTTCGCCGCACGGGTGATCGTGGACCGCGCCGCGACTCATGCGAAGCCGTAGGTTGCGGTCACGCCGCCGGTGCCGTGATCGCTAATTTCGCGGATTTCACTCGACCTCCCGCGTCCGCCAGCCTGGCAGCAGGAAGAGGGAAATTGCCATACTTAGGATGATGCCGATGACGGAGACGATGCCCAAACTCACCAAGGCATCGCTGGATGAAAACACCAACGAGCCGAAGCCGATGACATTGGACACGCCGCAGAAAAGTAGGGCCTTGCCGGTGCCTTGCCAGAGTTCCTGATAGTCGCCATGGGTGCGGCGGAGGCTGAGGGTGACGTGGATGGCGTAGTCGATCCCGGTGCCTAACAGTAGCGGGGTGGCCATGAGATTGACGAAGTTCCATGTCAGCCCGGTCAGACTCATGATGGCCAGCAGCAGCAGCGTGCAGATAACCATGGCAAACAAGGCCAAGGCGACATCGCTGAGGCGGCGGAAAATGACGAGCATCATTCCGACGAGCAGGATGAACATGGGGACTAACATGCGGGTCATGTCTTTGCTGACGAGGCTCGCGATGGCGGGTTTGAACAAGGCCCAACCGCTCAGCCAGATGCCATCGCCGGTGATGGCGCGGAGGGTCTCGTAGTCTTTCCCAGCGGGGTCGATGCCGGGGGCGGGCTCGATGTTTCCTAGCAGGTAGCCGCCGCCGTTTTCCTTGCGGGATAGAAACAACCGCATCACCTCGCGGGCGGATTCGGATTTCGGGAAAGCAAGACCGCTGTCGGCGGCTTGCCTGACCATGGCATCCAGCACGGACTTGCCGAGGGCCAGCCCTTCCGGCGTGAAGCCAGCGACATCAGCCTCATGAAGCAAGCGCTCGCGGTCCTTGGCGAGCGTGGCTAACAGCGGGCGGTTGGTGGCTTGGTGGGCGGTATCCGGCCACCAACCTGCGGCGAGCTTGCCCTGGGTGATGATGCCGGATGTTTCCATGTTAGAAACCCGCCGGTGAGCCTCGGAGATGCGCTTGAGCATTTCCGCATCGCTGTCCGCCTCCACCACGAGGCCGAGGGATGTGCCGCTCCAGTTAGGGAAATCCTGTTGGATGCGCTCGAAGGAATCCATCGCATTGCTGTGGCGCGGGCGCATGATCTTCGAGTCGAACTCGGCACCGGGCATGCCATGGATGAGCAGAACGGCGATGGCTGCCAGGGTCAGCGCGCCGGTGATGAGCCAGGCCAATTTGTGACGTGGGAGAAATTTTCCGGTCCCGGTGGCAGGTGCGCGAGCCACGCCGAACTTCGCGACGAAGGGCAGATAGATCACCAGCATCAGCACGCCCGCCGCCGCCAGGCCGATCGCGACGATGGTGCCCAACTGCGCCATGCCGGGCAGTCCACCGAGGTTGAGCGCCATGAACACCACGGTCGTCGTGATCGCCCCGCACAGCACGGGCGGGCCGGAGGATTTCCGCAACTCGTGCTTGTCGTGGCCGGCGAGTTTCGCTTCCTGACAAATCACCAACCCGTAATCGACGGCCAGGCCGATGAGGATTTCGATGGAACTCAGGGCCATGATACTCAGCTCGCCATACAGCCAACCGGCGATGCCCATGGCCACCGCGAAGACGAGAATGAGCACTCCCACCAGCCCTAACAGCAGGCTAAACCGCCGCTGCATCCACCAGAAGAGAATCCCGATCAGGCAAAGTGTTAGAGCGATGGAGCCGCTCAAATCATATTCCATGGCCATGCCGATTTCCGAGGAAAACGCGGGTTCGCCAGTCAGTCTGACGGACATGCCCTTGCCATCGCCGGTCTGCCAAGTGGCGATGGAGGCGCGGATTTTTTGCAACCACGCATCGGCGGCGCGGTAGCCTTTGACCTCGCCCGGTGCCTCCGCGAAGAGGAGGTGCGAACGACCGTCGGGACTCTCAAAGGCTTCGCCGCCTTGCTCGGAGGAAGTGAGCTGAGTGACAGCGGGATGGTCGAGAAAACCGAATGGATCGTGGGCCAGCATCACCATCGACAGGCCCTCCATCGCCGTGCCGATTTTTTCTAACGACGCCTTCACGGTGGCCTCGGAATTTGCCGGTGCGAGACGCGCCGCAAGCGCGTGGGTGGCGGCGGGATCGCCATTCAGCCAGAGATAGGCGAGCAGCTCGGCGATGCCTTCCGGTTCGTCATTCCAGCGCGGTTTCCAGCGTGCGCGTTTCACCACGCCATCGGCCTCCAGGTGTTTTGCCAGCGACTCTGCGGCGGCTGGCATGGCCCCCTCGTTCGCTTCACCGCCTTCGATGAGCATAATGAGTTCGTTATCGCGGGAAAATGCCTGATGGAACGCCTTCAGCCCCTTCACCTCCGGCAGGTCCGCAGGCATCATCGAGAGGATGTCTGTGTCGAAGCGCAGCCGCAGTAAGCCGCAGGCCGCCGCCAGAATGGAGACGCCAAGGATCAAAGGAACGGCCCAACGGCGCAACATGCGGGGAATCAATCGGTAATCCACGGCGGGGGCAAGCCGCTAAGCGGATTTTGAGATGCGGAAGAAGAAATTCGGCCTAGATGGGTGCGCTACATGCCTATCACATTTCCCTGTAGATTGGCCCTCACTGAGATGTCATCAGCGAATGATGATTCGGAAAATATGCTACGTTGCCACAAGAGGTAAGGCATTAATTCTCATTTGTGACCGCTGTCGGTGCTGGATCGATCTGAAAGTCACTGAGGATTAACGGATGAGTTGCTCTTGCAATTTTCGGCTACAGATCGCCCAACACTTTCTCAAGAGTATTGCCCCGCTCTCACTCCGGTGCCAATCTCCCGCCGTTCATGGCTCGTCAATACACCCTTCATCGCCCGCAAGCGGCATCGGCATCTGGCATCGACTACGTGGCGGCGCTGAATGCGGAGCAATACGAGGCGGTTTCCTCACCGCCGGGGAAGGCGCTGGTCATTGCGGGTGCGGGTTCCGGGAAGACCCGGACGCTGACGTATCGCGTGGCTTGGCTGCTGGACCATGGGATCGAATCGAAGCAAATCCTGCTGCTTACCTTTACTAACAAGGCTGCCCGCGAAATGACCGGGCGGGTGCGCGAATTGGTCCCGCACGACACCTCGGACCTGTGGGCCGGGACCTTCCACTCCATTGGCAGCCGCATTCTGCGCCGACATGCGGAGGATCTCGGATTCACCCGTTCGTTTTCCATCCTAGATCGCGATGATCAGAAATCCCTGCTCTCTGCGGTCATCGCCAACTGCGACATCGACACCAAGGAACGCCGTTTTCCCAAGGCCGACGTACTGGCCTCGATGTTCAGCCTAATCGAAAACACCGGCGCGACCTTGGCCGATGTCATCGGCGCGAGATACGATCACTTTTACGATTGGTTGGATAAAATCGAACTCGTCCGCACGGGATACATCGCCAAGAAATTGGCAACCAACTCGATGGATTTCGATGACCTGCTGTGCATGGTCGTGAAATTGTTCGAGGAGCGGCCCGATGTGCTGGAACTCTATCAGCAAAAATTCCGCCACATCCTAGTGGACGAGTATCAGGACACGAACTCCGTGCAAGGCCGCATGATCGACCTGTTAGCCGGTGAGTCCAATAGCCTGATGGCCGTGGGGGATGACGCGCAATCCATCTACTCCTGGCGCGGTGCGGACATGGATCACATCCTCAGTTTTCCCAAGCGCTACAAGGGTTCCAAGGTATTCACCATTGAGACCAACTACCGCAGTGTCCCGGAAATCCTCGATCTATCCAATGCCGCGATTCGGGCGAATTCCGGGCGCTTCGAGAAAGACCTGCAAGCTTCGCGCACGGGCCTCGGCGTGAAACCTGCGTTGGTGGCATTGGACGATCCACGCAGCCAGGCGGCCTTCGTTGCGCAGCGGATGTTGGAACTGCGGGAAGAGGGGATTCCGTTGGGGGAAATGGCGGTGCTCTATCGGGCGCATTTCCAGAGTTTGGAAATCCAGATGGAGTTGACCGTGCGCGGAATCCCCTTCGCCATCACCAGCGGACTGCGGTTTTTCGAACAGGCGCACATCAAGGACATCGCCGCCTTCATGCGTTTCGTGGTGAACCGGCGGGACGAGGTGAGCTTCTTGCGGATGGTGAATCTGCTGCCCGGCTGTGGCCCGATCGCGGCGCAGAAACTCTGGAACGAGTGGTTGAAAAGTGGTTGGGCGAACCAGGAGGAACTGCCGCCGAAGTGGTCGGATTTATTACTGAAATTCAAGGTGCCGAAGAAGGCGGTGAAACACTGGGAACAGTTATGTTATACTTTGGACGAACTCACGCCAGGTGCAAAATTCGCGAGCCCGTCAGATATGATTTTCAGTATTCTGGAAGGCGTTTATGATGAGTATTTGAAAGCGAGTTTTGAAAATTTTGAGAACCGCCGTGGCGACATCGAGCAGCTCTCGCAATACGGTGGCAGCTTTGATGACATTTTGGAATTTCTCGCCCAGCTCTCGCTCATGAGTTCGGTGGATGGTGAGCCGACTGGCGACAAGCGCGAGGCCGACGATGAAAAAGTCACTCTCTCCTCGATCCATCAGGCAAAGGGTCTTGAATGGCAGGTCGTCTTCCTCATTTGGCTAGTGGACGGCCAATTCCCTAACGGCCGCATCCTTGAAGCGGATGATCAGCCGATGTTGGAAGAAGAACGCCGGCTATTCTATGTCGCCATCACTCGGGCCAAGGACGATCTTTATTTAACTTATCCGATGATGAACCCGAAGTCTTACAGCGGCGACATCATCTGCCGACCGTCGAGATTTCTCGAAGATTTTCCGGCGGAAATGGTTGAGGAATGGAAGGTGGGGAATTCAGATCCGTGGGGTGAGGATGAACCGTTTTGAAACTGCCATTTTCCCTCCCACTGCTCATTTCGCTTCGGATAGAAGCGCATCGGCGGTGAACTCGGCGAAGGAGCCGGGTGCGCCCGTGTAGTGGATTTTCCGCTCGCCATCGAAGACGTAAACCAAGGGCCAGATGGCGACGCGGTATTCCTTGGCGAGTTTGTTTTCCGGGTCGGAGAAATTCGTCCACGGCACCGTTCCATCGGCTTGGAGCATGCGGAGCTTTTCGGTGGTGTCATTGTTGACGCCCATGATGGCGAGGGGCTTGCCTTTGAATTTGGTTTCCAGCGCGGTGGTGATTTCCACCACACGCTTGGCATCCGGGACGTTGCTGTTCCAGAAGAGAAGGATGATGACTTTACCTTTGTTAGAATCTAACGAGAGCGGGCGGTTTGCCGAATCCACGCCGACGAGATCCGGAGCGATGCGGCCCTTGGTGAGGTAACGGATGATGTAAAGTTCGTCCTCTGCGAGCTTGGCGACCGTGGTGCCTTCGAGTTCGACATCGGAACTTTGGATGATAGCCTTGCGGAGGCTGGTGAGGCGCCTGCGCATGATCTCGCCCTCATCGCCGAGAGTCTTGAGTTGCATGGCAGCGGCGAGCGCGGCGACGCCCTGGGTCTTGGGATCGGGGTGGGTGGCTTGGATTTTTTCTAGCAAGGCGAGTGAGCGCGGGTCCGGGCTGGCGGCGAGGGCGGCGCAAACCGGGATCAGCTTGGGACTGCTCATGTGGTGGGCTTCGATGGCCTTGCGGATGGCGTCGTTTTCCTGAGCGAAAATGGGTGTGGTGCCGCCGTTGGGATTGGAGGCGAGGAGGCCCGGCGTGGTGCGCAGGAACCAAGCGGCGGGTTCCAGCGTCCATTCCTGATCGAGCGCTTGGCCGATGGTGGCCCAAATTTCCCGGGCATAGGGCGTGGCATCGGGACGGTTGCTCCAGGCTTTGGCGCGGGCATCCGGGATGACGGCGGCGTCCAGCTCCGTGGTCCATTTTTCCATCGCGGATTGATAGGCTTTCTCGATGCGTTGGGCATCGGCGGGAGCGGCTCCAGCAGGGGAAAACAGCAGCGGGAAAATCAAGAGTGTTAGATAACGCAAGCGGTGCATGGCGGGAAATTTTAGGCGACGAAGGCGGCGGCAGTATCGCGTGCTTGGCGGTCCGCCGCAACCACGGACTCGAGGGTGGACGAGGGTTGGAGCGGGTGGGCGTCCATCGCGGCGGCGACGCATTGCCAGATGCCGGGGAAGGAAATTTTCCCAGCACGGAAGGCATCAACGGCGACTTCGTTAGCTGCATTGTAAACGGCGGGCAGCGTGCCACCGGCGAGTCCAGCGCGGCGGGCGAGGTCGAGGGCGGGGAAATCGGCACGCCGCGGGGCCTCGAATTCCAATTTCGCGAGTGCGGGGAAGTCCAGCGGGCGCAGGCCACCTTTCACCCGGCGCGGCCAGGTGAGGGCATATTGGATCGGAAAACACATGTCCGTCCGGCTGAGTTGGGCGAGCACCGAGCCATCGCTGAACTCGACCATCGAGTGGATGATGCTCTGCGGGTGGACGACGACATCGATGCGTTCCATGCCGATGCCGAATAGCCAGCGGGCTTCGATCATTTCAAGGCCCTTGTTGAACAGCGTCGCGGAGTCGATGGTGATTTTCGGCCCCATCTCCCAAGTCGGATGCTTGAGCGCTTGGGCGAGGGTGACGTGGGGGATTTGGTCGGCTGGCAAGGTGCGAAACGGGCCACCGGATGCCGTTAGAATCAGTCGGGTCACTTCATCCACACCGCCGCAGTGACCATCGAGGCATTGGAAAATCGCGTTGTGCTCGCTATCGACGGGTAGGAGTTTCACCCCGCGTCTGCGAGCGGCGGTCGTGATGATTTCCCCGGCCATGACGAGGATTTCCTTGGAGGCGATGGCGAGATCCTTGCCGGCCTCGATGGCGGCCAGCGCGGGATGGAGGCCAGCGGTGCCGACGATGGCGATGAGCACGATGTCCGCCGCAGCTAGAGTGGCGAGTTCTAGCAGGCCCTCTGCGCCGAGGTGGATTTTCACTCCGGTGGGCAGCAGGGCGCGGAGTTTCGCTTCCTTGGTGGCGTCGTAAAGCGCGACATGGCGGACGCCCGTCGCGCGGGCTTGGGCGGCGAGTTTGTCGATATTACCGCAGGCGGCGAGGGCGATGATTTCGATCTCATCCGGCAGTTCGCTGGCGACCTTAAGGGTGGAACAGCCGATGGAGCCGGTGGAGCCTAACAAGACGACGCGTTTGCGGAGCGGGGCATTCATGTTAGGGCAGGATGACCCATTTCAGATAGAAATAAAGGGCGGGAGCGGTGAAGCAAATGCTGTCGATGAGGTCCAGTGAGCCACCGATGCCTGGGAGCATTTTCCCCGAGTCCTTAGCGTTGATAGCGCGCTTGAGGACGCTTTCCGCGAGGTCGCCGATGACGGCTAGAATAGCTAACAGAAAACCAAGAAAAATCACGTGCCCCCACTCCTTGAAAAATCCGAGTTGCTGGGGAAACAACGCATACACCCCGCAGGCCGCGAGCTGCGAGAAGAGCAGCGCCCCGCCGAAGCCTTCCCACGTTTTCCCCGGACTCACATGTGGGATCATCTTGTGGCGACCGATCATTGAGCCGACGATGTAGGCTCCCATGTCCGTAAATTTCGTCACCGCCAGCAGCCATAGCAGCAGACATTTTCCCGAACTACCAACCAAGGGCAGCACCTCCGTCCCCGGTGCGATGAAGGTGACCCGCGCCGCGAAATTGAACAGAAACGCGATGTAAACAAAGCCTAGCAGATTCGCCGCCACCGCTAACAGGCCCTCGATACCACGGATCGGAAAACGGAGTTGCAGGCTGAACGGCACCGCTACCGCGACGAAGATCGCAAGCGCATCCGCGTCCAGCGGCACAACTCTCCCGCCGTGCAAGAAATGCCAGTAAAGTCCGCCACAGTAAACGGCGGCTAACAAGATGCCGAAGCGCGGAAAGCATTTGATAGCCGCCGCTCGCAGCATTTTGAAATACTCGTAGGTCGCGATCATCGCCAGCAGCCCGATCAGGCCAAGCACTGCCCAAGCGCGCCCGCCGACGAAAATCGACGACACCAAAACCCACAAAGATAGCGTACTGGCGCTGCGTCGCGCGAAGACCAGCACTTTTGATTGCATCGGAGGCGTTGGGTTATCGGCCATTTCCTGCGGAATCCAAGACCGGTCTTGCACCCGTGGCAACTCATTCCAACCAAAGCCGCGCAACCTTTTTCACCAAGCACGGTTTGATTTCCGGACTTGGCTCTAAAACAGCCACCAAACTCCAATCGAAAATCACCATGAAAACCGCAAATCTACTTACGCTGGTAGCCCTGATCGGCACCTGTTCATTCGCCTCTGCCGCAGATAAGCCAAAACGTCCCGACGGTCCGGGAACGGGCCACGAGGTGCCACCAGAAGTTCTGAAGAAATTTGACACCAACGGCGACGGCAAGCTCGACGAAACCGAGCGCAAGGCAATGTACGTAGCCATTAAGGCCGAAATGCTCAAGAAATTCGACACCAATGGTGATGGCAAGCTTGACGAAGCCGAGCGCCAGGCGATGCAGACCGAAATTGAAGCCAGACACAAGGCCCTCCTCGATAAATATGATGCCAACAAAAACGGCAAACTCGACCCCGAAGAAATTCAGGCTGCTCGGGCGGCAGGTGAGAAAATTCCACCAATGTTCGGCCATGGACCGTGGGGACCAGGAGGCCATGGCAAACCAGAAGGCCAAGGTAAACCGGACGGCAAAGTCCCGGGCGGTCCTCCTCCCGCTAACTGAGTTTAGTTAGATCTCGCTCTTGCAACCCTCAATGACCGTAAGCTGGTTTTTCCGGCTTGCGGTTTATTACTTCTCGGGCAGCCATTCCCGCCAGCCGCCATATCCAGTGATTTCTTCAGCACCAACGGTCGCTCTCGGCTCGGCGATGAAGCCGGGGACTTCCTTGCCGCTTTCTAGCAAGACTTTGCCAATGCCTAACGGACCGGGAATTTCTGCCACGAAATCGCCAAACGCCGCACGCTCCAATTCCCAGACTTCCACGGTGATTGCCGCGCCATTCGCATCGTCCCGGATCAAGGCCGGGCGGGGTGGGAGCGAGCCATTGGCCGGCATCGCATACATTCGATAAACGGGAGCTGTCCGGGTTTTTTCACGCAACACCGCGCCGCGCTCCACGAGTTGCCAGTGCAAGGCGAGTCCCTCCAGATGCGCACCGCAGACGAGTAACGGAATCCTCTGTGACGCCTGTCTGTGACTGTTGATCGGCTCGCCGCAATATCTCCCGGCCAGTTCTATCAATGCCACATCCCATCCGGCAGGAGCCGCCAGTGTCACGCCCCAGGGCGCGCGCCCGGACCTCGCCCGTCCGGCTGGCATCGCAACGGCGGATAGATCCAGCAGGTTCATGAAATTGGTATAACGTCCAAGTACTGCATTCGTGACAAATGGATCCGCTAGATTTTCCGCGACAGTGTAGAGCCTCGGCGTAGTCGGCAGCAGCAGCACATCGATGTTTCCCCAAATGCCTTCCGCCTCCCGCGCGAATTCCCGCAGCTTGTATTGCGCCTTAAATGACGATGTCGCGTCCCAACCTTTCGATCCTTCCAAAATCTTGCGGGTCACTGGAAACACGGCATCGGGATTTTTTTCCACGAAGTCGCCAACCGCCGCCCAACGCTCGGCCACCCATGGTCCTTCGTAGAGGAGTTTCGCCGCTTCCGTGAATGGTGTTAGGTCGATCATCACCGGCCTGCCACCAAGCGCTTTCATCTGCTCCACCGCTGCCGCATAGAGTCCGGGTGTATCGGGGTCGTCAGCAAAATCAAGTGACTTCGGGACGCCGAAACGGAAACAGCTTCCGATCTCGCCAATGGGCGTCACATTGCGTGAGAAAATATCTGTCGCATCGTAAATTCCGACCACCTGTGAGATCAGCAGGGCGTCCGCGGCACTGTTAGTGAACACGGAAATACAATCCAATGACCGACACGCGGGCACCAGGCCCCGGTTGCTCAACAACCCACGGGTCGGTTTCCAGCCAATCAATTCCTGGAACGCCGCTGGCACTCTACCAGAACCCGCCGTATCGCTACCTAACGAAAATACACATAACTCGGCGGCGACGGCCGATGCGCTGCCGGAACTCGAACCACCCGGTAGAAACTCAGCGGCGATGGCATTTCGCGGCACGCCATAGGGTGAGCGGGTGCCGACGAGGCCGGTGGCGAATTGGTCGAGATTTCCCTTCGCAATTGGAATCGCCCCTGCCGCACGCAATAACCGGACAACCTCCGCATCCATTTCCGCGATAAATGAATACTCCGGGCAAGCCGCCGTCGTCGGCCAATTTTGCACGTCGATGTTATCCTTCACCACGAACGGGATTCCCCAAAGTGGCAGGTCGCGCGGCATTGCTTCCACGGCGGCTGCTAGAGTTAGAAGTTCAGGTTTCTCGGGCAGATGAATGAACATCGCGGGATCATTCCAATCGATGATTTTTTGGTAAAGTTCATCGACGAGTTTGGACGGAGTGAAGCCGTCGGCGTAGCGGGATTTGAGGTCGTGGATTTTCATGGGGACTACACAATTGGAGCGCGGAATTCATTCCTCGCGAAATTCTGGTGAAATAATTCACGCTCCCCAGTTTTTGGTTTAGCCAGCATCAGGATTGTGATTTCACAATGACCAACGTTTGACCCGCCCTGACACTCGCGCCTTCGGCCACAAGTATTTCGACAATTTCGATCTCGTCATCCGCATCGACTGAGACTTCCATTTTCATCGCTTCCAGAATCAGCGCCGTGGCTCCCTGTGCGATCCTCATGCCAGCCGTCACTTCGATTTTCCAAACACTGCCGGTCACCGGGCTGTCCAGCGTCGTGCAACCGTCGGGGATCACAATTTCATCCACCTCGGCCATGACTTCCGGCGGTGCATCCATCGACAAATCGGCTTCCTCCCAGCGTTTTCTTTCAGCCTCAAAGGCGGCGCGTTGCCGGGTTTGGAAGGCGTCGATCCCGGTGGCGTTTTCCGATAGAAATTTCTGATAGTCGGCGTAACGGAAGATTTGCTCCTCGATCTCCAGCTTGTGTCGTCCACGCGGGACTTCCTCACGCAAACGGAGCAATTCCTCCGCGCTCACCGGATAGAATCGAAGCTGGTCAAAGAACCGCAGCAGCCATGGATTCTGGAAATCCTCGGTCTTCCGCCAACGGTTCCAAACGGGAATCGTCCGTCCGGTGAACTGATAGCCGCCTGGGCCTTCCATGCCGTAAATGCAGAGATATGCCCCGCCGATTCCGACCGCGTTTTCCGGTGTCCAGGTTCGTGCTGGATTGTATTTGGTCGTGACCATCCGGTGCCGCGGATCGAGAGGAGTCGCTACCGGCGCGCCTAAATAGACATCGCCCAAGCCCATCACCAGATACGAGGCGGCGAAGAATATCTGATAGACCTCGGCGATGGAACTCAGCCCGTTAATGCGCCGGATGAATTCCAGATTGCTAGGGCACCACGGCGCGTCAGGCCGCACGCTCTGCATATAGCGGCGGATGGCTTCCTGCGTGCTCGGGTCGTCCCAACTCAGCGGCAGGTGAACGACGCGGGTGGGCACTTCGATCTGATCTAACGGCGGCAGCGAAGTGATTCCCGCGCGAATTTTTCCCCACAAATCGCCGCGCCCGATCACACCAGGATCAAAGTGAACTTGCAGCGAGCGAATGCCGGGTGTCAGGTCGATGATGCCGGGAATCCCATGTTCCTTCAACCACTCGTGAACAACATGAACCTTGAACCGCAACTTCAAATCGAGATGGTGCGGGCCGAATTCGATGAGGAAATAGCGGTCGCCCGCGCGACGGACGACTATGGCATCATCGCCCACACCGAACGAGTCGATGAAGCAGGTACCGCGTTCAGTTTTTAGTGGATCGGAGAGCACTGGAAGTTCGCCTGCTAGAAATTGTGAGATTTCGATCTGGCGGTCGCGTGCCCAGGCTTCATCCACTGGCACAAACTCAATGTGATCGCCTGGCCGTAGTTGACCGAGTTTCCATAACTCCGCATCCACGACCACGACCGGACAAACGAAGCCGCCGAGACTTGGGCCGTCGGGCCCGAGAATGACGGGCATGTCTCCGGTGAAATCCACCGCGCCGATGGCATAGGCGTTGTCGTGCAAATTGGACGGATGCAGTCCCGCCTCGCCGCCGTCGGTGCGCGCCCATTTCGGCTTCGGGCCTATCAGACGGACGCCGGTTCTGGCGGAGTTGTAATGAACCTCCCATTTTGTGGCGAAGAAGGTGTCGATGTCTTCATCCAAGAAAAAGTCGGGAGAGCCGTGAGGGCCGTAGAGGACAGCGATTTTCCATTCGTGACTCATGGGCAGGGAACACTCCTTCCTGCTACTTGAGCTGACGGGTCCTCTTCCCATCCCTAGCACATCTCCGGGCAGTAAGGCTCTGCCAAAGGGGCCGCCGAATCTTCCAAGCGTGAACGTCGAGCAACTGCCCATATACTCGGGGGATTCGATCCCACCTGACACCGCCAGATAGGCACGTGATCCGCTGCCTTCGAATCTGCCGATCTTCAACAAATCACCTGCCGTAATTTCAATGCGGCTATTCATTGCTACCGGCTCACCATTCTTCATCACCAGCGCACTGGCACCCACGATGGCGATGGTTGTTGCATGGTTAAATCGCAGCGTCGGCCCGGTCATGGTGATTTCCAATCCCGGCGCTCCTTCCGGATTCGCTACCATGCGGTTGGCGAGGCGAAGTGATAGGGAATCGAACGGCCCGCACGGCGGCACGCCAACTTCCCAGTAACCAATACGCCCCGGCCAATCCTGCACCGTCGTCATCGTTCCAGCGGTCATCACGTCGATGGTGTTAGGTGTGTAGCAAAACTCCGCCATATCCCGCATCGCCACGCCGCCCATGAGATACGGCTCCCAGCGGGTGATGTCGCGCAGGTAACGGAGATTTGTTTCGATTCCTGAAATCTTGGTTTCTTCCAGTGCCTTCTCGATCTTCGCAACTGCGGCAGCGCGGTCATCCGCCAGCACCATCACTTTGGCTAACAGCGGATCATAAAACGGACTGACCTCGGTGCCCGGCGCGATCCAGCCATCGCAGCGCGTCCACTCGGGGAAACATGCTTCGGTTAGCAAGCCGCAGCTCGGGCGGAAATTGTGATTCGGATCTTCCGCATAGACGCGGGCTTGGATGGCGCAGCCTTTGGGTTCCGGTGCGCTGGCTGGCATTTCCCAATTTTCTTCAAGCGCGAGCCGGACCATCCATTCCACGATGTCGATGCCGGTGACGAGTTCCGTAATACCGTGCTCGACTTGCAGACGCGTGTTCACTTCGAGGAAAAAGAAGTCATCTCGATCTGCATCGTAGATAAACTCCACGGTGCCGGCGGAGCGGTAACTAACACTTTCTCCGAGTTTCACCGCAGCCTCATGCAGAGCGGCACGGGTTTTGTCTGATAGACCGGGTGCCGGGGTTTCCTCGAAGACTTTCTGATTGCGGCGCTGGACCGAGCAATCGCGTTCGCCAAGAGCCAGCACCCGGCCTTTGCCATCGCCAAAGATCTGCACTTCCACATGTCGGCCACGTTGGATGAAGCGCTCGATGAACACACTGCCGGAGCCGAAACTCCGCTCGCTCAACCTCACCACGCTTTCATACTCACGTTGCAATTCCGCCTCATCGCGGCAAACTTTCATCCCGATGCCGCCGCCGCCCGCCGTGCTCTTCAGCATGACGGGATAGCCGATTTCCTTCGCTGCGATGACCGCCGCGTCGGCATTCTCCAACAGTCCGGTACCAGGAACTAATGGCACGCCCGCTTCTCCGGCGAGGCGGCGGGCTTCGTGTTTCAGGCCGAAGGCGATGATTTGTTCCGGCGTCGGTCCCATCCATCTAACACCAGCAGTTTCGCACATGCGGGCGAAGTCGGTGTTTTCACTGAGCAAGCCATAACCGGGAAATACCGCCATCGCTCTGGATACACGAGCGATGGCTAACAATTTATCCTTGAGCAGATAACTTTCAGAAACCGGACCGGGTCCGAGACGATGGGCTTCATCCGCTAGATCGACGTGCGGTGCGCCGGAGTCGGGATCGGAATAGACGGCGATGCTTTTGTAGCCGAGTTTTTTGAAAGTGCGGATGGCGCGGGCGGCGATCTCGCCTCGGTTTGCGATGAGGATTTTCATTATGATAATGGACCGCGAATTAAATTTCGCAGTTTGTTGCTAGAAAATTAAAACCTCCACGGGCGTTGGATTCCAACCGTTGCAAGGATTGTTGAGTTGGGGACAGTTTGAGATGAGACAGACGACATCCATTTCAGCCCGCATTTCCACATATCTTCCGGGTGCGGAAATGCCATCGGCGAAGGTGAGTCCGCCGTCAGGGGAGACAGGGACGTTCATGAAAAAATTGATGTTAGGGCCGATGTCGCGTTTCGTCAGTTCGATGTCCCATTCCTGCGCGCCACGAATGAAAATATCGCGGCAGGCGTGCATGCATTCCTTGTCGTGGGCATAGCGCATGGTGTTGGATTCACGGGAGCAGGCTCCGCCGAGCGTATCGTGACGACCGCAGGTGTCGGCGGTGATGGTGAGAAGGGGGTTGCCTTCGGTGCTCATGAGCTTGGTGCCAGTCGTTAGATAAAGCGCTGATTGTTCCTGGATGGTGCGGTCCGCGCTGTAGCGTTCGGTTGGATCGGCGGCGCTGAAGAATAGCGTGTCAGCCGCTTGGTTTCCTTCGAGGTCGAGGATGCGCAGGGTCTGGCCTTGTTTGATTTCATGAATCCACCAATCACCCGCGGGAATGACCTCGCGGAAGGCGGCGGACTCGGGTTGGAGCGTGCTAGCGGTCATGTCAGTTAGAATCGGAGCGAGTGATAGGCTTCATTGTTCTCCCAAGCGCGGAAATTTTCCGGGCGAATGACAAATGATGGGTCATCCGGGGTAGGAAGCTCGCCGGTTAATACTTCCAGTTTCACGGGCTGTTGGCGATAGACCGGATCCGGGTCGAGCGGGTGCTGGCAGGTGTTGAGCACGACGAGTGTATCGATTTCAAAACGAAGTTCTATCGAATCTCCCTGTTTTGAATTTTCGGAAACAAAGGAAAGTTTCCCCGTTTCATCCGCGACGACCTTGCTGAAAAAATTGAGGTTCGGGACGAAGTCTTTTTTGCCGAGTCCCCACTTGGCGAGTTCGATCAGAAAGCAATCTCGACCGTTGCGGTGCCAATCGTTGCGTGCATTCTGATAGTCGGATTTCCCATATTTCGCAAGGACTCGGGCGGCATCGGAATGACCACAGACCGTATCGTGCCAACCGACGCTGTCCGCCGTGATGGAGGCTAACAAGCGGCCCATGTCCGAGTGCAGGCAGTAGGGTGCGCGCAGGAAAAAGATATGTTGCCCTTTGAGCGTGTCAGGCATGTTGTAGCGTTCCTGACGTTCGAGCGCGTTGTATAGCAGCATGCTGACATTCGCTCCGCCGTTAATGTCGGTTAGGCGGAGGCGCTTGCCACGGGAGATGATGGCGGACCACATGCCGGCACCGTAGAGGGTTTTGGAGAGAATGGGAGTCATGGCGGAACAAAGCTGAGTTTCAGTCGCGGGTATCCTCCTCATCCGCTTCGGTCTGGATCTGAGGCATGAGGGTGCGGGTGAGATTGAGTCTGCCAGCCATCACCCCTCTGACTGCTAACAGACGGTTAGCAATCTGTCGGAGCCGTTTGGCCGGGCCTTGGACGAGGATGACTTCCATGGTGCAGGTGTTTTGTAAAAGGACATGCAGCGAGCTGATCACTTCGCGGATATGTTCGTGCTGGATGTCCGAGATCTGTTGCTTGATGCCCGATCGTTTGTGATCGTAAAACAGAGTGATGGTTCCGGCCATCAAGGTGTTGCCTTTGAGACTGTAGTAATCGGCGATGTGCTGGGTGAGCACCTCAGCGACGGCTTGAGAACGGTTGACAAAACCGCGTTCGGTCATGAGTTGCTCGAACTGCCTGTGCAAGGCATCCGGTATCGAAATCGTCATACGGTGCGCGGTGGTTTCTGACTTGGTGCGGGTGGTTGCCATGGGTTTGATATAGCGGCGGGAATCCCATAAGTATAAGCATTTCTAGAAAAAAGTATGATTTAAAATACTATTCCTCATACTACAAATTTCACTCGACGCTGTCGTTCACATCGGTCATCCGGCCAATCGGTAATTTGTCGAATGATGGTTTCGCATGTGAGTCTTCCGGGTGAATAATGGTTTCGAGATGGCTTTTGGTGGCGAGGAATTCCGGGCTCCGAATCTGCTCGTGATCGCGCGGGCGGGGAACGGGGACCTCGACGATTTCGCGAATGCGGCCAGGCCGGGGATCAAGCACGAGGATGCGATCGGATAGAAAAATCGCCTCATCGAGATC
Source organism: Akkermansiaceae bacterium (assembly GCA_025354565.1). GTDB lineage: Bacteria > Verrucomicrobiota > Verrucomicrobiia > Verrucomicrobiales > Akkermansiaceae > Luteolibacter. The sequence goes on from JANXMQ010000233.1 coordinate 40,178, forward strand.
GTGGGTGATGAAAAAGATGGTGATGTCGACGTTTTTCCAAATCTGGAGCAGGTAAGCCTGCATCTGCTGGCGGGTCTGCGGATCAAGCGCACCGAACGGTTCGTCCATCAGCAGAATGCGCGGCTCGTTGGCAAGGGCACGGGCGATGGCGGCACGCTGCTTCATGCCGCCGCTCAGTTGGTGCGGATAGGACTCCTCGAACTTGTCCAAGCCGACGAGCGCGAGCCACTGGCGGGCTTCGGACTGATTGGTGAAATCGCTTTTCCCCGCCATGCGCGGGCCATACATGACGTTCTGTTTTACGGTAAGCCACGGAAACAGGGTGTAGCTTTGGAAAACCATGCCCCGGTCGCGACCGGGACCGATGACCGGATTTCCATCGACGAGAACTTGCCCCGCGCTGGGAGTTTCCAAGCCAGCTAGAATCCGGATGAGGGTGGATTTTCCGCAACCGGACTGACCGAGCACGCACATGAACTCACGACGGTGGACAGTTAGATTGATATCCTGCAGGGCGACGACTTCACCGGCTTTCGAGTGGAAGCGTTTGTAGAGACCTGATATTTCCAATAGTTTCGGGCGAGCTTTGAGCTTGTCGAAACGAGCCTTCACCCCAGGCGACTGGTCTTTGTAGGAGAGGCTCGCAATCATGGAGAATCGAGGGTAGTGGCTGCTGCCGGGGGACTCGATGGGCCGAGGATCCTGCTTCTGGCAGAGAAAAACCGACCGAAGAATCCTTGCTTTGGCTGGTCAACCCAAGGGAAGAAGTAGCGGGCTAGGTAAGCGAGAATCTGGTCCATGAAAAATCCGGATAGACCGATGAGGAGGATGGCCGGATAGACAATGTCGAACTGGAAGCGGCGGCCGTGAGTATCGATGATTTCCGCGAGGCCGCTTTTGAAGCCGAGAAGTTCCGCGATGACAAGCCAAGTCCAGGCGGTGCCGAAAAGCAGGCGCAGATCCTTGTAAAGGTTCGGCAGGATGCCGGGGAGGACGACGGTGGTGATGAGCTGCCGTTGGTTGGCGCCGAGAGTCTGTGCGGCTTCTAGCAGCGACCCGTCCAGGCCGCGGGTGGTTTTGGAAATAGTGAGAATCGCGGAGGGCAGGGTGCCGAGAAAAACGAGCATGATTTTCGGACCCAGATCGAGGCCGAAGATCGCCATGAGCACCACTCCGAAAGCCGGGGCAGGCATGTAACTGAAGAAATTGACGAAGGGTTCGACGAGTTTTGAAACCAGATCGAAAGTGCCTGCCAGGACGCCGATGGGAATAGCGACGAGGATGGCCAGGAGAAATCCGAGAACGATGGTGCGCCATGATTCACCGTAGCGCTGGAGCAGAGATTTGCGCTCGGCGTTTGCATCGCCTTCCTCGGGTTTTCCGGCGGTGATGCCTTTCCAAAATGAGACTGCGACGACATCGGGTGGAACCAAATAGACCGGGCGGGAAACCTCTTCGATGGACTCCGGTAGGAGTTTGAGGAGCGTTTCCTTAGGATATTCGGTGCCTGCTTTGGCGAGCATTTCGGCGTTCGATTTGATGATCGCCAGATTCTCCGTAGAGAGCGGCTGTTTCTTGGCTTTCAGCTCGCCGGCCGCGACTTGAAGCCATGTTTTGCGGATTGCCTCATCATCAATCTCCTGCTCGCGGGTGAGCCAACTGTTAGCGATAGCCAGCGGATGGATCTGACGGAGGATCTTCTTGTTTTGTCGTGCGGAACCGGCGGTTGGCTGGCCACTTTCCCGGGCAGCCATGATTTCCCTGTTGTCTTGGGCGATAGTCGTTGTGAAATCTTTCCAGATGTTAGGTGTGAGGCGGTCGCCTACGGAATAGACGCTCTGGAGACGGGGGCTTTCCGCAGAGAGGGAGATCTGTCGTGCGACCTTCCACCACGGGCCATAGGAGGCGATGGCCCAGATGACTAGCGGAAGAACGAATGACAGCGCCATCATCAGCGATGAGCGCGTGTGGTCCAAGTCCTTCCTCACCATGAACCATCGACCTGCGGTTGGGGATTTCATGGCAAGAGGAAGGCCTGTGGCAGGATCCGATCTATTTAGCCAGTGCTTCCTTGGTGAGCGTGGGATCGAAGTAGGAACCAACGTCTGCTGGTTTCGCGTAAACTTTGTATTTCACGTTGAAGTCATCCACCACTTTCGAAGAGCCATAGATTGAGCCGAGGCCATCGGCTTTTGCCCATACCTTGATCGCCTCGGCGGGGGTTAGGATTTTGGTGCCAGCGAAGAGCGGTTCGTATTCCGCAGGTTTCACGCCGACGCGCTCGGAGAGGATGGCAAGGGCTGCATCCATGTTGTCCTCTTTCGCGAGGTATGCGGCGATGCGGTACCAGACTTTCACCACCTTGATCCAGTCCGCGCGATGGGCTTTCACGCTGTCGCGGTCACAGAACAGTCCGTCATAGATCAGGCCGGGAGCATCCTTTGAAGAGAATACGGTTTTTGAACCGGGTACCAACTTGAGGGCTTGGCCGGAGTTGGGTTGCCATGCTGCGATGGCTTCTACTTGACCGGAAGAAAATACCTGCGGTGTGCTGTTCGTTGGAGTGTTTTTGATGGTGATGTCAGTTTCCGCCATGCCGTTAAGTTCGAGGCCTTTAAGGAGCAGCAGGTGTTCGACAAAGCCTTCCTCCAACGCGATGGTCTTGCCCTTGAGATCCTTGAGTGTTTTAAAATCACCCTTCGCGACAATCATATCATTGCCATTGGAATAATCATTAAGAAGCACACAGACGGATGGTTTGCCGGTGGCACCTGTAACGAGTGCGTCGCCATTGGTCACGCACACGGCATCGAGCTTGCCGGCGGCGTAAGCCTCCATGGATTTCACATAATCCATCCAGACGAATTCAACATCGACACCGGCTTCCTTGAACCAGCCTTTTTTGATACCAATTTCCCATGCGACCCAGCCGGGCCAGTCTGAGTAGCCGATTTTAAGCGGTTCCGCCTTGCCGAGAAGGGATGACAAAAGCAGCAGGGATGCGAGCAGAATGGTCGTGCGTTTTTTCATGGTGGTCGGTGTAACTCGCTCCGAAAATCAAAATCGGAACACAAATAATTAGCACTCACCGTGCCAACGGAATCCATAGTTCTGCCATGCTCATACGATTGAAGTGTCCGCGTCATAAGGATTATGGCCACCTCGATGATTTTCCAGTTCCTAGATAGGGGGGAATTGGTTAAGGCTGCTGCCATGAACGAATCAGTAACCCCACCGAAGAACATCGTTCTTATCGGATTCATGGGTAGTGGGAAATCAACCGTCGGGCGCGAGCTGCATCAACGGCTCGGCTACCCATTGGTGGACATGGATCAGGTAATCGAACAACGGGCACGGAAATCGGTCGCCGCCATCTTCGCAGATGAAGGCGAGGAAGCCTTTCGAAATGCAGAGACGCGCCTGCTTGAAGAACTCAATGACCCCACGGGGCCGCGCCGCATCATCTCGACCGGCGGCGGGGTAATCGGACGTGCGGAAAACCGGAAGCTCCTGCGGCAGTTGGGTTACGTTGTTTGGCTGAATGCGCCGATGGCGGTGATCCTCGAAAGGACTTCGAAAAATCGCGACCGGCCGCTGCTTCACACTGCGGATCCGGCAGCGAAGATCGAGGCGCTGATAGATGTTAGAAAACCGTGCTATGAGGAAACCGCCCATCTGAAAGTGGAGACGCTGGGGCTGGACTGCGGTGAGTTGGCAACTGGGATATTGGAAAGCGCACGCTACTTTTTCACCGGGCATCTCTAACATGATTCGGGATGAAATTAAAGCATGGGCGACGGCGCTGGGCTTCGATGACTGCCGGATCGCGAAGGCGGAGGAGGCTGCTCATGCGGATCTTTTCAGGGAATGGATTGCGGAGGGCAAGCACGGCGAAATGGCTTGGCTGGAGAGAACTCCGGAGCGTCGCTGTGATCCGCGCCAGGTGTTGCCGGGCTGTGCAACGATCATCTGCCTGGCGCTGAACTACTACCCGGGGCGTAGTCCGTTTCCCGCAGGACATCCGGGTGGCTACCGGATCGCACGGTATGCGTGGAACGAGGACTACCATGATCTCATCGAAAAGCGGCTGCGTGCATTTGACGCGAAATTACAAACACTCGGCGGCACCCAGCGGTTCTATGTGGATACCGGTCCGGTGTTGGAGCGCGACTTCGCCAGCGATGCTGGTCTCGGCTGGAATGGGAAATCCACCGTCCAGATCCATCGTCAGTTAGGGACGTGGTTTTTCCTGGCGGAACTGCTGACGACGCTCGATCTGACGCCTGATGTTCCCTTCGGCGACCATTGTGGGAAATGCACTGCTTGCATCACGGCCTGTCCGACGCAGGCGATCACCGCGCCGCGTCGGCTGGATGCGCGGCGTTGTATTTCCTATCTAACCATCGAGCACAAGGGCGCGATACCCGAGGAGTTTCGCATTGCGATGGGCGACCGGATCTATGGCTGCGATGATTGCCTCGACGCTTGTCCATGGAATCGCTTTGCGGTGGAGTCGCGGGAACTCTCTTTCAGTGCGCGTGAGGCGGTTTTCGAAAACCGGTTGCGGGATTTTCTAACGCTCGACGACGACGGCTTCCGCACGCTGTTCGCCAAATCCCCGATCAAGCGCATCAAGCGGTCGCGCTTTCTCCGCAATGTCTGCATCGCGTTGGGCAACACCGGAACCATCGACGACCTGCCCGCTCTGCAACGCGCCGCCGCAGATCCCGACCCGTTGATCGCCGAACACGCTTCATGGGCGGTCCAGCGGATTCAGGAACGGTTAGTTTGTTGAGCGCTTTTACAAGACGATCTTTTTAAACTTCGGCACCAGCAGGTGCATCAGCAGCCAAGCGGCGATATAGGCGGTGCCGCAAATCACGAACAGGATTCCGTAGCCCACCTCAACCTTGCCCAACTCGGTGAAATGCTTGAGCAGGAGTCCTGCCGCGCGGGCGATGAGAATGCCGCCGACCGCACCCGCCATGCCGCCGATGCCGGTGACCGACGCGACTGCTTTTTTCGGGAACATGTCAGAAACCGTGGTGAAGATGTTACACGACCATGCCGCGTGGCCGGCGCAGGCGATGGCGATGGTTGTCACGGCCAGCCAAGTGTTGATCGCGCCGAGTTTGGAAGCGAGCAGTACGCTCAACGGGAATAGGGCAAAGATGAACATCGCCAGCTTGCGGGCCTTGTTCGCATCCATGCCGCCGTCGATGAATTTCTTTGGCAGCCAGCCGCCGAAAATCGAACCGAACGTGGAGACGGTGTAGATGATGGCGATGGCCAGTTCCCAGACGATGACGCCTGGGACGTCAGAAGTTTTTCCCGAATAGGTCGGATTGGCGGCCATGTAGAGCTTCACCTTTCTGGCGTTTTCTCCTTCGAGGAAAGCAGGCAGCCAGAACAGGAAGAACCACCAGATCGGATCAGTCATGAATTTTCCGACAAAAAACGCCCATGTCTGACGGAATGTTAGAAGTTTGAACCATGAGACTTTCTCCTTTGCGATGTCCGCGCGCTCGGCGTCCTGCTCGTCAATGTCGCTGTGAATGTAGTCGTATTCCGCCTGTTTGAGTTCGCCGTTGGCCAGTTTCGCGGCCGGCGTGGAATACATCGAATACCAAAATACGAGCCAAAGCAGTCCGACAGCACCGGTGAGAATGAAAGCCCATTCCCAGCCCCAGGATTTGGCGATGTAGGGTACGGTGAGCGGGGCGATGATCGCACCGAGATTGGCACCGGAGTTATAGAGCCCTGTGGCAAAAGCGCGTTCTTTCTTGGGAAACCATTCGGCAATGGTTTTATTTGCCGCTGGGAAATTGCCTGCTTCGGCGATTCCCAGAGCCGCCCGCCAGAAGCCGAAACTCCACGTGTGATGGCCAAAGGCATGACCGATGGCGGCCAGACTCCAACCAACGAGCGAGTAGGCGTAGCCGGATTTCGTCCCCACCTTGTCGATGATCCGACCGGCCAGCAACATGCCCGCCGCATAGGCAATTTGGAAACAGATCACCACCGTCGAGTAATTCAATTCCTGATCCGCCTTGACCGCGCCGAACACTCCGTTTTCCGAAAGCACCGGCTTGAGGAGCCCGAGGACGTTGCGGTCGAGATAGTTAATGGTCGTTGCGGCGAAGACTAATCCACAAATGGTCCACCGATGGCGGCCGATGGTTTCGTTTACGGAGGAGAAGGACATGATGGGGAAATCAATTGGGTTTGCTTGCCGCCAAGGGTGTTCGTGTAAAATCCTACTGACAAGGAACAAAACTCTACTCATTCGGGGAAGTCACCCGTTTGAAATATTCGCGTTCGGAGCCGTTTACGGTGCACCCATAGCGTTGATCACAGGGAAAACGGCGTGATGACAGCCGACAAAAGCATCTGCGCTCCGATTCCCAGAGAGACGATGCCGAGGGGAAAAAAATTTCTCTAAACGATGACGAAGTTGTTCGCGTGAAATTCCACTGACAAGAAACAAATTCGCTCAACCCTGCAAGGCCCGCAAGGCCCCGCGGACCAGCGCCTCCGTGGGTGCCGTCGGGTCTGTGTCGAGCACTTTCCTAACAGCCTTGCGCGCGTCCACTTGCTTGTAGCCCAGCGCGATCAGCGCCAGCTCCGCATCCGCCGCACCCGCGCTCACCTGGCCGGCCGCCGCGTCCTGCCAGGTTTCCGTCACGCCGACTTTGTCCTTGAGTTCCAGCACGATCCGCTCGGCGGTCTTTTTCCCCACGCCCTTCAATTTCGATAAGCCCGCCACATCGCCCGCCACCACCGCCTGCTTGAAGCGCGTGACATCCATCCCGCTCAGCACCGAGACCGCCATCGTCGGCCCCACGCCGCTCACCCGGTCGATGAGCAACAGGAACACGTCCCGCTCCTCCTCGCTCGCGAAGCCGAATAATTTCTGCCCGAGTTGGCTGAAATGCAGATGCGTCCGCAAATCCACCTCCAGCCCCTCCGCCGCGTGCAGACGGTCGAAGGTCGAGAGCGGGATGAAAACCTCATAACCCACCCCATGCACATCCACCACCAGACGGTTCGGATACGCCTCGATCACCTTGCCCCGCAGTCTCGCTATCATGAAAACCAGCTTGCCCGTGCCGCCTCTCCCGTCAATGCCCGTCTCCCGCAGACTGCGGATTTTCAGTCTTCCTTCTCGACGAGGCTGGAGTGGCGACGATTTCCGACGAAGCGAAAGCGGAAGCCCTGGCGGCCGTCGCGTTCGCGGAAAATGGCGCGGTTCCCACGGTCTCTGACATCAGCACCGACATTTATTGGGAATCCGACCACGCGACGGAAAGCTCGGAGACCGGACGGCATTTTTTCGACGAGTGATGTGAGGCATGAGGAGCAGGGACCTTGTTGTCCCTTCTTCCTCTTTTCGTCCCGATGAATAAAGATGCGACAATAAGGTCGCGGCTCCTTGCGGCCGCAGCTACGTTCACGAATGAAGCCGCTGTTTGAAGAACTGGATTTCCGTCCGACGCCGATTGGCGATCTGATCCTGCGCCGGAGGCGGATGGCGATGTTGGATGATCTAATCGTTTATGAAGTGCTGTTAGGAAATGGCTATCTGATGTCCAGCTTGTTTCATGAAGTGGAGGAAGCGCTGGCGGATCTGGGCTTGGCGGCGGTGGTGGGGGATAAGCTCGACGTGGTCGTCGGCGGGCTGGGGCTTGGTTATACGGCGGTCGCGGCGCTGAGGGATATGCGGGTGGCGGAGCTGCTGGTGGTGGATGTGATGCAGCCGGTGATCGAGTGGCATGAAAAAGGGCTGGTGCCGTTAGGTAATGTTCTAACGGGCGATGCGCGCTGCCGATTGATCCATGGGGACTTCTTCGCGCTGGCCGCCGCGCCGGAGATTGGGTTTGACGCGGAATCGTCGGGACGGAAATTTCATGCGGTGTTACTGGACATCGATCACTCGCCGCGAAATCTGTTGGATGAGCGGAATGGAATGTTTTATAGCGCGGACGGGTTGCAAAAACTGGCGGAGCAACTATTGTCGGGCGGGGTGTTCGCCCTGTGGTCGGACGATCCGCCGGATGAGGATTTCATGGCGCGGCTGCGGGAGGTCTTCGCGGAGACGCGGGCGGAGGTGGTAAAATTCCCGAATCCACTGCTGGGCAAGGACTCGGCAAGCACGGTGTATGTGGCGCGGAACACTAAACTCGCACCCAACGGCCCGCCGTCGGTTGCGCCCCTTCACGTTTTCTAGAATCAAATTTCCGCCACAGGCTTCCGCATGTTTTTAGCACGGGCCCGGAGATTCAGCATCTCCACCGATAGCGAGAAGACCATGGAGAAATAGATGTAGCCCTTCGAAATTTGGAAGTGCACCCCTTCCGCCATCAGCGCGGTGCCGATCATGATCAGGAACGACAGCGCCAGCATTTTCACCGAGGGATGACGCGAGATGAAATCACCGATCGCTCCCGAGGCCAGCATCATCACGCCAATGGAAATCACCACCGCCACCATCATCAGCGAGACGCGGCTGGGATCATTCACCATGCCGACGGCGGTGATCACTGAGTCTAACGAGAAAATGATGTCAATCATCGCGATCTGGAGCAGCAGGCCGACGAAGCTGTTAGCTTCTCGCGAGGTGGCTTGGTCCGCGCCGCGGCCTTCCAGATTGTGGTGGATTTCCTTGGTGGATTTCTTCACCAGGAAAAATCCGCCACCTAGCAGAATCAGATCCTTGAGGGAAATGCCAAGCACCCCCGCGTGATCCGCCGCGCTTGGCATCATGTCCCACAACGAGGGGTGGATCGGCAATTGAAAGAGCGCGTCCTGCATGCTCATGATCCAGGTGATAGAAAGTAACAGAATCATCCGCGCCACCATCGCCAGGCCCAATCCCATCAGCCGTCCCTGCTTGCGTTTCGCCGGCGGCAGGCGGTCCACGAGGATGGAAATGAAGACGATGTTGTCGATGCCGAGCACGATTTCCAGCACCGTCAGGGTGAACAACGCGCCCCAGGCTTGGGGATCGGCGAGCCAGTTGAATTCAAGAATGGAAGCAATCATGGGCGGGAAGCAAATTCGAGCGCACGTTGTTTCATCTGGTTTGCCATCAAATTCAAGGCATTTGCCCGCGTCGGCGCGAGATGTTCTTTCAAGCCGGTACGGTCGATGAAGCTCAGGTCTGCGGTTAGAATGTCATCCGGGGCTTCGCCATCCAGCACTTTCACGAACAGCGCGATCATGCCCTTGGTGATGAGCGAATCCGAATCCGCGAAATAGCGGACCACGCCATTTTCCACCGCCGCATCCAGCCAGACTTGCGATTGGCAGCCCTTGATCAGATGCGCCGGGGCCTTCGCCGCCGGGTCCATCGGTGCCAGCTTTTTTCCGAGGCTGATCACGTATTCATAACGCTCCGTCCAGTCTTGGAAAAATCCGAGTTCCTCGATCAGAAGGTCTTGTTTCTCTGCGATGCTCATATCCGGCGGCAGTGGAGCGCGGGAAACGCCCCGCCGCAAGCCGGATCAAGTCGCCGGGGCGAGTCTTTGCAGGAGGAGGGCGGAAATGAAGGCGAGGGGAGGGATGATCAGGCTGGCCACCGCCAATGACTTTGCTCCTTCACGAGAGTCGTGCATGTACGTCATCGCCACCGGCAGCAGCACCATCCAATCCACTAACGGAATCCCCGCGAGCAGGCCTGATACGAGTTTAGGCACCGGATTCCGCCAAAATCTCAGGCAGAAACCTGTCCACGTTAGATAAGCTAAAGCGCCCCAGATGCTTGTAAGTCGATCGAGAAAAAAGATCCTGTTTCCCATTGCCAGCGATACCGCCGTGATCAACAAAAGTCCCCGCGACATCACCGCGACTCGCATTGGTGGGTTCGCCATTGATTCATATCGCGCACTCAGCGAAAGCCCCATGATGTAGGCAAATAGCCCGCAAGCGACCGGGCCTATCATCAGGACCGTGTCGATCGAATCCACCTTAGGCAAGAGCGCTAGATAGCCCATTATCGGTAGCAAAGCCCGGCACATTCCCATCGGCAATACCGCCCACGCACTCCGCTTGTGCCACACCGTGTAAACAATGATCCAAAAAACAATTCCTCCGGCCACCAGACAGCTCCGCAAATTCACGGCTCCTGCTAGGGCGACTCCCGCTCCCATCAAGCAGACTGCGAGACTGGCATAAATGCGTGGCGGGAATAATCCACTTGGTAGCGCCCGCTCCGAACGATGCTCCTCATCCCACCCTCGATCCATCCAATCATTGAAGAAATTCCCCCCGATGTAGAGCAGTACTCCAGCAACTGCTAGAAATCCCCCGCTGATCCAAGATTCGCTTGGCGTCCTCTCGTTCGCATAGAACGTCATAATGGATCCTAACGCCACTCCCACCCAAACATTACTCACCACGCTCGGCACGTTCGCCACTCTCGCCGTGGCGAGTAACGCGTAGATTTTCCCAGAGCGATTCATCGGCGGCCAGCATGACTTGAAATCTCCGGACGGCCAAAAGAAAATCCGCCGTTTTCCCATGATAGCCTCCGCTTGATCCGCCAGTAAACTCCCGTTCCCATGCGCCTTCCATCCGCTATCATCGCGTTCGCCCTCACCGCAAGTGCTTACGCTCAAAACCCACCGTCGAAAATTCCGCCCACCGGCATCGCCATACCCGAGGCCGACCGCGCAGAACTCACCACCGGAGCCGCCGCCCTCGCCGCTGAGATCCAAGCCCTTGCCAGCAATCTGGCCAAGGAACCCCGCCTCCTGGCCCTCCTTCCCGACGTGGAAATTTTCCACAAAGCCGTCGCTTGGTCACTAGCCGATAACACCCTTTACTCGCCGCAGGAAATCAAGACGGCCAAGCACCTCCTCGCCGAGGGTCATGATCGCGCCAAACAGCTCGCGGAGCACCATGCGCCATGGCTTAAGGCGACTGGTCTCATTGTCCGTGGCTATCGCTCGAAGCTCGATAACTCCATCCAACCTTACGGCCTTGACGTCCCGGCCGATCTCGATCTTACCAAGCCCGCGCCACTGATGGTCTGGCTTCTCGGGCGTGGGGAAAAACGGACCGAACTTGCGTTCCTCGCCGAGCGTGAGGCCGGTCCGCCGCAACTCACACCGAAGAACACCATTTTCCTGATCCCCTATGGCCGCTTTTGCAACGCTACCAAATTCGCTGGGGAAGCCGATGTCATGGAAGCCCTCGCCGCCACCCGCGCCCTCTATCCCATCGACGCATGTCGCATCGCCGTCGCCGGTTTCTCGATGGGCGGCGGCAGCGTCTGGCACCTCGCCACCCATTACCCGGGCCTCTGGTGTGCCGCCTCGCCCGGAGCTGGCTTCGCGGAAACTCCCATTTTCACCAAGGCGGACGCTCCCGGCAAAGCGCCCCGCCCCGCATGGGAACAAACCCTCTGGCTGCAATACGAGGCCACCGGCATTTGTGCCAATCTATTCAATGTGCCCACCCTTGCCTATGCCGGGGAAATCGACGCGCAAAAGGAAGCCTCGGATCTGATGGAGGCGGCGATGGCCAAACAAGGACTCGCGCTCGAACGTTTCATCGGTCCGGCCACCGCCCACAAATACGAACCCGAGGCCAAAACCAAACTCACCACCCGGCTCGAAACCCTCATCGCCACCGGTCGGCCTGCCATGCCTCAGGAAATCCGCTTTTCCACCTATACCCTGCGCTACGCCGAGTCCGCCTGGATCCGCATCGAGGGGATGGAAAAACATTGGGAACGCGCCGATGTCCACGCCAAGTTCAACGACGACAAAACCCTCACCGTCGGAACGAAAAACGTCACCGCCCTCCACTTCGATTTCTTGGCCCTCTTGCAGCTCAAGCCCGCGCGTTCGCTTCCCACTCATCTCACCCTCGATGGCCAGCCCCTCGTGGTCCCTGGCTATGATAAACCCGTCCTCTTGCTAGAAAAAACCGCCGGGAAATGGGCCGTCGGAAACCACCCCGCAGCCATGGCCAAACGTCCCGGCCTCACCGGTCCCGTCGATGACGCCTTCGTGGATGCCTTCGTTTTTGTCCGCCCCACCGGCCAGCCACTCAATCCAGCGCTTGGTCATTGGGTGAACAGCGAACTCTCCTCCGCCCGCCAGCTCTGGCATGACGTTTTCCGTGGCGACCTCCCCATCATCGACGATACAGCCATCTCTGCCGCTGACATCGCTAACAAAAACCTCATCCTTTGGGGAGATCCATCCTCCAACCGCGTAATCGCCAAAATCCTCCCCAAGCTCCCGCTCCAATGGGATGGCAAAAATCTAACTTTCCGTGGCCAGACCTACTCCGCCGCCGACCACACGCCCATCCTCATTTTTCCCAACCCGCTCAACCCGCGCCACTACATTGTCATCAACAGCGGCCTCGATTTCCGCGCCGACGGCTACGGCAACAACGCCCTCCAAACACCCAAACTCCCTGACTGGGCCATCATTGACCTAACCGTCCCGCCCGACGCTCGCTGGCCCGGTAAAATCGCGGCCGCCGGCTTCTTCGATGAGGCTTGGAAATAGATGCCTTTTCCCAAAACGCAGCCGCGGACTCCGGCCACTCTTCATCGCTCAAGAACCGACTGAAGTTGCTGACTACTCTGCTCAGCCGTCACTCACCTTGGTCCTGGCTTCAGCCCGCCGCCCCACCAGATTTGCTCGAAGTCGTTGGGTGGCTTTTCTGCCTGGCGGATCAAGCCGTCGGCGGTCATGGCGAACCAGGGTTGAATTTCGCCACCAAGGGATTCGATCACTTGTCCGGTCCAGATATTGCAGACTCGAGGGACGAAATAATGGTGGCGAGATTCTAGCAGGACGCCGCCGCCCCAGCTAGATGTGCCCGCGATGATCGGGCGGCCGTCGGCACCGTGGGTGCTGCAATCGTTGAGGAAAGCGGCGAGATCTTTGCCTCGGTCGCGGGCGACGAGTTTCCGCCAGATCCGCTGGTTGGGGCAGACTTCGGCTACGTTCCAATTCGCCGGGATCAACTCCATCACTGAGGGCGAGGGGGTGAAAAGGGCGCAGAAAAATTTCCAGGGCGAGTGCAGGCCCTTTTCCACGTAGGCCGTCCGGTTGCCCCAACTGAGGGTGACGTATTTCGGCTGGCCAAAGCCTGCGGGCGGGATGAAGCCAGACGCGAGCAACCAGTCGTAGGGGAAAACCATGCCAGTGTGGAAGTCGTCGGCGATCAACCAGACCAGTACATCGGGATCCGGTTGTCCCTTGGCGACGCTGGCAAGGGGTGTTCTAACATGTTCTCGATAAGTCACGGTCGGCGTATCCGGCAGGCGGATGCCGCATGAGGATAGCGCCGCTGCGAGTCCCAGCGCCGCGAGTTTTCCGCTAAACCGGGGATGCTCCATCAGTGCGGCAGGAACGAGCAGATGTATTCGCAGATACCGTCGGGCACCTTGATGGTGAAACCGCTGTTGCCCGCGACCTCAAAGGCCGTTCCCGCCTCGATCACGAGCAGGTCGGTATCTCCATCAAGGACGACCTCGCAGCTCCCGGCGATGATTTCCATGCGTTCCGGGGCGGCGGTGCCGAAGTGGAACTTGCCGGGATAGATCAGCCCGAGCGTCTTCTTGGTGCCGTCTGCAAAATGGACGGTGTGGGAGACGACGCGGCCGTCGAAATAAACATTGGCCTTGGAATCAACGGTGACGTTAGAGAATGAAGACATTGAATTTCAGTTAGTAGTTAGATGTTAAAAGTTATTCGGTTGGTAGGCCGCTTTCCTTCCACGCATCCCAACCGCCGGAGAGGACCGAACTGGAATAACCGAAATCGGCCAGATGGGTCGCGACCGTCCGGGCATCCGGGCAGAGTAGGTTCGTGCAATACACGACGATGGTTTTTCCTGCTGCGTGTGCGGCTTTGATTTCCCCCTCGCGGGCGGCGATCTGGGTGTCGCAATGCGGCTTGGGCAAACTGATGGCCCCGGCGATGTGGCCGAGACCGTAGAAAAATCCGGGCCGTGCATCAAAGAGTAATACCTTGCCGGATTGTTGCAGAGCGAACAGATCGGTTAGGGAAAGCGACGTGACCTTGCCCCGGCCATTCATTAGCACCGGTTTTTTGACTGCGACCGCAGTGGCGTGATTTTCAGGCGCGGGTTGGGCGCATGAGGCGATCACGAGCGTGCTTGCGATGGCGAAGAGGCAGGACCGGCGGCGGGTCATTTGGCGATCTTGAGAAGCTCCACGTCGAAGACCAGAGTGCCAGCGGGGGTTCCTGGAGGCGGGCTGTCACCATAGGCGAGCTTGCCGGGAATCCAGAGCCGGCGTTTTTCCCCGACGACCATGAGTTGCACACCCTCGGTCCAGCCGGGGATGACTCGGTTGAGCGGGAAGGTCGCTGGCTGGTCGTGTAGAACCGAGCTGTCGAAGAGTTTGCCGTCGGTGGTCCAGCCGGAGTAATTGACGGTGACTTGGTCGGTTGGTTTCGGGTGCTCGCTGCCGGTGCCCTTGGTGATCACGCGTGAGGCGATGCCGGAGGCGGTTTTCTCGGCACTTTCAGGCGCGGCGGCCACGTCTTCCGGCACGGCGGGTGGCTTGGGAGCGGCTTTGATACCGAGCAACTCGACATCGAAGACCAGCAAGCCACCGGGCCGCCCACCACCGGGATTTTCACCGTAAGCGAGGTTTGCAGGAATCCAGAAGCGGCGCTTTTCACCTTCCACCATGAGTTGCAGACCCTCGGTCCAGCCTTTGATGACGCCATTGAGCGGGAAACTGGTGGGTTGGCCGCGTTGGACTGAGCTGTCGAAGAGTTTGCCATCGGTCGTCCAGCCGGAGTAATGCACTGTCACGGTATCGGCGGCTGCGGGTTTGTGTTCGCCTTTGCCGGCTTGGAGGACTTTGGAGGCGAGGCCGGATGGGGTTTTAGCCGCGTCGGCAGGTGCGGCTTTGACGTCGGGTGGAGTTTCGGGCATGGCGGGTTCGGCGTGGACAGTGGTGGAAATGGCCAGCGCCAGTCCAAGTGCGGACGGGATGATGGCGTGCAGGGATTTCGTGATGAAATTCATCCGCGAAAACTCGACGGATCGGGCGAGCGTGTCAATCCCGGGAATCGGGAGAAATTTCACGGGCGCTTGATGCGGACTTCCATCGCGGTCGGCTCATGGCAATACGGGCAGAGAAAGGAGCCTTTGAACAACGCCGCCAGGGCCACGTGCAGACGATGGCTGCCGAGAAGCGTCTGGGCACGGTGGTGTTTCGAGCAGCCGTTGCTGGCGAGCACGGGGGTCAGGCACAGCGGGCAGCGCGTGCGGGAAGCGATCGACCATTGCAACAGCACCACCAGCAACGTAAGCACCCCGATGCCGATGGCAATGAATGTCAGAGCCCGGTCACCAGTGATGAAGGAGTAGCCCAAAACTCCCGCGCTAAGCGGAGCTAACAAATATTTCAGGCAAAGCAAAAACGCCGCGAACTTGAAGCGGATGATACAGGATCTGGATTGAAATCGATGCATTGTCCCGCACCAGCGTCCGTTAGATCGTTGAAATAGCAAGTTATTTAATTCAATGCTGGATGGTTCAAACGACCGATTTGCGATGGATAGATTGTTAGCAGATGCCAAGTTGCTGATTTCCAATAACTCGTCTTAGGCTAACAGTTTTCTGTTATTCCAAGCCACGGTCCGCAACCTCATCCTCATCCCAGCCGAGATAGTGGCCGAGTTCATGGAGGAAGGTCGTGCCCACTTCGTCGCGATAGTCGTGCTCCTCTTCGCCGACCCACTCCCACAGGTTGGTTAGAAAAAGCCGGATGCGCGGGAGTTCCCCGGTCGCGTCTTCGTCCATGGCGGACGGGCCTTCAAACAGCCCGAGTTCGTCGCCATCGAGTTCATCGTCAGCAGTTCCTTGGCCCGGTTTTTCCTCGAAGGCAACCGCGACTTTCGCCGCCGCATCCTGAATGTCTTTGGGCAGGATTTTTACCAGCGATTTCAGTTCCTCGTCCGCCCACTGGCTCAGTGTTTCAAAATTCATGGTGATTCTAGCGGGCAGGTGGGGTGAGTTCGGCGGCGGTGATTTGCGGCTTGCCGACTTCTGTCCGCAAGGCGTTGACCTGGGCCGGGGTGACGGGTGGGGCCTTGTTGCCGAAGGAACTGCGGACGTAGCTGAGGACGGCGGCAATTTGCTCATCCGTCTGATAGGCGAGGGCGGCCATGCCACCGGCGATCTCGTATTTCTGGCCCTTGACCTTGATCGGTCCTTGGAGGCCGCGGAGCTGGATGCGGATGAGGTTTTCCGCCGGGCCGGCGACCCACTCGGACCCGGCGAGGGGTGGGGCGGCGGCGGTGCCCTCGGCTTGTTGACCGTGGCAGGCGGCGCAGAGGATAAATTGCTCGCGACCGGATTTCAGGAAGGCGGGGTCGATGCCAGCGGCGGGTTTGGCGGGAATTGGAAGAGTGGCGGGATCGAGCACGGTGGGAGTGGCCACAGGCGTCGGGGGCTCGCCGCCCTGATTCAGGCTGCCGAGCCATGCGATGATGTCGCGGAGTTCACCGGGCTTGAGCAGGGTGCCCATCGGCGGCATCGGCGAGGCGGGCGGGGTGACGCTGGCGATGTCGCTGCGGCGGACGCGAAGGGCTTTCCCGGTGGCATCGAGGTCGAGGTGATCGGGCGTTTCGGCGATGAGATTGCCGCTGATGCTGGCACCATTTTTGAAGTCGATGAGGACGCTGCCGAAGCCGGGGGCGATGACGGCGCTGGGGTTGATGAGGGACTCGAGGAAATAGCGGCGGTCCGGGTGGCGGGTGGCAACGCCGAGTAGGTTGGGAGCGGTTTCTCCACCGGCGGCGTGGCCGGCCTCGGCACGGTGGCAGCGCATGCATTCGCTGGCCGGGTGGGAGGCGAACAGGGCGGCTCCGGCAGCGGGATCGCCTCCTTGGAGGGCGGCGTTCCACTTGGCGAGCGGGTCCTTGTTTTCCGCTAGGGATTTCCCAAGTGCATCGTAGGCGGCTTTGACGGCGGGGCTGCTGCGTTGGCCGGCGGCGGCGGTGAGTTCGATGGCGGTGGGGGAGATGCCATTGGCGGCGCGGAGGGCGTCGAGGTTTTTGACGATGATGGTATCCACGGCTTGGCTCGGCAGGGTGGCGAGGATGGCCCAGGTTTTCTGGGCGCGGGGAATGTTCGGGGAATTTACCGCAGCTTCGAGGGCAGGCAGGGCGGTGGCGGGCGAGAGCTTGGCGATGGCGGCGAGGGCTGTTAGGACCACCTCGTCGGAGGGGTCCGTGGCGATTTCCGCTAGAAAGGGGCCGAGGTCATCCGGCTTGTCGTTGATGAAAAGGTCCAAGGCAGTTGCGCGGGCGGTGGCGGGCAGGCTGGAGTTTTTCACTAGAGCGCGGAGGGTGGCGGCGTCGAGTCCGGGGACTTGGAGTTGGTAATGGCCGACCCATTCTAAGGCGATGGTGGCGGGGTAGCCGCCTTGTTTGATCAGTTCAGGGATGGCGGCGAGGAGGGCGGGGCGGATGGTGGCGGGATCGCGTTTGGGCAGTGGCCGCCAGTGGCCAGTGAGTTGGTCGGCGGGGAAGGGTTCCGTCCACTCGGTGAGCAGGCGGAAGGCTTCGTGGCGGACTGCTTCCGGCATCTGTGGATCGGCCGCGACTTTGAGGACGCGGTCGGCATTTTCCACCGTGCCGAGGCGGAAGGCGTTGTGAATCAGCCGTCGTAGCATGAAGGGCGTCCATACACGCTGACTGAGGTTATCCAACAGCGAGGCCACCTGCGGGCGGAGGGCGAGCATGTCGGTATCACAAACTGCGCGGATGGCTTCGTCAGAAACTTTGGGATCTGGGTCGTTGATGTAGGGGGCGATTTCCTGGCTTTTCAGGCGGCGGAGGGCGATAGTGGCAGCGAGGCGCACGGCAGGTGAATTGTCGGTGACGAGGGCGGAGAGGATATTGGGGGTGGCGAGGGCCATGTGCTCCAGGGCGTAAATTCCGGCGTGGCGGAGATACACGTCGCGGTTGTTATTTTCCCGCAATAGGTCGCAGATGGTGCCGTATTCGGCGATCATCTTGCGCTTGCCGGCGACGATGGCGGCGAAGAAGCGGACGCGCGGCGACTCGTCGGCGAGCAGCGGGCCGAGCGGGATGGAATTGGCTGCGTTTTTTGAATCGGCAAGGACGCGGAGGGACTGGGCCCGGATTTCCGGATCCTTATCCTTGAGGAGCGCGCAGAGTTTGGTTTCTGCGGCGCTGCGGATTCTAGGCTGGGGTAGTTCATCAAATTGCGCATACGGCAAGGGCGATGCACCACAGCGGGCGAGGATGCCGAGACCCCAAATGGCGTGGATGCGGACCATGAAATTCGAGGAGTCGGCTGCTTCGGTGAATTGCTTGACGGCTTCCGGCTTGCGGGTGAGGGCGATTTGCGCGCGCAAGCGGATCCGCGCGTCCGCGTGCTTTAGCAAGTTGACTAGCTCAGCGGAACTGCGTTGATCGAAGCCCTCCTGCATGATTTTCGCGGCGCTCGCGGCCTCGGCGGCTTGCCAGGTTTTTTCTCCGGCGCTGAGGGATACGAGGCGACCGTCCTCATGGCTGGACCAGCCGCCCATGAAGTCGGTGATGAAAACTTTGCCATCCCACGAGTATTCCACGTCAGTCGCGGCGATGCCCCAGGCGAACTGCCGTGAGTCGGTCATCTCCATCCCGGCCCCCTTGGGCTTCATGGCGAAGGACCAGATGCCCGAGTTCGCACTCGCACCGCGGTAGTCGCAGACGAGGAAATGCCCGGCCTCGCTCTCCAGGAAACCGACACCGGGATGATACGTCAGGCCGGAGGGGCCGGAGGTGAGATGGGCGCACGGAGGCAGCATGAAAGAGGGCTGCACGGGGTTTTCCAACCACCACATTTTCTCATCCATCCATCGGCTTGGTGGGGAATCCTTGAGGCCGATCTCTCGGTGGAACGTCATCATCGCCTGATGTTCCATCTGCCAGCCAGAGTCACCGCCCTCGACGAGGTAAACGACGCGAGCGGCATCCCCTTGGTCGGCATTGTTATCCACGGTGAAGGCGTTGCCGAGGGCGTCGAAGGAAATTTCCTTGGGGTTGCGCAGGCCGGTGTGGAAAATTTCAAAATTCCTCCCGTTCGGCTCGAAACGGAACGCGAAGCCCTCGTCAGGATACTGATAGGGGACGCCTTCCTTCGTGACCAGACTCACGCCGCGGTCGCCCGAGGTGCCGTAAATCCGTCCGTCGGGACCGAGTGTGAAGCCGTTCAAATCATGTCCCGACAAGGAAATGCGCACACCGAAGCCTTCTTCCACCACCTTGCGCTCGTCGGCGGTGCCGTCGCCTTTGGTATCGCGCAGCATGTAAATCTTCGGGATGCAGGCGAAATACAGGGCTCCGCCGTAATAAAAAACCCCGGCAGCCGTGCCGTCCAAGACGTTGTTGAAGCCATCCGCGAAGACCTTGACCGAGTCGTAAGTGCCGTCGCCCTTGGTATCTGATAGGCGGCGGATGACTTCGGACTTCTTCGTCATGTGCTCGAGTGAAACCTTGCTTTTCCACTTCTCATGCAGCGCCAGGCGGTCGCTCGTTTTCATGGCGGCGAGGTCGTCGAGATACCAGAAGAGGTTATTGCGATCGTCCTCGATGCCCTCGCGGAAGCGGTGGGTTTCCGAAATGAGGATACGCCCTTGATCGTCGAAGGTGAGGGCCGTGGGCGACATGATGTGCTGGTCCTTGTAGGTGGCCTCGACTTTAAGAATGCAGTTGCTGGGGATCTTCACTCCGGCGGCGGCGGGAGTGGCGACCAGGCCCTCGATGAATGACTTGCCCGCCCGCGTGGTGCCGGGAAATTTTAGGTTCGGCTCGTCCGTGAATAAGATGTGATCCACCCCGATAATCCCCCACGCCCCGGCTTCGTCATCCACGAGGCGGATCTTCGCTTTACGGCCCTTGTAGGGAGCGACATTCCACACCGCAGGCGCGCAAAGGAGACTGCGTTTCCCCACCGCTTCCATCACGACCTTGCCATCAATGAGCAATTGTGCCGCCGTCTTTCCGGGGTAGTCGCCACCCGCGATGAGGAACGCGATGCATGGCTCCTCGATGGTAAATTCCGGCGAAGTCAGCGTGCCCTTGGACGCGTCGCCGCCATGGGACGATGCGGCGAGACTGTTACCCGCATACCCCGTGAAGGAGCTGGTCATCGCATCCGTCTTCCCCGTCACCGGAGCCATCCCGAAGGCGCTGCCCTCCACTTGCCAGTCGTCGAAGCCATCGCCCTCGAAGGTTTGAAACACCCGGGTGGCGGCGGGCAGAGTAGCGGTGAGGGCGAGCGAGGCGACGAGAATGCGGAACATGGCGTAAAAAAGGTTTAACCGGCGGAAACGGCAGACTATTGACGGGAATATCTCCAATGCCAACCGCAAACGAAGCCAATGCAGCAGTGAAACGGTGCTTGCGGTGCCCTACAAAACCGGCAGATTCCTCCCGCCATGCGCCGGGAAGGAAAACTCGAGAATGAAAGTGCAGAGCTGCGCCGTCGTCAAAGTGGCAGCCATCTGCGTCACGTGCTGATGATGGTGGGCGTCGTCTTCATCGTGATCTTGGTGGTGTCCTTTCTGCTGCTAAGAGACGAGCTCAAGCCCTTGCTAAGGCAGACCGGTCTTGCACCCGCCCACAAAGTCCAAGCCGCCCCTTCGATCGAGGATGAAAAGATCGTGCCTTTTGTGAAGATCGTGCTCGCCGATACCGCCGTTACTTGGACTGCGCTGTTTCAAGCCATGGGAAAAACCTACGTGAAGCCCAAGCTCGTGACCTTCTCTAGCGCGGTGCGTTCCGGCTGCGGCCTCGGGGATGCCCAGACAGGTCCATTTTATTGCCCGGCGGATGAGACGATCTACGTGGACCTCGCCTACTGCCGTGAGATGCGAGAGCGCTACCGCTCGACGGCGGAATTCACGGAGGCCTACGTCATCGCGCATGAAGTCGGCCATCATGTGCAGAAATTGCTAGGTCTCTCGGATCGGGTCGAAGCCTCGCGGGGCCGCGTCACCGATACCCAGCAGAACGAACTCACCCTGGATCGCGAACTTCAGGCAGATTTCCTCGCCGGCATGTGGGCACGGAAGGCCCAGGGGAAATTCAGCTTCATCACCCAGGCGGACGTCGAGGATACCTTGCACGCCGCGAGTGCCATGGGCGATATCACCTTGCAACAACCCGCTAAGGGACAAGTCATGCCGGACCCATTCACCCACGGCTCCGCTCGCCAGCGGGTGAAATGGTTCCGCAAGGGCTTCGATTCCGACGACATCCGAGACGGCGACACCTTCCGCGACAGCGACCTCTAAGAGTCACCGCAGGTCGCGGGAAAACTCGCCATCCGTCCGGTCACTCAGGGCTTGGTGGCCTGTTCCAGTTTCTTGATAAAGTCCGCCAGCGCCGCTTTGCCTTTAGCGAGGTCGGTTTTGCTGCTGCGGAGCGCGGAGATGGCCTTGTCCAGCGTCTTGTCGAGGGCCGTCCAGGTCGCTGCATTTTTCGGTTTGAGCTTGGACTCTTGCGCATCCCAATCCGTCTCCAAGTCGGTCAGCTTGGCGATCATTTCCGGCTTCTTGTCCGCCTCCAGAGCGCTGAGCGTCTCCTTGGCCAGTGTCTTAAAATTCGCCGTTTCCTGAGAACTATAGACCGGAGCCGGGTTGGCCGCAGAGGCCGTGGCCGTGAGGCCAAAGCCAAGAACGGCGGTGAGGCAGAGCAGCGAGTGAGTGAGGAATGATTTCATGGTTTTGTGGTTCTGTGGGCTGGTGTGATGGTGGTTTTTTCGATCTTGTGGATCAAGAGGAAAATGTCCTAAAGCCGCATACGATCCGAGAGCCTCTCTCCCTTTCATGCCACGGTCATGCCTGTTCTTGACCCCTCCACCTTGGCGGCCAAAGTACTCACCAAGGTCTTCCAATATCTTACCGGGAAACTTGAAGCAGCTCAAGGGACACTTAAATACGCCCAAGGGAAACTTTGATATGATCAAGGGACATTTAAATATGCCCAAGGGAAAGTTTGATATGCCCAAGGGAAATTTAAATACGCTCAAGGGAAACTTATATAACCTGCCGGGATTCCCGGTAAAGTGTTACAATTTCCCTAGAGAATATTTGGCCAACTTTGTTGCTTGACAGATGGCCGATTTTTACTATCTTGCCAGAACTATGGCTAGTACAGATATAACTTTTGCAGATCGTTTAGGACGGGCAGACACTTTATCTTCTGCGATTACACTGGCGTCGCCCGCTTTTGATCCGGCGGATGCCTCACTCGGAGTTGCGAATTTCGCGGCATTTGTGAGCGGACTCCAGACGGTGAATGATGACACGAATGCGGCAAATGACATTTACTCGACGGCGGTGATCACCCGCATGGCGCTGGTGAAGGACGTCAAGGCACGGGCTTTGCGGGCGATGCGTTACGTTCAGAGCAACCCGGCTTGGTCCTCCAACGCGGGGAGTTTGAAGTTGCCCTACAATAAGCTCGTGGATAACCGCCCGAAACGCCCTAAATTGCCGGTCGGCGGGACGCCGGGCGAGGTGAAGAAGGCGATCAAGACGGGGGAGCAGAGTTTTTCGGACATGGCATCGCTGTTTGCCAAGTTTGTGGGCGGCTTGAGCCGGGTGGCGGGCTATGTGCCGCCCGCGCCGGAGCTGTTGCTGGCGGAGTTGCAGACCCTAAGCAGCAGTTTCACGACGATGAATCAGTCGATGGCGGGCTTAGCCGAAACGGCAGCGACGCAGGTGCGCACGCGGCAAGCGGGCTTCGCAGATTTGAAGACGAAGGCGGCAGCGATCAAGAAGGGCGTCGCCGCGCAATACGGCCTGAACAGCCCAGTTTACACCAGCATCCGAGGGCTGGCGTTTTAGTCGGGGGGGGAGTGGTTTGGTGGGGTTTAGGGCGGGGATGGGGACGGGTTTTAGGTGGTCGGCGCGTTTGAAGAAGAGGTCGAGATCGCCGCCGGAGTCGGCGAGGAGGCGTTGGAAGCGGGGCATCTCGTCGGCATAGAGGCTGAGGGAGACGAGGTGGCCGTTGTTGAGGTTTTCATGCAGCCAGGCTTCGAGGCCGTGGCCGCCCCAGCGGCGGTGAAGCTGGCGGAAGTGGTCGCGAAGGGTGGCGAGGATGGCGGCTTTTTTTTGCCGCATGAGGGCGGGGGATTGGCCGGAGGCGTAGAGGGCGGCGAGCTGGGTGCGGGTGCGCTCGATTTCATGGTAGAACTCGCGGCGGCGGCGGAGACGGCCTTGGTATTGCCGCAGATCGGTAAGGCGACCGGCGGCGAGGAGCCAGCGTTGCACGCCTTCTTCGGCGACGGTGTTGGCGAGGGATTCGTTGAAGAGGGTGTCGCCCCAGTGGAAGAGTTTGTGGTGGGTGAGTTCGTGGAAGAGGGTCTCGGCGAGGTCGATGTCGGGGTAGTCGAGGAAGGTGTTGAGGATGGGGTCGTGGAACCAGCCGAGGGTGGAGTAGGCATCGACGCCGCCGACGAAGACGTCGTAGTGCTGGGCGCGGAGTTGCTGGGCGAGGGCGACGGTGGCTTGCTCGCGGAAGTAGCCACGGTAGTCCATGGAGCCGATGAGGGGGTAGTGCCAGGTTTTGGGTTTCAGGGAGAACTCGGGGGCGGCGTAGAGGACCCAGACGACGTGGTCACGCCCGAGATCGGTGTATTTCCCGTAGCTGGCGGTGCCGGGGAGGGAGAGGTGAGCGGTGGCAAAGCGGCGGATTTGCTGGACGGTGGTGAGTTGGCGACGGACGGCTGGCGAGGTGGCGGGATCGGCAAGGACGGCGGGGATGGGGCGGCTCTTGGAGAGGATTTCCCATTGGCCGCCGATGGCTTGGCCGTAGAATTGGGCGGTCTGGCAGGAAATGAGCAGCCCACAGGCGGCGCTGAGTGCGGGGAAGAGGATGGGGAGGCGAGGCATGGCGGGGGTGAAATCTCCGGCGAGAGGCTCGACGGGATGGGGGATTTCCACAAGCGGTGAGTGAGACGGGTATTTCCGCTTTCCTCGCTGGTGGGATTTCCCTAAACCTCGCCGGACATGAGCGAAGTCGTGCTATTATTCTCCGGACAAGGGGCCCAGAAAGTGGGCATGGGTAGGGATTGGATGGAAAACTCGGCCACCGCCCGGCAGATGGCGATGCGGGCGGATGAGGTGCTGGGATTTTCCCTCTCGGAGATCATGGGCGAAGGGCCGGAGGAGGAGCTGACGAAGACCTCGCGGTGCCAGCCGACACTGTATTTGCACGGGCTGATGGGGCTGGCGCTGCTGCGCGAGCGGGTGGGGGATTTGGTGGCGGTGGCGACGGCGGGTTTGTCGCTGGGGGAGTTCACGGCGCATGCGGCGGCGGGGAGTTTTTCGTTTGAAGACGGCTTGCGCCTCGTCGCGCGGCGGGGGGCTTTCATGGAGGCTGCGTGCCAGGCGACCGAGGGGGCGATGGCAGCAATGATCGGCGGCGAGGAGGCTCAGGTCCGCGCGCTGGCGCTCGAAGCGGACGTGGATGTGGCGAATTTCAACGCGCCTGGGCAGATCGTTTTGTCAGGAACCGTGGCGGGGATCGACACGGTGATGGCCCGCGCGAAGGAGTTCGGCATCCGCAAGGCGGTCAAGCTGAACGTCGCGGGAGCTTATCATTCGCGGCTGATGCAGGGCGCACAGGATCAGCTTGCGGCCGAACTCGCCGGGGTGGACATCCAGGTGCCGGGGATGCCGGTGATTTGTAATTTCGCCGCCTCAGTCGTCGCGGATCCCGCTGATATCCGCAGCATGTTGGAGCGACAGGTGACCGGCTCCGTGCGATGGACGGAATCCATCCAGGCGCTGATCGCGATGGGGCATCGCACCTTTCTGGAACTCGGTCCCGGCAAGGTTCTGGCCGGGTTGGTGGGCAAGATTGATAAGGAGGTATGCGTCCATTCCGTGGAGGATTTTGCCTCGCTGGAAGCAGCGGTGGAAGCACTTTCCTGAGGCTGTATGCGGGCGGGGAAAAATTTCGGAAATGCTTGAAAAAGTGATTGCGCTGCTTCGGGGAGGTCCATAGCTTCCCGCACCCGAGCGGGACATGGAGCGGTAGCTCAGTTGGTTAGAGCGCCAGCCTGTCACGTTGGAGGTCGCGGGTTCGAGTCCCGTCCGCTCCGCCATCCCTGTTTCGGTAAAATCAACCCCGCCTGCAAAGGCGGGGTTTTTCTTTTAGCCGAGATTTCTGAACTTAACCCGAGTAGGGGAAGACCCCATATTTACAATGGCGCGTTCTGGGTTTTCCAAATCGGCACGTTGTTGATCAGCGGTGCAAACTATCGCCGCTTCGGCGATTCAGGAAGACTCACTTCTTTTTGTTCGCGGGCTTTGGCTTCGCGGGTTTGGGCGCGGGCGCTTTGGCAGCAATCGCCATGATCTCCTTGTCGTCAAGTTTGCCGTCATGGTTGGTATCGAGGGGCTTGAGTAGCGGATCATTGGGGTTGCTCGCAAAGTCACTCTTCATGGTATCACCTTCGGCGACGTTGATGATGTGGTTATGGTCCGTATCATACTTCGCGTAAACTTCCGGATGGGGAAGCGGGGCATTCGGCTTCGCTGGTTCCTTGGCGAGGGAGACGGGAGACGCCGCGAAAGTGATCAGTGCGGCGGCAGGTAACATCCATTTCGTGTGTTGCATATCAGTATTAGGGTTATTTGCCCCATGACCGGGGTCTGCTCGACAATTTGCAGGATACCATGCCGAATACAAGAATGTTATCCAATCATTGAGGCGATTTTCAATGAGAACCCATGTTAAAAATGTAACTTACTTATTCTTCTCCAGCCATTCCTTGCGCGCTTCGATGTCGATAGCGGGTACGGTGGCTGTTTCTACGGCGAATCCGAAAGCGGTCAGGGTGAGCGCTGGGTGGTTTGGAGAATCAGATTTTGCATTTTTTGTTTCTGGAAAACCGCTGATCGGATGCCAAGCACGATTTAGCGTGGGGAAAAAGCATGAACACAAAAAAGCCTAGCGGAGGAAATCCGGTTTCGCCAAAATGGAGCTTGGAGCACGCGGAATCGAAGGTATTGATAGATGCAAACCATGATCCCAAGCCCCGCACACAAACATCTGTTCTATACGGAAATGGCGAAGCTGCTGGATGCGGGTTTCGACATCCGCAAGGCGGCGGCAGTGCTTCAGGACACGCGCCTGCCTAGGCCGCAAGCGGTGATGTTGAAGGATTTGAATAGCGGGTTGGACGCCGGGCAAACGATCGCGGCTGCGTTTGGCAAGGATCTTAAGGCCATTACGGATCTCGAGCGCGGCATGATCGATGCGGGCGAGCGTGGCGGGAAACTGGCCCCCGCATTTCAACACCTAGCGGACTATTTCGGCATGTTGGCCGCCACCCGCCGGGAAGCGGTGAAGAGCATGATCTATCCACTCATCGTGCTGCACCTCGGGGTTTTCATCGCCACCGTGCCAGCCGCCATGATGAAGGGGGATCAGAGCGCCGGAAATATCCTGCTCGGCCTGGTGGTGATGTTGTTAGGGTTTTACGTGGGAGCCTGCGTTATCTTCATGGTGGTTCGATCCGGGTTCAGGATGGCACCTGAAAATGCTGGCATCGACCGCTTGCTCAATCTCATTCCGTGGGTCGGTAAGGCCCGCCGCAACATAGCGATGGCGAGATTTTGTAAAGTCTATCATGCCTGCGTGTTGGCCGGTATTTCAATGACCGAAACCGTGCGTCTGGCCACGGAGGCAGCACAGAGCGGGGTCATCCGGGAGGCGGGGCGGCGCTTGGTGGAGGTGGCGAAAACCGGGCACGCGCTCGGTCCGCAATTCATCGTATGTGACGCGTTTCCCAAGACCTTCGCACGATCTTATTCGATTGGTGAGGAAGCGGGTACGCTGGACAAGGATCTCGCCCGCTGGTCGCGGATATTTCAAGAAGACGCCATCGCTGCGGCCAAATCGCTGGCAGTCATGGTGCCCAAGGTTCTGTATTTTTTTATCCTCGGCTTCGTCGCGTGGCAAGTCGTGGGATTCTTCAACGACTTCTATACGGGGATGTTCAAGCAGCTCGACGAGTGAAGTTACTTCTTATTGATGGATGTGGAACCACCGTGCCATGACGTGATACCGACTATGGGGTCCTCGTGATTTTCAAAATCCCACAGTGAGCAGAATCGTGGCGAGCCAATGGAATTCTATGATGTTTGTCAGGAGCAAGTGAGAGACGGTTGTGCTTCCTGATTCAAACAAAATGCCCGGGCTTCTGTTTGAAGCCCGGGCATCCGGTAAAATTTTGTTAGAGAACAGTGTGGTTACCAGCGCCCGCCACCACCGCCACCACCGCCGCCGCCGCCGCCACGGCGATCGCCGCCGCCACCGCCGCCACCGCCGCCTTTGTAGCCACCGCCACCGCCGCCGCCGCCTTTATAGCCGCCACCACCACCGCCGCCATATCCACCACCGCCGCCGCCACCGTAGCCGCCGCCACCACCACCGCTTGGGCGGGATTCTTTCGGCTCGGAAGCGTTCACGCGAAGTGCACGACCGTTATAGTCATAATCGTTGAGAGCCTCGATGGCTGCGTTCAACTGGGATTGATCACCGAGGGTCACGAAGGCGAATCCCTTGGATTGCCCGGTTTCACGGTCGGTGATGATTTTGACCCGTTCAACAGGTCCAAAAGCGGCGAAGAGGCCGGAGACGTCTCCTTCAGTAGCAGTGTAGGGCAGATTGCCCACGTAGATATCCATTTGATTCAATTCTAAATGACGCCATGATGATTCTTGCACTTTCTCGGATCATGGCGTCACGGATCAAAGCAAGCGCGACCGCGCAAACTTTCGCCGCTAAATCGACTCATCAATAGGCTGATGCAAAACGACTTGGCAACCTTCATTTTTTTTATTATCGCTCCGCCGGATGTCGCGGGGATCTTCGCATACTTCCAGTCCGCCAATGGATCAGGATTTCTGTTTGACTTTGGGCAATGAGCTTGTCAGTTAAGAACGCCTCCAAGCCAGCCTTGTGGCGATCTTGGCAGGGCGACGGAAACCCAGAATATGCGCCGCAATCGCCCGGAATGGCAGGGCGGCATGGGGGGGCGTCGTTTGTAAATCCACCCGAATTTCATTTTCACGTTTCCGCTCATGTCCCTTCGTCTCTGTTACTTCCGTGCTGCCAATTCGTGGGTGATTTCCCTGATTTTGTTAGGCATGGCCGCACGGTCAAGAGCCCAAGTGGACCCGGAGATCAATAAGGAACTGTGGAAACAAAAATACGGCGTGCTCACCGCGCAACTGAACGAACAGACGCCCTATGTCGGCTGGCTGGTCCAGGATGCGGATGGTGACGGAGTGAAAAATCGGGACGAATTCATCGCAGGGACCAATCCTTTCAAGAAACAGCCCGGTCAAGCCCATTTCTATCCGCCCGCGATCACCGCAGACAGCTCGACGCTCTCACTGACATTTCCCACCCAACCCGGAAAACTCTATGGTTTGGAAAGCAACCCAACGCTGATGGACGTCTGGTCGGGCGTAGCCATGCCCGGAATCACTGGAGACGGGACTGGGAAAACGCTGACCGTGCCAAAAAGCGCCGGTCACTTTTTTCATCTAACCGTATCGGATCAGGACACACAGGCGGATCATGTCAGCGATTGGGCGAAGATTATGTTAGGGCTGTCAACTGCCTCGCCGGTCGGGTCGCAAACCAGTTTCGACCATACCTCGCTCGCCGCCAACCTTCAGGCGCAGAACCGGGTCGCCCTCAGCGCGATCGACACTGCCATGACGGCACCTGCCACCAGCACGAGCCCGGCCACCGACCTCGCATTGATTCGCATCACCCGCTCGGGCTACATGCTGCTGGGTCCAATCACCGTGCCACTATCAAAAAGCGGAACCGCAGTGGAGGGGATCGACTACGCACCACTGCCGGCGTCAATTACCTTTCCGGCAGGTGTGAACTCGCTAGATATTATTCTCACCCCGCTGTTCAGCTCCGGGAGGACGAGCACGGCCACGGTGGTTCTAGCCCCAGCGACTGCGGATTCTCCAAGCGCGGCGGGGAACTATACATTAACCGGACCGGCCAGTGCCGGCGTGACGCTCTACCCTGCGGCAAATCCCGCCGGCACGGGCCTGACAGCGAATTATTATCCAGGCTCCAGTTCCACCTATACCAGCCTGCTCAATTTCGATGGCGTGGCGGCGAGTTATGGTTATACCAAAACCAACTCCACGTCTGGTACGGCTGTCATCACCTACTCCCTAACACCCGCCACGCCATACGTTGTGGGCAGATCGGTCAACCTCCAGTTCACCTCTGGAAATCTGAATATCACCGCATTTAACTCTCTCAGGACTTATACCGTCATCGCACCCGTCACCGCGAATTCCTTCACGGTGGCGCTCACCGGCACCGGTATGCCAAGCAGCAATTCCGGAAGTGCCATCATCAGCGGCTTCCGGCCACCCGTCACCCTAACCGCGCCGACGGTGGATTTTTACTGGTATTATGGAACTCCTAACGGAAATACCTATGTCAATGCCGACAACTTCTCGGTCACATGGGATGGTTGGCTCTCACCGGGCAGCCAAGGAAACTATACCTTCCGCCTCGATGCGGATGACAAGGCGCGGGTTCTCATCGATACCGGCAGCGGTTACCAACAGGTTCTCGAAAATGGCTGGGACACGCCCGCGACCGGGGGCTACAAGCTAAGCAACCCGATCACCCTGGCCGCTGCTGGTAGCCGTTACCCGGTGCGCGTGGAATTCGTGGAAACCACCGGTTCCGCCAAATGCAAATTCCAATGGCAGCTCAATGCCGGAAGTTTCGCTAATATCCCCGTTGCCAACATTTATACTGACAATGCGGGAGCCACCACCGGATGGAACGCTAATTACTATAGCAACCCGACATTCACCCCGCCCGCCGCCCACACGCAAACGGATTCAGATGTCAGCAGCGGCAACGGCGGCGACTGGGGCACCGGCTCGCCAGATCCGGCGATCTTTCATAATAATTTCACAGCCAGATGGAGCGGCCAGATCCTGCCCCAATACTCGCAGAAATATTACTTCGTCGCACGGGCAGATGACGGGGTAAAACTATGGGTCAACCGTCAGTTGATCGTGGATCGCTGGACTAACAGTGGTGCCGTCGATACCATCGGCTCCATCGATCTCCAAGCCAATGTGCTATATGACATAACAATGGAATACTATGAAGGGACTGGCTCGGCGGAGGCGCATCTCTCATGGTACAGTGATGACCAGGCGAAACAGATCATCCCCACGGAGCGGTTATTTCCGACTATCACCGGCGCGACCCCGCTGACCGGCAACCCGCCTGCCGGAAATCCGGCGATCACCAGTCCCACCAGCGCGGTGACGGTATTGGGTTCAAGTCCGCCCTTCAGCATGACACTCACCGGCAGCAATGGTGGCACCTTCACCGCCAGCGGCTTGCCATCATGGCTGACACTCGTTAACGGGGTTCTAACCGGCACCCCCCCGGCGGCTGGGATCTATCAGTTCACCGTCACCACGACCAATGCCACGGGCAGCGCCAGCGTAGTTGTCACGCTCCAAGTTCTGGCCGCTGCGAACCAACTCACCCGTGATGTGTGGACCACTTCAGTGACAGGGGCGGCGCTTGCCGATGTGCCATGGACCTCGCCACCCA
The DNA here is from genome assembly GCA_025354565.1 of Akkermansiaceae bacterium. Taxonomy (GTDB): domain Bacteria; phylum Verrucomicrobiota; class Verrucomicrobiia; order Verrucomicrobiales; family Akkermansiaceae; genus Luteolibacter. Next base: position 70,846 of record JANXMQ010000233.1, read on the forward strand.
CGTCCAGCGACATAGTCACTGCCGCAGAGGACTCCACTCCCCAGGTAAGCAACACCGGCGAACGGCTGCGCGGCTACTTCATTGCCCCGGTCACGGGAAACTATTATTTCTGGATCGCTGCGAGCAGCCCTGCGGAGTTATGGATTTCCAACAACTCCGAACCCGTCAACAAAGTACGTCGCGCGTTCGTCACGGGGCCATCCGGAACCAATGCCCGCACCTGGTTTGCCCAACCGAACCAGCAGTCCCAGTGGCTGTCGCTCATCGGCGGCGTGGAATATTATTTCGAGGCGCTGCATAACACCGGTGCAAATGGAGCCGGCAACCATCTATCGGTCGCCTGGTTTCTCGATGCCACAGGGACCACTCCCAATCCGATCACTAACGGCTGTCCGCCCGCCATGGCAGATGTCGGCGGAATACTGCCGAGTCCAGTGCTATCGCCATGGGACAATCCGCCGACCACCACGGTTCCCGGCACGCTTTACACCACCAATCTCCAAGGTGCCGCCGGGCTTTCTAACATCACTGCCGCCGGTGGCGCGTTTCTCCGGGTAAATGGCAGCGCCGCCGTGCTTCAACTTAACTACTCCGGCCTGACATCGGGCGTAGTTTCACGCGGCATTTATAACAGCACGGGCCAGCTCGTATTCAATCTTGATGCCCAAGACAAGAACTACCCAGCCCTAAAAACCTCCGACGGCGGCTATTCGTGGAACATGCAGCCCGCCGATCTAACAGACATTAGCAACGGCGGAATCTATCTGAAAATCGCAACGACCAACAACCCGACCGGCGAAATAACAGGCACCTTCGGAAAAATCGCCGGTTCGCAGACCGCGCCCGAAACGCCAGCCTATCCGGCTTGGGCCGACCTCCACGCCAGCAGCGACGCCGCGAACTCGCGTTTCCTCACCCAGGCCACCTTCGGCCCCGGCCCGACTGATATGGCCGATGTCAAAGCCTCCGGCTACCGGACCTGGATCGATAACCAGTTCACGACTACCACCGTGACCCACCACATCCCCTACATCCTCGCGAACCTCAGCAACGACCCGCAGGTCCTTTATGGCAGTAACTTGTTCTTCAATTCATGGTGGAAAAACGCCGTCACCGCGCCGGACCAACTGCGCCAGCGCGCCGCCTTCGCCCTTAGCGAAATCCTCGTCATTTCAGATACGGGTCCGCTGAACAACAATGGACGGGTACTCGCGGATTACAATGATACTCTGCTAGATACTTGTTTCGGAAATTTCCGCGACATCCTCAAACAAGTCACCCTCAGTCCGGCGATGGGCGTCTATCTAGACATGCGCGGCAACACCGCAGGCAATATCCAGTCCGGACTCCATCCTAACGAAAACTACGCCCGTGAAATCATGCAGTTGTTTTCCGCCGGACTCTATCGAAAGTGGCCGGATGGCAGCCTCGTGCTCGATTCCACCGCTAGCCCGGTGCCGACATACGACCAGAGCGTTATCACCGGCATGGCCCGTGTCCTAACCGGTTGGAACTGGGGCCAGGCGCTGGTCGGTGGCCGCCTGCCGACCAATTTCAACCCGTCCTCGAACTACCTCGACCCCATGCTCTTGGTGCCGTTGAAACACGAACCCGGCAGCAAGATCCTGCTAGACAATGTGGTGCTGCCAGCCGCCACCATCGTCAACCAAAGTGATGCCTCCACCGATCCCTCGTCCACGCTCGCCGTCCAATCCACCGACCCCGTTCTGGGCGCGGGAAATTTGGTCACCACCACCATCACTAACCGTTATGACTTGGCCAGCCTCAAGGATCTGGAAGCGGCGATCGATAGCATCGTTAGCAACTCCGCGACCGGGCCTAACATCTGCCGCCAACTCATCCAGCGGCTCGTCACCAGCAACCCGACACCAGCCTACGTCGCACGCGTGGTGCGGGCCTTCAATGGCGAACAAAACGTGGATGGGATCGCGACCGGCGTGCGTGGCGAAATGAAGGATATCCTCCGCGCTATTCTGCTAGATTACGAGGCCCGCGATCCGACGGCGGCGGCGGATGTCAAATTCGGCAAACAACGCGAGCCACTGCTCCGTATCACCGGACCGGCCCGCGCGTTTCCGGTGGCCGGTTTTCCTAACAGTACCTACCGCCAGCTTGGTCTGCAACCGATGCTGGTAAAAACCCCGACACCCCACCGCCTGGGCAACGGTGAAAACGTGCTCCTGAATACCTACACGGACTCGGGGGCCGTGAGCGCAAAGGTGCCGACGAGCCAAGCGTATTCGACGAAAAACACGACCCCCGCTTACAGTTTGGACGGCCCGACGGGAATCGCGACGATCACCGCGCCGGGCTATCAGGCGGGAGATACGGTGGCCCTGCAATTCACCTCCGGCACTCTTGGCTCGACGTCGCCCTTCAATGCGGTCCAGAACTACAGCGTAATCTCAGCCACGCCGACGGCCTTTACGGTTGGCATCGGCGCGAATTTCGTCGGCACTCTGACCGGCAACACCTACACACCTAACAATTTCACCGTTGACATCAATTCTCTAACTTCTCCAGCCTATAACAACATCGGCAACACCGTGACCATCACCGCGTCCGGCTATATCGCAGGGCATCAGTTGTATTTGAAATTTTCCTCCGGCGGTTTGGCGGGTGCGGGTTTCGACGGGGTTTACCCGATCACCAGCGCCAGTGGGACCAGCTTCACAGTTGGCCTAGGATCGAGCCCGTCTAACACCTCGGGAAATGTCCTAATCCCTCGCCTCAGCGGCGGCTATACCGTGACCGCCAGCGGCAACGTCTCCTCCATCTCGCTCCAAACCTCGACCAACCACAACCTGAACATCGGCGACCAGGTGCAGATCGACTTCCTCATAACCAACTCGGGAACACCCGCCCAGAGCGGCGTTTACACCGTGGCCAGCATCGGCGGATCCAATCTTTTCAGCGTCACCACACCCACGCAGATCACCTCGGGTTCCCAAGGCAGCAGCGGCATGGTGGCCTATCCATTGGTCGTTTCCCCATGGACTCGCGACGGCACCGTGACTGTGAATCTATCAACTTGGAACATCGGCTACAGCCAGAACGAACTCAACCAGACACCGCTGGACTCCACCAATGTTTTCAATTTCTTCTATCCCGACTATCATTATCCGGGACCGATCGCGCAGGCGGGCATGACGACTCCTGAGTTTCAACTCACCAATGATTCTAACACCATGAATCTAACTAACGCGATCGCTGGCAACATTCTCAGCGGCGGCAACCTTAACGGCTACACCAGTTATAAAAGCGGTGGCGGCGCGGTCACTCTGGATCTCGGTCCCTACATGACTCCCGGCTTGACATCTAACACCGGCGTGCCCGGGCTAGTGGACACGCTGGGGATTTTACTAACTGGTGGAAATCTCAGCAGCTCGGCGCGCACCACCATCATCAACTACGTGGCCAACACCACGAATTTCCCCTACACCACACCGACCTCCACCCAGATGCGCGACCGGGTCCGCGCCATTGTTCACCTGATAGTCACTTCCGCCGAGTATGCAATCCAGAAATAATACCAACTCGCTCCCGGCATTCCACATGCCCTACATTTCGCGGCGTGGTTTCCTGCAGCGGTCGATTCCCGCCATACTAGGGGCGACCGTGCTTTCTAACACGATTCGTGAGCTGCGAATTCTCAACACAGCGATGGCCCAAGGACCGACGCTCACGGACTACAAGGCGCTGATCTGTGTGTTCCTCAACGGCGGCAATGATTCTAACAATATGATTATCCCGACCATTTCCGCCGAGTGGGACAACTACGCAGCCATCCGCACGGCGGCTCTCGCCATCCCTAACAGCGATGGCGGCCCTGCGACCGCACTTGCCCTGAACTCCCGCAACGGCCAGAGCGGATTTCCTGCGAACGACAGTCACACTTACGGTTTCCACCCCGCGATGCCAGAGTTGAGAAATCTCTTCAACCAAGGATATGTGGCCCCGGTTTTTAATGTGGGCACCCTCAGTTTCCCCCTCACCAAGGCCCAATACACCGCCGGGAAAGTGCCGCGCCCACCGCAGCTTTTTTCCCATAGCGACCAGCAAACCCAATGGCAGACCTCCCTACCAGACCAGCCCTACACCAGCGGCTGGGGCGGGCGCATGGCGGACTTGCTCAACAACCCGCTCGACGTGAACACCGGTGGCCTAGTCTCGATGGCAGTCACTCTGGCAGGGTCTAACATCTTTGAGGTCGGCAACGTCAACACCGCGCCCCAATATGCGATCTCCACCGGCGGCGCTGTCACCCTCAGCAGCGTTTCCGGGGCCCGCCAGACTGCGCTCCAGGCGTTTCTCAACACGGATAAAACCTCGCCGGATCTTCAAACCAAAGCCTACGCGCAAGTCCTCGACCATTCCATCGCCGAGGCGACTATCCTGAGCACCGCGCTCAGCGGCCAAGGCAACCCCACCTGGTTCAGCCGGTTCCCCACGAACATCACCACTCCTAATGGCGGCTCGACTTTCAATTCCAGTCTGATGAGCCAGATGAAAATGGTCGCGCGCCTGATCGAACTCGGCAGCAAGCCAGTTCTATCAGGCGGACTCGGCATGAGACGCCAGATTTTTTTCATCCAAGTGGGCGGTTACGACACCCACACCAGCCAGACTAACAATGCCGGTGCGACCACCACCGACAACGCGAAAGTGATCCTCGGGGGGCAGGCGAATCTCTTTGCGGAGTTGAGCCAATCCTTGAACGCGCTCCAGCTCGCCATGTCGGACATCGGCACGCTGCGGAGCGCTCCCACCAGTCTGTTGAATGCGGTCACTTCCTTCACCGTGAGTGATTTTTCCCGGACCTTCCCTTGCAACGGCTCCGGCAGCGACCACGGCTGGGGCGGCCATCACCTCGTCGTCGGCGGCGCTGTGAAGGGCGGTGCGACATACGGAAAATTTCCCACTCTCGCCGTCAACGGCCCCGACGACACCAGCACCGGACGCTGGATTCCCACCACCGCCGTCGATCAATATGCGGCGTCTCTCGCAACCTGGTTTGGTGTGGACGCCAACCATCTGGACACGGTTTTCCCCAACTTAGGACGCTTCTCATCAGGCAATCCTGGTTTCATCTAACATTCACCATGAAGACCCGCGCCCTCGCCGCCATCCTCACCTCATTTCCGATTGCTGTAATCCTCTGGATGAACTTGCGGCCCGCGATCCCGTCGGTGGAAATCCGGAAAACCCCGCCAACCACAACTGCTGTTAGTCCATCATCCATGCCTGATAGATCGGTGGCCAAGGAAGTTCCTCCAGCAGTCGGTGAAACCTTCCCACAGCCGTCACCACCGACCCTCTCCCAGCCTGACTTGGCCAAGCCACCGGTCCCTCCCACAGTACAGGGCGCAGTGCCGCCCTTCCCCTCTAATGTCGATCCTGCCGCCATCGCTCGTGATCTCGATAAAATTACTTTGATGTTCCGCGATTATCGGACCATCACCGGCGGTAATCCCGTCGGCACGAATGCGGAAATCATGAAATCCCTGATGGGCGGCAACCCTAAGGGAGCCATGCTTGGCCCGCCCGAAGGTCAGTCGCTTAACGAGAACGGCGAGCTGATAGACCACTGGGGGACTCCTTATTTTTTCCACCAACTGTCGAGAGATCTGATGGAAATCCACTCCGCCGGCCCTGACAGGATCATGTGGACCGCTGACGATGTGATAGGGAAATAGTCCCGCCAGACCTGTGTCGTAACCAACACCCGCCGACCACGGTTACTAACAATAAACCTGCCGTCGTGGGCTCGGGCACCGTGTAGGTGACGACCAGTTGCGGAGCCGGGATTAAACCGCCGGGCTGCTCCCGCGAGGCAAAGCGCCGGGCACTGCCGAGAGTGCCTTCGCTTTGATTGACTAGCATGAAACCGAAGTTGGCCTCAGGTGTGTCCAGCCACGTTTGCGCATCACCTATCAGTTCCGTGGTTGACCCCCAGGCGTAGCTTCCAACATTGCCCACCGAAGTTGTGGCGCTTGGGGAGTTCGCGTAATCGGTGCCGATCAATCCTCCCGGCGTTCCCCAAGCGGTGCCGTTAAAGTGGCGCTCGTTCCATGTCGCATCACCCGCGCTCGCGACCGATCCGGTGTTAGAGTTTCCACTGCCCTCGCCCCAGTCCGCAAACATCCGATAGAGGCTGAAATCCGATGGCACCGGGCCGCCATGCTGGCCCGGATCCGGCTGGCGGGTGCAGTAGAGATTCACCTGCACCTGCGTGATCACCGCCCCGACTGGAATCGAACTGAGGCTGAACCGGAACAAGGCCCGTGAGCGGGAAAATTGCTGGTTCGTCCCTGCCACCAAAGTCGTCGCCCCGAGATTTGCGTCCGGCTTGTTTTCATAAAGCGAGGTATCGGCAACGGAACCCAGTGAAACCGTCACCGCCGACGCTTTCACTACCAACATCAGGAAAACCAGTAGCCGCAATTTCACTCCGGCAATTTGCCGCACCCGCCACCGAAAACAAGCCGCTAATCCTTCGCGGATTTTGGGTCCAATGCGTCGCGCAGTCCGTCGCCGAGGAAATTGAGAGCAAACAAGGTGGTGGCGAAGAACAGCGCTGGGAAAAACAGCAACAGCCAACTGATTTCCATTCGGTCCGCGCCGTCCTTGATGAGGATGCCCCACGAGCTGTTAGGCGGCTTCACGCCGAGGCCGAGAAATGACAATACACTTTCCAGCAGCATGATTCCCGGCACCGCCAGGGTTGTATAGATAATGATCGGCCCGATGACGTTGGGCAGGATGTGGCGGAACAAAATGCGCCCACGGCCAAGGCCTAACGAAATCGCGGCCTCGACGAATTCCTGCTTTTTCACCGCCATCACCTGTGCCCGCACGATGCGGGCAATCGTCAGCCAACCAATCGCGCCGATGGCGATGAACAGCGGGATGAGTGTGGTAATCGGGGCCACGCGGTTCTCCGCGAAGCCGGTGGTGTCGATCACCCATTTGGTGAATTGCGAGGTGCGTTTATCCACGACAAGCGCGAACAAAATGACCAGCACTAGAAATGGCAGCGCGAACAGGATATCAACGAAACGCATCATCAGATCGTCAATTTTCCCACCCGCATACCCGGCTACCGCGCCGTAAAACACGCCGATCACCACCGCGACCGCCGTGGCGACGATGCCAACTAACAGCGAGACCTGCCCGCCATAAAGTACCCGCGCGAAGAGATCGCGTCCGAGTTGATCGGTGCCGAACCAATGTTCCGCAGAGGGCGCGGCGGTGGCATTTGAGAGGTCGATCAGCGTCGGGCTTTGCACAAAGGGCAGCAGCGGGCCTAAGAAACACAGTAGCAGGATGATGGTGAATACGAAGAGGCTGACAAGCGCGGCACGATTGTGCGCAAGCCGGTGCCAAGCGTCTTGCCAGAGTGAGGTGCCTTTTTCCATCGTGAAGTTGGTTGGTATTGAGAGTCCGGTTTTAGGGGGATTTCTTGCGCTGCATCGTCATTCGGGAGGCCGCTCCTGGCTTCTTTTATCAGTTCGCGGCTCGATGTTAAGCTCGAATCGCGGAGCCGGGTGAGTTTCAATCAGACGACTTTTTCATTGAGGTGAACCCACAGGGCCGCTGATTTGCAGTGGCGCGGTTGGGAATTCCCGGTTATGGCAGACAGCCTCTGCTGCAATTCCATTACAACATGCCTCCCGATTTAACGCTTATCAAGGCCGGCACCGGCGTCCTGACCAAGGCCAACGACGGCTCGCTTGACCGCGCCGCGCTCGTGCATTTGGTTTCCGCAATCTCCGGATTGATGCATGCCGGGCACCGTTGCTTGTTTGTATCCTCGGGTGCCGTGGGTTCTGGAGTGTCGGCGTTGGGGCTAACCGAATACCCACAGGAAACCGCCACCCGCCAAGCCTGTGCGGCGATCGGGCAGGCGCGCCTCATGCAAACCTACAGCAGCCTCTTTTCGAATTTCGACATCACCATTGCCCAAGTCCTCCTCACTGCCGCCGACCTCGGAACGCCGGAACGCGCCGGCTATGTGAGCGATACCTTCAGACGCTTGCTGATGGCTCCGAACGTTCTGCCGATCATCAATGAAAATGACTCGGTCGCCGTCGAAGAGTTGAAATTCGGCGATAACGACATGCTTTCCGTGCGCGTCGCGAAACTGGCCGGTGCGAGCCGCGTGATTCTTCTAACAAGCGTCGATGGCTTGCTCGACCCGGCGACCAACGAGCTCATCCCCGAGGTCCATGACATCGACGATGTCTTCCGGCATGTTCGCCAGGACAAGGGGCGCTTTTCGATGGGTGGCATGGCTTCGAAACTCGCTGCCGTGAAATTCGCCGTCGAGGCTGGGATCGAAACCCACATTGCCCATGGTCGCCACCCGGAGCGCCTCGCGGGGATCGTTACAGGGAACGGGATTTCCACCCGGTTTCACGCCTGAACTCGAATCTGGCGGATTCTCAGACGAGTCCGCAGTCGTCACGCCGCGCTGTCGTCGTTGGTCTTCTCTAGCAGGTTTTTTGCGGCGACGAGTTTTTCCATCTGCGCCGCTGAGACGGTTGGATATTCGAGTTTCAGCTCGCTGACGGCAGCGACGATGATGTCGGCGACGAGGGCGCGGGCGAGGTGTTTGTGATCGGCGGGGATGACATGCCAAGGGGCATTTTTGGTGCTGGTGGCGCTGATGGCGTCCTCGTAGGCGTGCTGATAGTCTTTCCAGCGTTCGCGTTCAGGGAGATCGGTATCGGAAAATTTCCAATATTTTGCAGGATTGGTCAACCGTTCGAGGAAGCGCTTCTTCTGTTCGTTTTTCGAGAGATGGAGGAAAAACTTGAGGATCAGGGTGCCGTTGCGGGCCAAGTGTTTTTCGAAGTTGTTAATGTCCTGGTAGCGTTTCTCCCAGAACTTTTCATCAGGCTTGCCGAACTGGGGTTCATTGATGAGTTCCGGGTGGACTTTCACGACGAGGACATCCTCATAGTAGGAGCGATTGAAAATGCCGATGCGTCCGCGTTCGGGCAGGGACTTCATATAGCGCCAGAGGAAGTTGTGATCTAACTCCTCCGGGGAGGGGCGCTTGAAACTGAATACCTGACAGCCCTGCGGATTCACTCCGGACATGACATGGCGGATGGTGCCGTCCTTTCCCGCGGCATCCATGGCTTGGAAAATGAGCAGGACGGAATGGCTGTCACTTGCATATAACAACTCTTGCATGGCATCCAGTTCCACGCGGTTTTTGGTGAGAATCTCATCCGCCTTATCCTTGATGTAATTCTTATCGAACTCTTGGCCGGCAGCGGTTTCCAAGCCGTTGGTGGGGTGCTGTTTCAAATTCACCTTGGAGTCGGGTTTGATGATGAACTGGTCGATAATTTTTTGGGGGATCATGGGCAGAGGGATAGGGGATTAGAGAGAGGAGGGTTCAAATGAAGGGACGCGGCTAGCAGGCGGATGGTTTCTTGGGAGTGGGCGGCCGAGACGCTGATGCGCAGGCGGGCGGTGCCACGCGGGACGGTGGGGTAACGGATGGCGGGGACGAGGAAACCGGCCTGCTCCATTGCGGCGGCGGCGGCGAGGGCGGCTTCGTTAGAACCGAGGATGACCGGGATGATGGGCGATCTCTCGTTAGAAATAATGGCGATATTTTCCTGAAGTTTCACGCGCAGCGCATGGCCTGCTGGTGAGCGGATCAGGGCGAGTGAGGCGCGGGCGGCGTGAGCCAGCGCGGGTGGGGGAGCGGTGGAGTAAATGAAGGAACGGGCGCGGTTGGTGAGGAGGTCGATCCACTCGCGGGAGGCGGCGAGATACCCACCGGAGAGGCCGGCGGCCTTGCTGAGGGTACCCATTTGGAAGGCGATGCGGTGCTGGAGGTTTTCTTGCTCGGCAAGGCCCATGCCGGACCCACCGAGCACGCCGAAGCCGTGCGCCTCGTCGAGCAGCAGGAGTGCCTCGTGAGTTTCGGTTAGACAGACGATTTCGCGCAGCGGACAGTGATCGCCATCCATGCTGAAGACGGATTCAGTGGCGACGAGGATGCGGGCAGCGGGATTTTTCGCACGGGTGGAAATGAGCAGTCGCGCAAGTTTTTCCAGATCGTTGTGGGGGAAAACCCGGAGGGTCGCACCGGAAAGGCGCGCGGCATCGACGAGGCAGGCGTGGGATAGCTTGTCGAGGAAGACGAAATCCGCCTTGCCGACGACAGCGGGGATCACGCCGAGGGCGGTGGCGAAGCCGGAGGAAAAGCTGAGAGTGGCCTCGGTTCCTTTGGCGGCGGCGAGGTCCGATTCCAGCAGGACGTGCGGCGGCAGTGTGCCGCAAACGAGGCGGGAAGCGGTGGAGCCTGCGCCAAATTTTTTGACTCCCGCGATGAGAGCCGCTTCGATTTCAGGGTGCCGGGCGAGGCCGAGGTAGTCGTTGGATGCGAAGTTCCAAAGTGTGCGCCCTTCGCGGATGACCTGCACACCGGCGGGCGAGGCGAGCGGACGTTGGTGCCGCAAGAGCCCCTCGGCCGCGAGTTGACGGAGTGACTCGGCGGGGCTTGGCATCGGGTGGTGGACGATGCCGGTTAGAGATCCGAAGCAGGGCGTTTAAGCGCCCAAGCCAGTAGCTTGCTGGAGTCTGTCCAAACGTGGGGAGTGGTGGATTTCAGCACGACGACGATGACCGAGCGGCCATTGAACGAACCGCTGGCGACAAGGCAGCGACCGGCGGCATTGGTGGTGCCAGTTTTCAGGCCGTCGCAATACGGGCAGGTTTTCAGGAGGTGGTTGGTGTTTTCAATGAGCTTTGTATGGCCGTCATTGTAGTGAAACTCGAAGGACTTGGTGGCGGCGAACGAGCGGATGAGCGGGCTATGATAGGCGGCGCGGGCGGCGATGGCCATGTCGCGGGCGGTCGAATACTGGCCGGAGACGGGCAGGCCGTTCGGATTGATGAAATTGGAATTTCTCATGCCGAGGGAGGCGGCCTTCCGGTTCATCAGATTGGCGAAGCCCTCAATGCTGCCGCCGACATCGCGGGCAAGAGCGCGGGCGATGTCGTTGGCGCTTTTTACGATCAGCACTTTGAGCAGTTCGCGGCGGGGATAAACATCGCCGGGTTTGACATCGAGCCGGGTGGGTTCACAGGCCTCGTCGATTGGCTGGATCGTCACCGGCTTGTCAATGTCGCCGGCGTCCAGAACGCAGAGGGCGGTAATGATTTTCTGGGTGCTGGCGACGGCGCGCGGGGCGTCGGCGTTTTTCGCGAACAAGACGCGACCGCTGGCGACATCCACGACGATGGCGCTCTCCGCAGCCACCGGTGGCGGCGCATTGGATGGGATGACGGTGCCCTTGGCCGCTGGGTCGCTGCTGGCAGGTTGAGGCTTGGGTTTCGATTTCGCGTGGGTGGAAGGATTCGCACCGCAGGCGGAGACGAGTGCTCCCGTTAAGGCGAGTGCGAGAAAGCGGGCGCGTAACAGCCGTGACATGCGGGGAATCATCGTCGAATCCGGCCCGGCATCAAGTCGCGAATGTCGCGACATGGTAAATGAGAGCATTAGTGGGTCTTCGGTGGCAGCAAACTGCCGTCCATTTCCCCGCCTGCGGTTGGCAGGGTGGGTTCCTTGAAATCGACGGGACCGCCGAAAAACCAGAAACCGCGCTTGTGGGTATTTTCATAGGCCAACGCCCGTTCCTGGCCACTAGGTAGCTTCTTGAGATCCTTCTCGCGGACTTCCACCACTTTCACACCTGCCGGGTGGATCAGGTCGGAAACCGTCGAAGTGGTGGCTTCAGTGGTGTTCCGCACAAAGTCCATCGAGTTCTGGCCGATTTTTCCAACGGTCGCGCAGGACACAAGTCCGAGGGACGCGGCCAAAGCGGGTAGGTGGATTGCCCGGAGCACGGTTTTCATAAGCAATAGGAAAATCAATCTACCACCTGAAACTATGCTGTCTATCGTGGATTTAGTGACGGAAAAGTAACCCGATATCCTGTAACCTGCTAGTGTGGGTTGGGGCGCAGGTAGATTCGGGCGGCAAGTGGGGTGTCAAAGGCAACGCTTCTGCCCGCCCGAACAATTTCGCTCAAACGCCCCAGAAGCGGACTCACGCGTTTTGAAGCGGGGATGATAAGCCACTTGCGGTGGCGGGGAAATCGGCAAGAGTCTGCGGCGTGTCCCGCATGGACGATCAGACTCACGACTGGCTGCGCCGGGCTGTGACGCAGCCGGATTTCACCGCGCGCCTGGCCCCTTTAGCCACTGGCGAGGGGGAGGTCGTGCTTGATCACGCGGCGGATGCAGCCCATGCGTTTCTAGCAGCCATGGTGGTGCAGGCGGCGAAGGATCGGAAGAAAAACCGGCTGTGGTTGATTTCCGATATGCCACGCCATCGCGAGCGGTTGGCGGCCGAGTTGGAACTCTGGGGCGTGACGGGGCTGGTGCTGCCGGAGGGACCGGTGGCGGCGGGCGATGGCACGATCGCTGATCCCGAGTCGGCGGCGGAGTGGTTTTCGGTATTGGAAATTCTCGCCCGCGCGGAAAGCTGCGTGGTGATCTGCGGCAGTGATGCCTTTGCCGGGAACGCGCCGTCGCCCGCCGCGTTGCGTGCCAGTCGGACGCCGCTGAAACCCGGCGTTGTGCTCGATCCCGGCGAACTCGCGCGAACTCTCACAGAGCACGGTTACGAGCGCGTGCCAACCGTCGCCGGGCGTGGGCAATTTGCCGTGCGCGGCGGGATTCTGGACCTGTTTGCATGGCAGGCCGCGAAGCCGCTGCGGCTGGAGTTTTTCGATACGGAACTGGAGTCGGTTAGGGAATTTGATCTGGATTCGCAAGCCTCGACGCAGAAGCTGCCGGAGGCGGATATCCTGCTGGCAGAGCCGACGACGGAGGGGACGGTGGCGGACTATCGGCGGGCAAGCGATTTGATCATATCCTTCGGCGCGGAAATCGCGGGGGCGGATGTTAGAATTCTGGAGGACGCGGCGGAGTATAATAGCGAGGAGGATTTCACGCTGGCCTGTTATGGCAGTCCGTTAGGAACCTTCGAGGCGGGGGATTTTGTATTGGAGGAAACGCGGCGGGAGAATTTTTTCCGGCAGCTCAACGAGTGGCAGCGCGGCGGGTGGGACATCGCGATAGTCTTTGGCAACAAGGGCGAGGAGGAGCGCTTCGCCGAACTCGCTGGCAAGGATCTGGAGCGGGATCTCGGGTTGATCGCGATCCGTGGCGAGTTGATGGCGGGCTTCACGGTGCCGGTTTCGAAACTGGCGGTGCTGTCGTCGTCGGAGTTGTTCGGCCGCTATCGCACGCCGGGTGGGCCACGGCGGTCGCTGTTGGAAAAGGCCCGTGCCGCTCGTGCCCGCGCGACGGTCGATGAGATGGAGGTGGGAGATTTGGTGGTGCATTATGAATATGGCATCGGTCGGTTCAAAGGCATCCAACAGGGCGATGAGGGCGAAGAGTTGGTGTTGCAGTATCGTGACGGCGCGTTGTTAGGGGTGCCGCTGGAGCAGGCGCATCTCGTCGGGAAATACGTGGGCCTCGGGGGCAAAACGCCGGAACTCAACAAGCTCGGCGGCGCGGCGTGGAAGTCGGCACGCAAGGCGGCGGAGAAGTCGATCATGGACTACGCCGCGCAACTCCTGCGGGTGCAGGCCGAGCGGCAGGGCGAGGTCGGTTTCGCGCATCCACCGGACTCGCGCTGGATGTGGGAATTCGAGCGCTCGTTCCATTACACCGAGACGACCGACCAGCGCCGGGCGATCGATGAGACGAAGCTCGACCTCGAATCCAGCCGCCCGATGGACCGGTTGATCTGCGGCGATGTCGGGTTCGGCAAAACGGAAGTCGCGATCCGAGGCGCGTTCAAAGCGATCACCAGCGGCAAACAAGTCGCCATTCTCGTCCCCACCACCGTTCTAGCAGAACAACATTGGCGGACCTTCCGCGAGCGCATGTCGGACTATCCGATCCGCATTGATTTGCTCAACCGTTTCCGCTCGGCTTCGGAAGTTAGAGAAACCCTGGCTGGCCTAGCAGATGGCTCGGTGGATCTCGTCATCGGCACGCATCGCTTGGTTTCCGGGGATGTGAAATTCAAGGATCTCGGGCTGGTGGTGGTGGATGAGGAGCAACGCTTCGGGGTGGCGCATAAGGAGAAATTCAAACAACTCTTCCACCAGGTGGATGTTCTAACACTCTCCGCCACGCCGATTCCACGCACCCTTTATATGGCGCTGATGGGGGCACGGGACATGTCCACCATCGACACCCCACCGCCCAACCGGGTGCCGGTTTCCACCACCGTCTGCGCTTACGACGAGCGGGTGATCCGCGATGCGATCCGCCGTGAGATGAAGCGCGGCGGGCAGGTTTTTTTCCTGCACAACCGCGTGAAAACCATCGACATGATGGCCGCGAAAATCCGCGAGCTTGTCCCTGAGGCGCGCATCCTCATCGGTCATGGCCAGATGGATAAGGACGATCTTGAAGTGGTCATGCACACCTTTGTCAAAGGCGATGCGGATGTCCTGTTAGCCACCACCATCATCGAGACCGGCATCGACATCCCGAACGCCAACACGATCCTCATCGACCGCGCCGATCGCTTCGGTCTGGCGGATCTCTATCAGCTCCGGGGGCGGGTGGGCCGGGCCGGTGAAAAAGCCTATGCCATCCTGCTGCTGCCGCGCGACATGATGACCATGGGCGACGCGCGGAAACGCATCAACGCGATCAAGGAATACACCGCGCTGGGATCCGGCTTCAAAATCGCGATGAAGGATCTCGAAATCCGGGGCGCGGGAAATTTGTTAGGCACCAAGCAATCCGGCCACATCTCACAGATCGGCTTCGAACTTTATTGCCAACTTTTGCGCCAATCGGTGGACCGCATCAAAGGCCGCAAGGACGGCCCGCGTGGCGAGACGAGTTTCAAGGCGGACTTCATCGTTTTCAGCGAGGTCACTTACGCCCGCTCCGACCCCAAGCTCGTGCTCCCCGCGTATTTGCCCGCCGCGTGGCTGGAGGAAACCAAGGTCCGCATCGCCGCCTACCGGGAAATTTCCGAGGCTGGCACGGACAAGGCCCTCGTCGCCTTGGAAAAATCCTGGCGCGACCGCTTCGGGCGCATCCCGGATGCGGCGGCCAGACTCATCGAAATCACCCGCATCAAGGCGCTCGCGGCGGCGGAAAACATCCGCTCCGTCGAGATCAACGGCCAGCGCCTCATGCTCCACCGGAACGGAGATTACATCCTGCTCGATGGCCGTCGCTTCCCCCGCCTCAAGGCGGAAAGCCCGCAGGGGAAACTCGCCGAAACCATCGAGATGCTCCGCAACGTCTGAAGTATCGCCGCCCGCGTCCTCCCGGCGGGCACCTTGGTGGTTCCGGCTTGCTACTTGGCTGTGTCATATTCCATGTTCGGCTGCCGGGTATCTCTGAAGCCGAGGTCGGCGGCTTTCTTGAAGAGTTCGTTGGCCTTCGCCACATCCTTGGTCACGCCGATGCCATTCGCGTAGTTGTAGCCGAGCTTGTAGTAACCCATGCCCTTGCCGAGATTGCCTGCCTTGAGGAAGAGTTCGTTCGCCTTCACCAAATCCTTGGTCACGCCCTCGCCGCTCGCGTAGTTGAGGCCGAGAAAGAAGTAGCCAAAGCCATCGCCGAGATCACCTGCCTTCAGGAAAAGTTCGTCGGCCTTAGTCACATCCTGGGTGATGCCTTCGCCGGTCTGGTAGTTGAAGGCGAGATTGCAGTAGCCAGCGCCCTCGCCGTGACCGCCCGCCTTGAGGAAAAGTTCGTTGGCCTTCGCTATATCACGGGTCACGCCGACGCCATCCCTGTAGTTGAGGGCGAGATTGAAGTAGCCACGGCCATCGCCGA
>JANXMQ010000246.1 GCA_025354565.1 Akkermansiaceae bacterium
AGGAAGTGTCCAACCCATTAGAGTCCAATCATGATCGAAGTTCCATTAGCGCGCATTCCTGAGGAGCCCGGTGCGGTAATTCCGCACGCCGGGATCTGCGAGGGGGGCGTCAGGCAACTGGCGTCTCTACCTTAATCGCCAATAAATCATATGGGAGTCGAATCCAACTTCTACATCATGCCCGCCTCCAGCGGTTTTCGTCCTGAGTCCGAGGCAATTGATCGCTTGATCCGCAACCTTCATGCCCAACGCTACCTCCCCGAGGGACTGAATTGGAGTGTCGGCTGCGCGAAAGCTTCCGGGAGTTTGGATGATCTACGAGCAGCGTTGGATGCCAATCCTACCACCGATATTCAGATTCGATGGCGGATCTCCGATCTCGCTACGAGTGGCCTTCGTTACCCGCTTGCGCGGATTCCGGGATCGGACGGAATCTATTACGGCATCGAACTCCACTTGGTCGCGGATACGGCGTATCGGATCTCGGAGATCATTCAGCCGTTCGATTCAATTCATTGCGCGTGCGGCCATGAGATCGAGGAGACTCCGCTTCCAGCCGACGACCGCTTTGGTGCGGGGAGACTGCCCACAATTTGTCCCGCCTGTGGACAACCAGTCGATTATGCTCGGATCCCCATGGAGGCCAGCCATCCGATGACTGGCGCTCCGGAACCAGGCCATGGTGGGATCACTTATCGATGCGCCGTTGTTCTTGATTGCGGCAAGTGCTATCCCGACTATGGAACAAAGGTAGAGTCCGGCTTCATTTCCACGATCGAATCGGAACTCGGCCGCAGCTTGAGGGTGGCCCAAGATTTCTGCTAACAACACCCAGCGAACAAGTCGTGGCGCACCAACCGGTCATCAGCTTTTTAATTTCAATTCTTTCTTCTTTCAACCGCGCCGGTGGGCGCACATTTAACGCATGAAATGAAGACAGCAATTGCTCTCTACTGCCTAGTCCTGATGAGCCTCGCTTCCGCACAGACATTTCGGGTCGGGGCTGAAGGCCGTAGTTGGACGTTCAGTGGGTATGGCGAGCGCAAGCGATTTGATTATTCATTCGATACTCCGAGGTTGGCTGCAACGCCTGAGTGGAAGAGTGACCAAGAGAATCCTCCATTGTCGCCCCGGAAGGCTGAGAAGTTGGCGATGATGAAGATCCAAGCTCTACTCAAGAAGTCAAAATGCTGGCACCGTGCGGAGATCGTTTTACAGGATTCTGGAGATGAACGGCATTGGTTCTACGTTATTAAATATGATCGGGATGGCGGTTCGGTCCCCCAGCCGGTGAGCATGGTTGTTGTTGTCCTAATGGATGGAACAATTCCAGAACCTAAGCTCCTCGATATGCCATGATGAACCAGGCAGAACAAGATTAGATGAGAAGGCAGCGGGCGGCGCTTGAGCGCCGTGGTATAATCCGCCTGCCATCAAAAACACCATTCCTGCTATCACCATCGGTCTTGATCTCGGCGACAAGCACGCGATCTGTGTGCTCAACGCGGAGGGCGAGATCATCGACGAACGCACGATCACGAATCATCGCGAAGCGCTGCGCAGGCTCTCACAGAAGTATCCCGGTGCGCGCATGGCCCACGAAGTTGGTATGCACATCCCACTTCAGAACCGGGAGGGCGGCGGCTTCACTATGCTTACAAAAACCCCCGAGCTTCGGGATGATCGGAAAGTCCGATGTCTCACCGCGACCCAAAGTAAAACAGCATCAGCGTCAGCGGTAACGCCTCCAGCTTGTCGCCCAGAGGGATCGCCTGCTGCCACCCAAAGATCTGGACCATGATCGCCAGCGCGACCGCGACCAAGGTCACCACCGCCTTCAAATCATCGAACCACGATGCGCTGCCGTTGCACTGCTTTCCCCGGCTCAGCCGCGCCGCGACCGCCCCGAACCCGATCCCGAGAAAATACGAACCCACACTCGCGAAAACGGGCATCGCCACCGGATCGCGCAGCCGCCCTGTGCAGCCCAGATAAACCGCCAGCCCCACGAACGACAGTACGATGATCGTCCGCAGTGAATGCCTTGGTAGATAGAGCGGGTGCGGCTCATCCTCGAGCAAATCCTCCCGCGTCAGCTTCTCATGCTGCACCGGCGAAAGCGCCACAAACCGCCGATGCGCAAAGTAATGCGCGAGGACGATGATGAGCGACTCATACCACAGCAGGCTCACCGGCTTGCTACGCGCCGTCTGTGTCACGATGAAACCCACGGTCATCAGCGTCAGCAGCGCACGAATGCTTCCCGCTGGCAAACCAAGGACCTTCCGCACCCGCGGAGCCATGAGTAATTGTTGATAGGCCATAGCGTGACTTCACGGTGGGGGGAAACGACGCGGCGTCCAAAGACACCATGGCGTCCACCGCCTCAACGGGTTACGGCGGGGGCTGCTGGACGACCACTTTTTCCTCGCCATCCTCACCCACCAAGGTTGCCCGCTGATGCAGGATACGATCCAGCTTCTGCCAATAGAACCACAGCCCCACGATGTTTTCGTAACGCTTAATCACCGTCTGGTGGTTATCCACTGCCAGCAAATCGCCCCCGCCAAAACCCAGCACCGTCTCCAGCACATCGCGATACTTCGTCACAAAGCGCAGCCCCGAGCGATCCGTCAGTTCCGAGCCTTCGCCAAAGTGAAACTCCGCAATTTCATTCGGGCTGAACTTCTTCCTCCGATTGAACACCATCTCGAAAAGCGAGCACACCCACGGGATCAGCAGCAGCCACGTAAGCACCATCACCGTCCCCCGATCATACTTGGGCTCCAGCGCCGCGAAGTGGTGCAAAATCGGCCCCAGAATCAAGGTGTCGCGAAGGTTCTCCATATACTTCGCAAAGAGCCAGATCACCGCCACTACCAGCGAGCAAAGTATCAGTTTCTTCAGGCTTATATCGTAAAGCAGCGCCAGCACGAAATAGATCATCGTCGCGATGAAAATCCACGCCCCGGCCTGCGGCGTGATCACGCCGGGCACTAGGAATTTCAGCGCAAACCCCACTGCGATCACGATCCACAGATAAAACGCCGGCGGCGCGGAATACACCACGATCTCATCGATCCTCGTCTTCCCGCCGAGGAGGAATCCGACCACCTTGAAGGGCGCGAAGATCACCCTCCCGATTTTAGTCCTGAACGTGGTTTTGGCAGCCGGGGGCGACTGCGCTTTTGCGGGCAAAGCCTGCGGATCGAGTGAGTCAGCCATTTTGGGATGCCGGAGAAATTACGCCCTCCCGACCACCGACACAAGACAAACGCATCGCGAGGAATTTACTTTTGGCGGAAGGTTCGCGAATCAGCAGTTGGGCCGGACCGGAGGCGAGGAAATGGGCGGGGAGGCGCAGTCGGTGGTGAAGGCAACTGCGATGGCCTGCTGCCGTTAGAGTTAGCTTCCGCCACCCCACGACGGTGAACTTCAGCGCGTTTCGTAAAATTTCCTAACCACCCACCACGCCTTCTTCCGCTGCCCCTTGTCCGAAACGAGTCCCTTGCGGTTCCAGCCGTCCTGATTCAGCGGATGGTAGCGGGTTGGTGAGCGAAAATCAAACAACACCCAGGGACAGGTGCCGCGCAGGTTGGGGATGTTTTGGAACATGATGTAGTTCTTGCGGTAGAGTTCCTCCTGATATTCCTCGCTCCAGTTGGAAGCCACGTCGGCAGGCCCGTGCTGACCGTAGAGCGCCTCGCAGCCGAATTCCGTCATGATTAGGGGTTTGTCGGTGGCCACTTCCCACTTGATTTTCTCGGGCTCTAACGGGAATGGAAAGTACCACCCCAAATATTTGTTCACCCCGACCACATCCACCGCCTCGGAGACCTTGTCTTTCAGATGAAACGTGGAAGTCGCCTTGTCATAGCGCACATTGTCGAAGGCCGCACCAACCAATCGGCTGTCGTCCAGCTCATGGGTGAGCGCGACCAAATCCGTTAAAACCTGATCGCGATATTCCGAGGGGCTGGTTTCATTGGCGATGCTCCAGATGATGATTCCGGCGCGGTTTTTGTCCCGATAGATCATTTCACGCAGCATGGTTTCTGCCTTCTTGAGGATGACGGGGTTTGAAAATTCGATGCCTTGCCACAGCGGGATTTCCTCCCAGATCAGGATCCCCATTTTCTCGGCCATGCGCACGGTATGTTCGTTCTGCGGATAGTGGGCGGTGCGGACGAAGTTGCAGCCCAGCGCCTTGACCTCGCTGAGAATCATGGCGGCGTCGGCATCGGAGTTGGCACGTCCGAGGCGTTGGGGGATCTCCTCGTGGAAGTTGACCCCTTTCAGGAAAATCGGCTTGCCGTTGAGTAAAATGTCGTTGCCCTTGGTCTCGATGGTTCGGAAGGCGATTTCGTCGGCCAGTGAATCCTCCGCAGTGGAAACTTCCACATGATACATTTTCGGCGCGGCGGGTTCCCATAACTGCGGCTTGGCTTCGATCTCGAACGAGACATGTCCGTTCGCGTCGGTGGTGAGTGCCTGCTTAATGTTCAATTCCCCAATCGAGACTTCCACATTCTGTGGCGAGGTCGAGCCATCCAATTGGACATATCCGGCGATGGTGTCGCGGTGTCCCTTTTTGAGTTGCACCTTGTAATCGCGCACATGCACTTGGGGTCGGTCCACATAAAACACGTCCCGCAGGATACCGCCGTAGTTCCACCAGTCGAAGTTCATGGCGGGGATGCCATCCACACGGCGGCGGTTATTTACCATCACGATCAGATCATTTTCGCCATCGACCAGCGCGTCGGACAAATCCATCTGGAAAGGAGTGAAGCCGCCCTCGTGCCGTCCCACCTCCTTGCCATTTAACCAGACCGCAGCCTCGTAGGAAACGCCCGCAAAATAGAGAAACTGCCGATGATCTTTGGTTTTTTCCGCAGTGAAATACCGCTGATACCAGACGTTTCCCTCGTAGTATTTTAATTCAGGGACTTGTGAGTTGAAGTCGCCGGGAACATCGAGCCGTAAACCACCGCTGAACGAATACTCCACGAAATCCGTTTTCCCCTGCGGTTTGCGATTTTGATAGAATTTCATCGATTCTCCCCGCCCGAACTGGTCGATGATGGCATTCCACTTGCCGTTGAGGAGCGTGGCATTCTTGCAGCCGTAGGGATTCATCATGAACGTCTGGGACATGAGATTCACCGTAAAGCATAGGAATGCGGCGAGGAATAAAGGTGTTTTCACTGGCATAGGATCGGGTTTCTGATTGCGAGACAGACTGAACGCCCGTCCTCGGCTGGCTGTAAGATGGTAATTTTGGTGGCGGCACCTGAAAAGTGGTTAGTCTGGAGGGCGGGCGGAGACACTGGATCGATGTTCCGTTCGTTTAACGAACCCTCAGGCCAGGGCGGCCTCGGTTTGCTCGCCGGGTTCAGCACTCGCGTGGTCATTGTTAGCTGCTTCCAGCAGGGCGGTGATGTCGTGGGTGATGTCGATCCCTGCTTGGCCGGGATGGATGGCGAGGATTCGTGCACCTTCGCCAAGGAGGCGTGCGATGCGGAGGGCGGGTGTGCTGGGGTTGATTGCCATGGCTGAGTGTTAGGAGAAACAGAAGATTGCATCGCCCAACGCGAGTTGTCGCGCTTGTAAGGTAAAAAAAATCACGGGTGGTCGGTCGCTTTCCGCATCTCTGCCAGCACCACACCCGGCACACTCGCTCTGGACTGGACGGGTGCCTCCGCGCAATGGAGTTATGTTATCGAATGGACCGACTCGCTGAGTCCAGCAAACTGGCAAGCACTGGCCACCCCTCCCGGTGTTACGCATTTCGAAATCACGCCTGCACCCGGCACCCCGCATGCCTTCTTCCGGTTGAAGGCGTCGTCTGTGCCTTAGCGCAAATCCCTGCCGTGGAGTCCCCGATTGCCTCAAAACCGAACTGTTAACTGGGTTAGGCACTTCAAAGCGTGCTTCATAAACCTCGGCCCAGAACTGCCAGTGGGACCATGCGAAGCTAACATCCTGACCAAGCACCATTTCATTGAAGTCATTGATTCTCGTGCCGGGTGGCAGGCTGGGCTGTGCTTGATCCGTGAAGTAGGGACCTTCGCTCGCGGAAAAACCGATCACCCATGCCATGTCTGGTCGATAGGCGACGCGCGCACTAACCGTTGGGTGGTCGAAGCCGCTATCGACGGCGTCCCAAGTCTCAGGTCGGGATGACAAGCCGGCGTTTTTGATTTCCGCCGCGTAGTCGAACTTGCCGAGTTGGCCGGAAATGGAAATGCCAGTGGCGTAAGACGGACCCCAGATCACTGGGTTGTATTCATATTTTGGGTCCACCAATCCTGCGCTGAAATCCTTCGCATCAGGCGGCGCTTTGGCATCGTAGATCCCTGTTATATTTTCATAAATCAACGGCGCGTTGATGAACGGATTCTCCCACGATTCATGACGCGGCACATAATTTCCCACCACTGTTGCGAAGCGGCCGATCTGCACATTGAACCGCCCGTCATCCCAAGGAGTATAGCGCAACGCGTATTCTTCCAACCGGGCTTCAGTGGCCCGGTCGCTGGGATCGAATCCCTGATCGACCCGTGCTTGCGCGAACAGATAGATATTGGGGCCGACCTGTGCGTCGAAAAACAGGCTGAACCGTGAGTTTGTAAGTGATGAGTCGTCGCACAAAATCAATCCTGGGGCGGTGCCGCTGTAATTGTAATATTCCAGAGCCAGCGTGCCGCTCAAGCGTGCCCGTAACGGATCGTTGAATCCCGAGAATGTCAGTGCGTTATCGACGCGGTCCAAAAGGTCCTGTCCCCATGCGGTGACGGCGGTCACTGCGAGGAGGGCAAATCCGATGGCGGATGGGCGATTCATGTGGATGTTGTAACGACTGCGCGACGGAAGGATACGTCAAATTCCGTCCACCCATCGGCGGATCGGACTAACCGTAAATCGCCACCGTGAAGCAATGCCAGTTCCCGTGCAATGTTCAGGCCGAGGCCGTGGCCGGGCACATTTTCGGCCACAGCAGCGCGGTGGAAGCGCTCGAAAATGTGCTCTTGCGCCTCAAGCGGGATGCTGGTGCCGGTATTGGCCACCCGCAGGGCGACCATGTCATCCAGTTCCTGTACGCTTATCGAGATCGTGCCCTGTGGCGTGTTGTATTTCCACGCGTTCTCCATGAGATTCTGAAGGATCATCGCTATGTAACGTTTCTCTCCGAGGATGTGCAAGTCCGGCGGCACATCCACCACGACTTCAAAATCCGGTGCGTTTGGCACAGCGCTGAGGTCATCCACAAGTGAGTCGATGTAGTCCGATAGATCGATGTCGGCCATTTGCAATTCAAGGCGTCCCGCGTCGAGACGCGAGAGCAGTAGTAAGTCATGGATCATACCGGAGAGCTTTGCGGTTTGGAAAATCAGCCCGGAAATTTCGTCGTCCATTTTCCGGGTGATTCCCGGTTGTTGTTGCAGTTCCTCGAGACCCGCTCGAAGGACGGTGATCGGAGTTTTGAGTTGATGCGACGTATCTGCCGAAAAGCGCATGGACCGGCGTAGTTCGACGCTGGTTTGTTCGAGCGCGGCTTCGGCCTTTTCGCGCCGAATTTGATTTTGTGCGGAATCCACGACGAGTTGCTCCACCGGTACGGCGAGACTGCTTGCGATGGCGTGACTCGCGAACCCGGCACCCAGCAGAAGCAAAGCTCCCGCGCCGAGAATCTGCGTGCGCAAGTGCTGTCCGCGGGTCATCGCGTCTGCCAGCGAGTAAATGCAGACTTCATAGGCGGGTGGTAGTTTTGAGTCGGGATTGAGCAACTGACTGAACACCAGATGGGGCACGCCGTCGATATCAAGCTCCGTGTGGGAACCGGTGGGCGCGCCACCCAGCAGCGTCGCGAGCCGCGCGGCGACCTCGCTGGGTGCATCGGGTAGGTAGAGTTTGCCTTTGGTCCAGATTCCGGATTTCACGCCAGGGTTTTGATTGATGGTATTGAAGGGTTTGAATCCGAGTACGATGCTTGCGATCAAATCATTCGTGTCCGTGGAGATGATCGGTGCGGCGATGATCTCATCCATGCCGCCGTCGTGAATCAGATAGCCGCCTTGTTGGGTGCCTTGCAGCTTCGCGCGGCTGAGTTCGATCTCTTCTTCGGGATCTAACATTCCAGCGTCCACGGTGGCTGGGGTTGCGATCACCTTGCCGTCGGCGTCAAGAAACCGATAGAAGCGCGCTTGCAGCGGTTGATCCGCATCGTTTGCCATCACGTCGCGTAGTTCATCCTCTGCGTTCGGATAGAGCAGGTCCAGCGCATTGTCCTCGAGTGCGGCATGGATGCGTGACTTGCGTGCGAGCGAGCGTGATCGCTCGACGAGCGCCGCGTGGCGCACTTCCCAAGCGCGGTGCAAAGCGGCGATCTCTCCTTGGAACGATTGCTGTAACTGTTGCCTAACATCGGTGGAGACCTTGTTCTGGGCAACCCACAATGCCAGTCCGGCAGCGACCAGCACCACCAGCATCATACCGATGAATAGACGCAGGCGGAAGCCGGAGATGCTCGAAGGAGAGCTCACGGGAAATTGACCTTGAGGGCAGCGCCTCCAGTTAGAGTGACAGGCTTTTCCAGGGTTGTCCGGCTGTCGATCCAAGTCTTGAGCTTGTAATCGCCGGGTGGCAAGCCGCTGAGTTTGAAATTTCCATCGGTGCCGCTAATGACATAGTGAGGAGTATCGAGCACCAGAATGATGCCACGCATGTGTTCATGGATGTCGCAGCGCAGGGTGATCAGGCCCGCTTTGTCAAATAGCTGCGAAGGCACCGGCTTGTCCTCGGGACGGTGGCGGCCAAGGTCGAAACGTTTCGCCGGCGAAAACGAGAAAACATTGTGATAGGTGTCGTCCTGATTGGGAAATTCCACCGTCGTGCCGGTTTGCACCGCAAGCAGGGAGGGTTGGAAAACATAATCCTTCTGGATAATCTGGTGCTTGGGCAGCGCGGCCGATTTGGGGAAATTGCCTTCCAGATAGACGACGGCCACCGGCGGGTTGGTGGATAGGACGCCGCCCTTGGTGACGATCTCGTAGCGCTTCGCCATCACGGGTGTGGATTTGGCCGCAGGCAGCGTCACATGGCCTTCGATGACCGAGTCCGCATGCGCGAGGACGGCGGTTAGAATGAGAATGGCGGGAATTTTCATGGGGTCGTTTCAGTCGAGGATTTGATCGTATAACCGATGGATCGGATGGTGTGAATCAGCGGATTTTCGTAGCCAGCATCCACTTTTTTACGCAGTCGGGCGATGAAGATTTCGACGGTGCGAGTGTCGTATTCGTGTTCGCGCTGCCACACGCGGTCGGATAGTTCAGTGCGTGTAAATACGCGGCCGGGTTCCTCCATCAGAACTTGGAGCAACTCCAACTCACGGGGTGAGAGCGCGATGGTCTTGGCTCCCCTGGTGACGCGGCGCTGATGGACATCCAATTGCAGATCCGCGACTTTCAAAATGTCTTCGGCCGTGGGAGTGGCACCCCTGCGTCCGAGCGCCTCGACGCGTGCGATGAGCTCCTCCATGGAGAATGGCTTTGCGATGTAGTCATCCGCGCCGGCTTTGAGTCCTGTGATGCGGTGGTCCACATCACCGAGCGCGGTAAGGATGATCACGCGTGCCGCGCAGTGTGCTTTGCGCATTTTTTCCAACACTTCGAGGCCATTCATGGTGGGCAGATTCAGATCCAGCACGACAAGATCGGGTGAATCTCTCAGCACCGCTGCAAGCCCCATGGCACCATCGTGTTCCGCGCGGACCTCATGACCGCTGCGTTTTAAGTCGCTGCTGACATGGCGGGCGAGCTACGGCTCGTCTTCGATCACAAGAATGTGCGTGATTGGGTGGTGATGTTTCCGCATCGGCGTCTTCCTGTCATGCGAGTGATGACGGATGGGATCCGAGGCGGTGCTGATTGTTTAGCGTATTTGTGGAGCTTTGTCAGGAATGAAAAATCGGAGCACGAACTTCGCGGTCCGTGCTCCGTCTGATGGATGATTAGATGATTAGATGCTTACTTGAAGTTCGCGGTGAGCGAAAGGTTTGCACTCATGGTCACCGGATCGTAGTCAGCGGCCACGATGGTCACCGTGGGGATGGGATTGAGCGTCGTTGTCGTGCTGAGATTACCGCCGTTATAAGTTGCTTTAACCGAAACTCCCTTGAGTCCCGAAACCACGTTGGTGATCGCGCTTACTTGTGCGGTGGTCATGGAGAAACTGATTGATCGGATGCGATTGGTTTGAGTGGAATTTTTTCTCGCAATGGGACGATCTCTGTTCCATTGCCGCCGTGGTCACAACAGGTCAAATGTAACGTCTTTGTTACAGCGCTACCCGTCATGGAATGGGCGGAAATGCAATGGAGTCCTTAATCTATAAGGCCCGCTCGTCGCCCGGACCGACCTTTCCAACCTTGTGCGCGGTGCGAGTGTAACAGACCTGTTGCATAAAAAGCCCCGCCCAAATCACTTGTTCGGGCGGGGCGGAGCGAGTCCGGCAATCGTTTTCAGTCTCGATCCATTAAAATGATGTCGTGCGAACGCTTTCGGTTTATCAATAAGATTCTCCCGGAGAAATCAAGCCCGATTTCCTGCCCGGCATGAAGCTGAGGCGCTGATAAATTCCTGTAAATCCGGCATTTAATCCGCTTACTTCTTGCTTCCGTGGCCTCTTACGGAAGCATGGGGCTGTCAAATCTGCTATGGAATCCATCCGCGCCGAGTCAGTCGTCAAATCCTTCGGGAACGCCCGTGCGCTCGACGGGATCACCCTTCACGTCGAGCCGGGTGAGTTATTTTTCCTGTTAGGCGCTTCTGGCTGCGGAAAAACGACGCTGCTCCGTTGCATCGCCGGCTTGGAAACCCCGACGAGTGGCGCGATTTTCTTCGGCGATCGCGATGTCACGAACCTAGCACCGCACAAGCGCGAGGCAGCGATGGTGTTCCAAAGCTACGCGCTGTGGCCGCATCTAACGGTGGGGCAGAACATCGCCTTCGGGTTGGAGGAACGCCGCGTGCCGAAGCCGGAAATCAGCCGGCGGGTCGAGGAAGCCCTGGCGATGGTGCAACTCGCGGGCTTCGGCGACCGCGCGATCGACCAGATGTCCGGCGGTCAACAGCAGCGCGTCTCGCTGGCCCGGGCGCTGGTAGTGAGGCCGAAGTGCCTGCTGCTCGACGAACCCCTATCCAATCTCGACGCCCAACTCCGCGTGGAAATGCGCCGTGAGATCCGCCGCATCGTGAAGGAAAACGGCCTGACCGGCATCTACGTCACCCACGACCAAGAGGAGGCGTTGGCGATGGCAGATCGGATGGCGGTGCTGACCCGAGGAGCCATCGGCCAGATCGGCACGCCGGAGCAAATTTACCGTTCGCCGCGCAGTGCCTATGTCGCGAATTTCATTGGCGAGACGAATCTGATCCCCGCCGTGGTGATCGAGAGCGGCGATGGTTTCACTCTCACGAAGACCGCCGCCGGGCCGCTGATTGGGCGCGTTTCCGACCCGGATTGGTCGCCGGTGCCGGGTGAGGATGTGCGGATTTCCGTGCGGCCCGAGGCATGGCGTTTGCACAAGGAGGATGGTGATAATGCGGTGACCGGCAACATCGTGGAGCGCAGTTATCTCGGCCAACGTATCCAGTATTGGGTTAGAACCGACGCCGGCCGCCAACAAGTCGTGGAGCTGAATCCACACATCATCCATGAGCCCGGCGAGGCGGAAATCCTGTTATATGCACGGCACGATGACGTGGTGGTTTTGAAAGTCTGAAGAAGATATCTCAGCCGAATCACACTAACTCACTTCAAACAGACCCCACCTTTTGAAAACACGCGCTTGGATCATCTTCGGACTGTTAGCCCTGATCGTGGCGTTGCCGATGGTGCTGCGCCGTCAAAGCGCGACGACAACATCGCACAGCGCCGATGACCGCCTGGTGATCCTCAGTCCGCACAACGAGTCGATCCGCGAGGAATTCGGCGAGGCTTACGCGGCGCATTGGAAAAAATCCACCGGTCGCTCGCTCTACATTGACTGGCGGACACCCGGCGGCACCTCGGAAATCCGCATGGTGCTCGACGCCGGATTCAAGGCGGCGGAGGAAACTAACCGGCCCGGCATTGGCGTGGATATTTTCTTCGGCGGCGGTGAACCGGATTTCGCCGGGCAAGCGAAAAAAGGCCGACTGTTGCCCCTGCGGGTCTTCAATTCCCACCCCGACTGGTTCGGCAAAGATGGCCCCATCCCGGAAACTTTCACCGGCGAGCGCTACTACCCGTTAGACCATACCTGGGTCGGCACCTGCATGTCGCAGTTCGGCATTTGCTACAATCCAGACGTGCTCAAGCGGCTTAAAATTCCCCCGCCCACCGCTTGGCGCGATCTCGCCGACCCGCGTTACGCCGGGACCATCGCCCTAGCAGATCCCACGAAAAGCGGCTCCGTCGCCCGCGCCTTCGAGCTTGTGGTCCAAGGCGAAATGCTGCGCGCCATCGACGCCCCCGGTGCGGATCGTGCCGCCGCCACGGATGCCGGGTGGACGGCGGGCTTGCAACTCATCCAAATGATGGCCGCAAATGCCCGCTACTTCACCGATAGCGCGACCAAGGTGCCGCTGGACGTGGGGCAGGGGAATGCCGCCGCTGGCATGTGCATCGACTTCTACGGGCGCTCGTTCGCGGCGGAATTCAATTCGAAAACCGGCAGCCCGCGCCTCGTCTGGATCGCGCCGACGGGTGGCACCACTTTGAGCGGCGATCCAGTGGCCGTGCTCAAGGGCGCGCCTCACCCGGAAGTCGCGCAAGATTTCGTGGAATTCTGCCTCAGTCGCGAAGGCCAGACACTGTGGTTGGGCAAGCCCGGCACGCCCGGCGGACCGGAACAACGCGCCCTCCACCGCACCCCCATCCGCCGCGATGTCTATACCCCGGAAATTCTAGCAAACTCGACGATGCCGGACGCCATGCCCTACACCGATCCCGGAAATTTCACCTATCAGCATGACCTAACCGGAGCCTCCTTCAATACCCTCCGCCAGATCGTTAGAATCATGTGCATCGACTCCCATGAAGAAATGAAATCCGCGTGGCTCGCCCTGCGCGACGCCGGAATGCCCGCCGATGCTCTTGCCGTTTTCTCCGACGTCTCCCTCATGACCTACGCCAAAGCCGGCAAAGGCGATCCCATCCTCGACGGCTCAGATGCCCTCAAAGCCGCCGAACGCGCCACCGAAATCGGCGAGTGGTTCCGCACGAACTACCGCAAAGCCGAAGCCATGGCCCGCCACAAATCCCTGTAGGCGATCACCGGTCGCCACGCATTCATTCATTTCACTCGCGGTGACCGGTGATCGCCGCTACAGACAAGGCTTACACCATCACAAACATCCCCGCTGCTTTTCTTAGGCTCATGCGGTGTCCTTCAAACCCACAATAATTCCATGAACCGAAACACACTTCTCATCTCTTGCCTTGTCTCCGTGATCGGCGGCTTATATGCTACTGCTGAGGAAGTGGTATTGCCTTTGGCGGTGGCGGCCGGATACATTGACACTCACGTCCACGCCTACCCTTGTCGGAAGGATGGCTTGGATGTGGTGGACGCGTGGATGAAGCGCGTGAACGTGAGCCAGTGCGTCATCCATCCGCTGGATCATCCAGGGAGCCGCCCCGGCAATGAGGCGGAGCGGCAGCAGATGTTAGAGAACTTCCGGAAGTATGCAGGCCGCATGCACCGTTTTTGCATCATTTATCCCGATGAGGTGAAGACGGTGGAAGAGGCGGTGAAAATCTTGGAGCAGGAGAAGAAGGACGGGGCGATAGGCTTTGGCGAACATTACGGCGTGGGACTCATGTTCGACGATCCGAAGAATTTGCTACTCTATGATGCGTGTAGCCGGGTGGGACTGCCGGTGATGTTTCACATCGACCAGAACAAGAATATGGATGAGAAGGGCCTGCCTCATCTGGAGAATGTGCTCAAGGCCTATCCGAAGTGCGTGTTGATCGCACATGCATATTGGTGGCGTCAATTGGGCAACGGGGCCTGCGATCGGCTGTTGCAGCAATACCCGAACCTCCATGCGGACCTGTCGCCGGCGGCAGTCGCTGCCCTGAGCAGTCAGGCGGACCATGGGCGCGAATTCATCATCCGCAATGCGGATAAATTGCTGTTCGGCACGGACGCGGGTTGGTGGTCGTTCACCAAGATCCCGGCCCCGGAAAAGGAGTGGACGTATTTCGAAACGCTCAATCTACCCGCTGACGTGAAGAACAAGATCTACCGGGAAAATGCGGCGAAGCTGTTGAAGCTGGAGTTGAAATAACAGAATCTCCATGAACCCGGACTACAATTCATCCTCCGCCGTGCCACACCTTTGACGTACGCAGCGCGATGCGTGGGTAGCCAGGTCTAGTGGACTTCGGTAAAAGAGAGACCGAGATCGTTTTCCAGCTTGGTGATCTTGGGGCGTTCGCGGGGTTCGATGAGGGCGAGGGAAATGCCTTTTTTCCCGGCGCGGGCGGTTCTGCCGCTGCGGTGGGTGAAGTATTCGATTTGCTCGGGAAGCTGGTGGTGGATGACGAAGGAGAGGCCCTCGACGTCGATGCCACGGGCGGCGACGTCGGTGGCGATGAGGAACTGGGTGCGCTCTTTTTTGAAGGAACGCATGACGGTGTCGCGCTCTTTTTGGGTGAGGTCGCCTTGCAGGACATCGACGGGGAAACCGCGCACGGTGAGTTGTTTACCCAGCACGATGGCGCCGGCCTTGGTGCGGCAGAAGATGACGCCGCGGTTTTCTTGCTGGCGCTTGAGGAAGGCGGCGATGAACGCGCTTTTCTCGTCGCGGCTGCAAATGGTGAACTGGTGGTCAATGTCGCGGTTGACGACGTGGGCCTTGTCGATTTTGAGGAGATGGGGTTTGCCGGACATGCAGTCCTTGATGAGGCCGTGGATGGCATCCGGGATGGTGGCGGAAAATAGCCAGGTGCTGCGCCGGGCGCGAGTGAGGCCAAAGATTTTGACGAGCTCTTTCTTGAATCCCATGCTTAACATTTCATCCGCCTCGTCTAACACGAGATGCTTCACGCCGACGAGGGTGAGTGCTTTTTTGTGGATGAGGTCGATGAGCCGTCCGGGCGTGGCGACGACGATGTGGGTGGGCCGTGTGAGGGCGGCGACTTGGCGGTCGAAGTTGTCGCCGCCGCAGAGGACCTCGACGAAGATTTTTTCGGAAAACTTGGTGTAGCGGAAAAGCTGCTTGCCGATCTGCTTGGCGAGTTCCCGCGTGGGGGCGACGATGAGGCCTTGGATTTCCGGGGATTTCGGGTTCACCTTCATCAGCAGCGGCAGACCGAAGGCGGCGGTCTTGCCGGTGCCGGTCTGGGCTTGGGCGATGAGGTCGCCGCCGTTCTCTAGCAGGAACGGGATCGCCTTGTCCTGGATTTCCGTGGGGTGGATTATGCCGAGTGCGTGGAGGCCCTGCATCAGGTTGGCCGGGATTCCGAGTTCTTTGAAGGTTTTCAAGGTGGTGATGGGTGAATGAACGCACCTTGCCTGTCGGAATTTGGAATGACGAGTCGGGAAATTTCAGCGGGCAGCGACATTTGCAGACATCTAACCGCGAATCGACGCGAATGGACACGAATTTTGTGATGAGAGATAGGGAGATTACCGTGTACCCTACCGATTTTCACGACTCACAGACATCAGCCGAAATTCCATATTCGCGTCGATTCGCGTCAATTCGCGGTTGAAAAATTCCAGATCGAAAACCCCACAATTCACAGCCACAATTTCAGAATGTATAACAGCCCCGTGGTGGTGAACATGCTGAACAGGGTGGTGTAATAGACGGCGGAGGTCGAAAACGAAACGTCACCACCGAACTCATGGGCGAGCATCGCGGTATTCACGGCGGTCGGTGCGGCGGCGGCGAGGATGAGCGATGCGGAGGTGTCTTTGGAAAAACCCATGAGGATGGCGAGTGGCAGCGCTAGCAATGGGGAAAGCACAAGCCGCAACGCAACGGCCGACCACATGGCGGCGCGGAACGGTGCGGGTTTGGTTTGGGACATTTGCACGCCCAGGGTGACCAGGGCGAAGCCGATGAGGCTGGATTGCAGGAGGTCGAGAGGTTGCCAGAGCCAAATGATTTCTTTGACCTGATAGTGGAACAGATTGCAGACCACGGCGGCGAGCATGGCGTAGATTGTCGGTTGGCGGAGCACTTTGGCGAGCGCAACGCGATGAGAGCCGGGGCTATCGCCATGCGCTTGGGCGAGGAACAGCCCGACCGTGTAGGTGGCGATGTTCACCGTCGCGAGGACGTAGATTTGCACCGCTGCGGCCTTGTGCCCGAAGGCGAGGGTGACGAGCGGCAGTCCGTAGTTGCCGCAATTGTAAAACATCGTGGCGAGCGAGAGCGATTGGCGTTGCCGGCCGGGCATTTTGAAAATCCGCGCGGCAACGGCGCTGCCTGCCCACATCAACCCGATCATGCCCAGTGTGAACCCGATGATTTTCATGGCCTCGCTTCCGGCCAGTTCGGTGTCTAACACATGGGTGAAAATGAAGGCTGGCACCATCAGATAGATGTTTAATTTCACCAAGCTTTCCAGATGGAGGTGAAATTTCCGGTCCAACAGCCAGCCCATGGCGACGATCAGGAAAATCGGCGCGCAGACGTTGAGGAAGAGATGGAAAAACACGGGCAGTGATCAACCATGCAAGCCATGAAGATGTCAACCCGCTCAAGTGCTGCGCTGGCTCATTCGCCGAGCGCGGACTGGGTGGTGAAATGCCCCACGCATTCGACGCTGGGTAGCGGCTCCGAACTGCAGTTGAGAAAAGTATATGCCATTTAGAATCAATTCCGATAGAGGAACTGAGATAATTTTGCGATTCTTTCGGGGGATGAGGGAGGCGTGAGGCTTTTCCATGACCACACATCGGATGCCTGGCCATCCTTACTTCGTTGCCGCGTCCGATCACTCAGGCAACGCAATCACCGGCGGTTTTCCGCCCCAGACAGGGTGCGATGGGTCCAGCAAGTCTTTTCCATTCAATATCACTCGTCCGGTTGTGCGGTCGATGGGCAGAGATTTAACGCTTTCGTCCGTCCATAAGATGACTGCCTTGCCATCGAAAGGTTTGGGGTCGAAGCGCGTGGTGCCTGGAATCAGCGGAGTGATGGCGAGCGGGCGGACGACCGAGTCCGAGGTGGCTCCATTCCCGATGTAGGCAAATCCGCACTCGCCCTTTTCCAAGGCGTGATTGTCATCCATGATGCCATCGGGTTTATGAACGCCCGGAGTGTGGACATAGAATAGACTTTCCGCTGCGTCGGTCTCTGCGCGGATGAGTTGACGGAAGCGGTCATTGGCCGTGCTTCCGGTAATTTTTGCCGTATGGGTTTTATCGGCGACAGCTTGCGCGGTGGCGTCATCCGGGTAGCTACCGTATTCTTCTTTGAATACGTTGAGAACCAAGCCAAGCTGTCGGGCATTGCCTACAGCCTCCGTTTGGTCGGCCTTCTTGCGCTGGCGGATGACTAGTGGAGCCGCTAACCCCGCGAGCATCGCAATGCCGATGAAGAGAAAGCCACAATACCCCGTCACCAGTCCCGCGATGGCAAGTCCGGCTCCGGATTGCGTGCCTGCCGAGCGTTTGATCTTGCCCAATGAGAGGTGGCCACAAATGACCGCAGGAATGGCAGTGAGGCCAACGGTGAGGAATGCCAGAATCCCGAGAACCAGACTCCAGATCGCGAGGCCCGACGTGTGGGTGGCCGATGGAGCGGTGATCGGGGAGCCAGGTAAATTAGCGCCGAATCCCGGGACGGTGTGCAGTGGTTGCCAGCCTGCAGCTCCATCATACCACGCCAGATCTGATAGCTGATAGGTGCCGTTGGCTAGATTGGCACGAATCTGGTCTGCGCTGAACGGGCCGCATTGCTGGCCTTGGTGCTGGATGAAGATTTGCATGATGGATAATGGCGATTTCAAATAGGACGGCCTCAGACTGCGGATCGCCCGAGGACGCCGCAAGGTGAAAGTCGCTGCGCCAGCGCCCCACCCCTAAACTGCGGGTTGGCGCGCAAGGGATGGAGGGCTGATGATAGAAGGAAGGCATCAGGAAACGAAGGCGGGTGTTTAGCTGGATTGAAGTGAGAGAGATACCATATGAGCATCATGTTCGCGCTAATGATGAGAATAAATAAAGGCTGAACCCACCAGCGCCGGTTGCTGCGCGCTTGAGCATCGAGGATCGCTAGGAAAGGTTTCGGCTCATACCAAGTGAAACGCTTTTTCGGGAAGATGCTCATGAGTAGCGTGAAGGCGAATGTTCTAACACGATTGAAGATTTATGTGTCAGACTTCTGCCATCGCTTGCTCGGATTGGTTAGCCGTCAGGCCAAGACGCCGGTGATGACTTTCGTGCCGGGTTTGGTGATGTTCGTGAGGCGCTGCGGGGCACCGTTAGAGAGGTAAGTGAGTTTCTCGTGATCGAAGCCCATGAGGTGCATCATGGTGCCGTGGAGGTCGTGGAGGGAAACTTTGTCGATCATGGAGGCGTAGCCGATGGGGTCGGTCTCGCCGTAGGAAATGCCGGGTTTCGCGCCGCCGCCGGCCATCCAGACGGTGAAGGCACCGGGGTTGTGGTCGCGGCCGATGAAGGCATTGACGCCGCCGCCGCGGTTTTCGAGCATGGGAGTGCGGCCGAATTCGCCGCCCCAGACGACGAGCGTGTCATCGAGCAGACCGCGTTGTTTGAGGTCTTTTAAGAGGGCGGTCATCGGCTGATCCACTTCCTTGCAGCGATCCATGAAGCCCTTGTTGAGTGCCTCGCTGGCGCTGGCCCCGTGGGAGTCCCAGCCCCAGTGGAAGAGTTGGATGTAGCGGACGCCGCGCTCGGCGAGGCGGCGGGCGAGCAGGCAGTTGTTAGCGAACGATTCCTTGCCGGGCTGCGTGCCGTACATTTCGTGAGTGGCGGGGGATTCTTGTTTCAGATCGAAGGCGTCGGTGGCGCTCATTTGCATCCGGTAGGCCATCTCGTATTGGGCAATGCGGGTGACGGTTTCCGCATCGCCGGTGTCCTCGGCGATCTGTTGGTTCAGGCGGTCCAGGCTATCGAGTGAGCGGCGGCGGAGGTCGCGGGAGATGCCGGGCGGGTTGTCCAGATAGAGGACGGGTTCGCCTTGGGAGCGGCATTGCACGCCCTGATAGACAGACGGCAGGTAACCGGACCCCCACACGGATTTTCCGGCATCCGGATTTTTTCCGCCAGATGTTAGAACGATGAAGCCGGGGAGATTTTGGTTTTCCGTGCCGAGTCCGTAAGTGGCCCACGCGCCGATGGAGGGTGCGCCGAGATTCTGGGTGCCGGTGTGGACGAGCAGTTGGGCGGGTCCGTGGTTGAACTGGTCCGTGTACATCGACTTGATGAAACACACGTCATCCACCATCGTGGAAAAGTGCGGCAGGCGGTCCGAGAGCCAGGCACCGGACTGGCCGTATTGTTTGAAAGGATACTGCGGGCCAAGCATTTTCGGGATGCCTTGGATAAAGGCGAACTGCTTGCCTGCTAGAAATTCCTGCGGGCAGTCCTGGCCATTGAGCTTTTGGAGTTCGGGTTTGTAATCGAACAATTCATGCTGCGACGGGGCACCGGCCATGTGCAGATAGATCACGCGTTTCGCCTTGGCGGCGAAGTGGGGCGAGGCCGATGCCAGTGGATTCGCTGGATCTTTTTTCAAGGCCGTGGAAGTCCCCCAAGCGCGGCCAGTGGCGCCAGCGAGCCACATCGCGCCGAGGCCGGTGCTGCACTTCGAGAGGAAATGGCGGCGTGTTAGATGTTCCAGATGGGAATGCTGGAGCCGGGCGAAATGGTCGGGGTGCATGGTGTCTAACGGTTGAAGGCGGAATCCAGATTTAGGATGGTGTTCGCGACGAGCACCAACGCAGCGGCGGCGGGCGTTTCCCCAAGTTTCGCGGACTCGGCCGGGGTTTGCTGATAGTCGGCGGTGGCGGCGGCATGCAAGGCGGTGAGTTCCGCAAGCGTGGCAGGGGAGGGAGCCTGCTGGGTGGCCAGCGTGATGCCGAATGCGAGCTGGGCTGGAAGCTCGGCACCAGCGGCGGCCATGCGTTTCGCAAAACTCTGCGCGGCCTCGATGTGTGCCGGGTCGTTGAGCGTGACGAGCGCCTGCAACGGGGTGTTGCTGACGATGCGGCGGGCGCTGCAAAGATCGCGGCTCGGCGAGTCGAACATGAGGAAGCCCGGAAAACCACTGGTCCGCTTGCTATACGTGTAAATGCCCCGGCGGTAGCGGTCCTCACCCTGCGATGTTTTCCATTTCGCACCGCTGTAAACCGAACTCCAGACGCCATCGGGCTGTGGCGGATAGACGGGTGGTCCGTGCATTTTCGGTGAGAGTAATCCAGCGACGGCAAGTGCCTGGTCGCGGACCATTTCGGCGGACAGACGATTGCGTGGGCCGCGGGCTAACAGCCGGTTGTTCGGATCACGGTTGATCAATTCCTTGGTCGCACGGTGGGACTGCCGGTAGGTCGAGGATAGCACAATTTCCCGCAGCATTGACTTCACCGACCAGTGGTATTGGTTCTCGAAGCGGAGGGCGAGGTGATCCAGCAATTCCGGGTGGCTTGGCGGTGTGCCGGAGGTGCCGAAATCCTCTGCCGTCTGCACGATGCCGATGCCGAATAGCTCGCCCCACAAGCGGTTCACCATCACGCGGGCCGTCAGCGGGTTGCTTGGGCTGGCGATCCAGCGGGCCATGTCGAGTCGGGTCATTCCCGATTTAGGGGCATTGCCAGCTAGCAATTTCGGCACTCCGGGCGTGACGACGTTCTCCTTGGCGAGGCGATTTCCCCTAGCAAAAACGCGGGTCTCGCGGGCGGCACGCTGGATCATCACCGGCACCATCGTGCCCTTGATCGCGCCGTATTGCCCGGCCATTTCTCCGCGCGATTTCCAAGTGGCGGCACGTTGCGGGTCGGTGATCAGGGTGGTCCATTCGGGACGGTTAGAAACGTCGATGGCGAAGCGTCGCACTGGCACCGCTTGGCTGCCAGCCGTCTCGGCACTATGGGCCAAGGAAATTTCCAAGCGTGAGCCGGGTGCTGGTTCGATCTTGTTAGCAGGTACAAACACCGACCAGCGCGGGCCTTCGAGTTTTGGGAAACCGCCGACATTGCCGTTAGGTCCCGGTTCGAAAAAATCGCCGAGGTGATCGACAAAGACTTCTTTCATTGCAACGGGCGTTGATGCTCCCGCCGGGTCGATCAGATTTACTTGGAATTTCGAGACCAGCGAGCCGCGTTCCGGCCATTTTTTCGGGTCGTCATTTTCTGGTAGAATTTTCAATCTGACCGCGGTGAAGGTGAGAGCCGGGCCGATGACCTTTTGGATGCAGCGCCTCGGCAGGGTGCCTTGGCTGCGGATCGTGCCGTCGGCGGACATTGCCAGCGTACCGTGGCTGGGGGCGAAGGCATCCGGGGTGAAGGGCCGCCAATCCGTGGTGGATTCCGCAAGCGCGTGGCCATCGGCGTTGAGTTGTTCGCGGAGGACGCTCAATTGAATTTCCAAGCGCGAAGCTTCGGCGGCTTTGGCGGGGTCATCCGGCACTTTCATGTGGGGAAAATCCTCGTCCAGATCGCAATCTTCGCTGCTGTTGAAGAAGGCGAGAAACTGATAGAACTCGTCGTGCTCGATGGGATCGTAGGGATGCGAATGGCATTGCACGCAGCCGAAAGTGGTGGCCTGCCAGGTGGTCCAAGTGGTGCTCGTGCGGTCGATCACGGCGGCGAGGCGGTATTCCTCGTCGTCGGTGCCGCCCTCGGTGTTTGTTTGCGTGTTGCGATGGAAGGCGGTGGCCAGGCGTTGGTCGGCGGTGGCGTTTGGCAGCAGATCCCCGGCGAGTTGCTCGATGGTGAATTCGTCATAAGGCATGTCCGCATTGAAGGCGCGGATCACCCAATCGCGGAAAGGCCAGATGTCGCGTTCCGGGTCTTTTTCGTAGCCAAAGGTGTCTGAGTAGCGGGCGAGGTCCAGCCAGACGGCGGCCCAGCGTTCGCCGAAATGCGGTGAGCCTAACAAGCGGTCCACCACCGCAGCGCGAGCGGCAGCGGGGTCCTTCACCACCGCGTCCTGATAGGCGGTTAGATCCTCAGGCAAAGGTGGCAGACCGGTGAGATCGAAGGATACCCGGCGCAACCACTCGGCAGGTGCAGCTTCGGGTGAGGGCTTGAGTTTTTCGCGGTCGAGGCGTTGTAAAATATAGCGATCGAGCGGTGCGCTCGGCCATTTTTCATTGGAAATTGTTGCCACCGCCGACTCCTTAGGCGGGACGAACGACCAGTGGTTCTGCCACTCCGCGCCTTGGGCGATCCAGCGCTCGATCAGCGCGATGTCCGCGGCCGGGAGCGGTGGTTCCTGCTTCGGTTTCGGCATTACTTCATCGGGATCGTCGCTGCGTAGGCGGCGCAGCATTTCCGATTCTGCAGGCTTGCCGGGGACGATAGGGATCTTCCCGGACTTGCCAGGAGCCAGCGCTTTTTCCCGATAGATGAAGGAAATTTTCCCCGCCTCCTTCACGCCGCCGTGGCAGGTGGTGCAGTGTTTCGTGAGGATCGGGCGGATGTCGCGATTGAAATCCACGCGCTCCTCGCTCAGCGCCACGGCTGCGGATGTGACGGCTAGAAATAGGCAGAGCGGGCGGATCATCGGATTGACCAAAGCATACGGCAGCCGGGCCGGAATGCTATCACGGATCGCAGTGCCGCCGTCATGCCAGGGGCATCATCGT
Organism: Akkermansiaceae bacterium; assembly: GCA_025354565.1. Lineage (GTDB taxonomy): Bacteria > Verrucomicrobiota > Verrucomicrobiia > Verrucomicrobiales > Akkermansiaceae > Luteolibacter. The sequence goes on from JANXMQ010000246.1 coordinate 22,842, forward strand.
TTCCGTAAAAATGGGTCTGTGTTCGCTTGGTGCGCGGGGCGTGGTGATGGCATGGTTATTTCGACAGCTTCACCATTTTCTTGCCCATGGCCTCGCCGATGAGCAGGTAGGACTCGGCGCTGTTTCGATAGAAATACCCATGGCCACCGGGCGTTTTCTCTGGCGGGAAAAAGCACGGTAGGGTTTCCACGGAAGCGACGTTGCCCGTGAAGGCAGGGTATTTGGCGGGATCGCCCACGGCCATCTGCGCGTCGCGGACTTTGCTGATGTTAGAGTTCACCCATTAGACGGATTGGCCGAAGGCCGCGACGACGAAAGGTAGAACGGGCTTCGCGAACTCGCGGCGCACGTCATGGATTAAACCTGCTACGTTCTTTTCATAGGCGGCGGCGAAGGCGCCTGACTCGGCGTCGGCGATGCCTTGAAACCAGACGAAGCCGGCGATTTCCGGTGGCCACTGCCAACGAGATAGCCGCTGGGACAGTAGCCCGGTTGTGCGGCGCGTCGTACGCTGGGTGAATAACATCTCACGCGGGAAAGAAGATCGTCGGCAGACCTTGTTCGATAGGGATTTCGTAGCGGGCGGTACCATCGGTCCGGCACCAGGCGTGCGGTGAGGTGGTTCGCTGCGATTGGTTTGAATGCGCTGTTGCAAAGCCAGCGATGCGTTTCGACCGCGCTCATGCGGCAGCGCCTGAGAGGGATCGTCATCGAATTGCCGAATCCGACGGGCAGATCACCGATTTCACGGGATTAGAAAATCTCGGATGACCGCCATGTGCTGCATGTTCGGCACGCCACTGTCGGCTTTCTGCACAGGGGTAACTTGATCTAACGGCTCGAATTCCCGGCTGTCAAACACCAGTCCGTGCGGGAACTCCGCACCAGCTAGTTTCACCGGAACGGTTGTCTTATCCAGCGGATCGCTGGCGAGGACCCAGTCGTAAGGCCGGTTGCGCGGGGCGTTGGTGAAAATCACGCCATGCCCGTCAGCAGGAGGATTTTTTGGGATCACCACGGCTTGTGCGAGTTCCTTGAAACAGGGTTCGTTGGTGGCACGAGCATTGAAATCCCCGCCGATCAGCAGCATGGCCTTTGTGGGCACATGGGCGGCGACGAATTTCGCGAGGGCGGCGGTCTCCGTGGTGCGGGAGGTTTCTCCTTTCGAATGCAAGTGCACGCAGACCACCCAGAGGTCGCCTTTGGTCGGCAGGCGAAGCTGCGCCCAAACGAATTTTCGGTTCGTTAGTTCCGGATCCTCCCATGTTCCCGAGGCCACGATGGGAAAGCGGGAAATGACGCCGTTCGGGATTTGCGCACCCTCCTCGCGCATGAAGGCGTAGTCCTCGCCCAGCGCCCCGTTGAGCCACTGGCGCGCCGGCACGGAGGTGTTGAACTCTTGGATCATTACGATATCCGGCTTCAGGGCTTTGAGGACGCGAGCACCCGCGCCTTCCGGGTTGCTGTGATTGCCATTGTCAGGCGAGTAAGACTGCTGCCGGTCAGATGTTAGATTGGCGGCGATGGCGCGGATCGCGAGCGGCTCGGTGTAAGCCAGTCCAGGGACGAGAAAAATCAACAAGACGATCCGGAACATGTGCGAATCATGATCTATCCAAGACCACAGGCGAGCGCATTTCGCCAATAAAAAAATCCCGCCAGTAGCAGTGCCACTGACGGGAAAAATGGATCGGACCAGTCGAGGTAACTGCTTAGAATTTTTGAGAGCGGGTATGATCCCAACCGCCGTCGGCACCAAGTTCCGGTGGAAACTCGGACAGGCCGTCATGGACGTTCATTTCAATGCGGTTGTCTTCACCGCAGCGCTCGTAGGGTGGTTTGAAGGTGCCGCGATAGGTTGGGCAGTTAAAGGTAAAGAGTTCGTAGAAACCATAGCCAAGACGGCGCAGGGCGCGGCTGGTGCCATCAGCGGCACCATACCAAACGGAACTGGCACCGTATTGTTCGTTTTTCCGGACCAGTTGTTCGGGGATTTCCAAGAAGCCGTAGAGGATGTTGTCAATGGCCCGTCCCAGCTTGCGCGCGGACGTGTAAGTGGAACCCGGAGGTGCTTGGATGTCGGCGACCACGATGCTGCTGAGGGCTGCAATAGTGCTAGCGATGACGAAGAGTTTTTTCATGCTGCGAGGAGGTTAAGTGATTCAGACCGGGGATGGCAACGGATTTTTCAGGTTTTGGTGATTTTTTAGAGTTCGAAACTCAGGACGCGGATGATTCCCGGCGTGGCCCGCAGTTGCTCAAGCAGTTGCGTCGTTGGCTCGGTGTCCACCTCGATCACCGTGACGGCGCGTTTGCGGTCGCTGGTGCGGCTCAGGGCCATATTGGCGATGTTCACAGACGCGCTACCCAGGGACGTGCCGAGCGTGCCGACGATGCCGGGGCGGTCGTCGTTCTCCACGAACAGGAAGCGGCCGGTCGGGTTCGTTTCCACGTAATGCCCGGCGATGTGGACGATGCGCGCGGACTTGCCGAAGATGGTGCCTGCCACCGTGCAAACCTCCTCGCCTTTGATCGCCGAAACTTCGATCAGCTCGGTGCAGTTAGACGCTAGGGCGGCGGTCGATTCGGTGACGCTGATGCCGTGGGCCTTGGCGATGGCCGGGGCATTGATCAGGTTCACCTGCGCCTCGTTGTGCGCGGCAGATAGATAGCCTGTTAGCACCTTGCGGGTGATGAGTTCGGTATCGAGTTCCGAGACTGGGCCGAGGTAGGAAACGCGGATGCCATCGCACTGGGCGGGGGCGATTTTCGACAACAACTTGCCCAGGGAATTCGCGAGATCGAGGTAGGGCCCGACGCTTTCTAACGTGCGGCTGTCAAGGTTCGGCATATTCACCGCGTTGACAATTTCGCCAGATGTTAGGAAATTCTTCACCTGATGGGCGACCTCGATGCCGACGTTTTCCTGCGCCTCGGCGGTCGAGGCTCCGAGGTGCGGGGTGAACACGCATTTTTTCGCAGAAAACAGGGGGAAATCCGCAGGCGGCGGCTCCACTTCGTAAACGTCCAGTGCGATCCCTCCGAGGTGGCCGGCATCCATGGCGGTCTTGGCGGCGGCCTCGTCCACAAGGCCACCGCGGGCACAGTTGACGATGAGGGCTCCGGGATTGAGCAGGGCGATGCGGGTGGCGTTGAGGAGGTGGTTGGTTTCCGGTGTTAGAGGAATGTGCAGGGTCACCACGTCGGCCCCGGTGAGGGCGAGATCGGCGGTTTCCGCAAGTTCCACTTTAAGTGACTGGGCGCGGGCGGCGGTTAGAAATGGATCGAAGGCGACGACGACCATGCCGAAGGCTTGCGCCCGCTTGGCGAATTCAGTGCCGATGCGACCCATGCCGATGATGGCGAGGCGCTTGCCGCACATTTCCATGCCTTGCAGCGATTTCCGATCCCATCGACCGGCGATCATCGAGCAATGCGCTTGGCCGATGTTGCGGGCCAGCGAGAGCATCAAGGCGAAAGCGTGTTCGGCGGTGGAAATGGTATTTCCGCTAGGTGTGTTCATTACCACCACGCCATGATCGGTGGCAGCACTGCGGTCGATATTATCCACGCCGACACCTGCGCGACCGATGGCCTTGAGGTTCTTGGCTGCGGCGAACACGTCCGCCGTCACTTTCGTTTCGGAGCGGACGATCAGCCCGTGATAATCTCCGATGATCTTGATAAGTTCCTCCGGCTTGAGACCGGTATTCACGTCCACGGAAATCTCTGGGGCGGCGCGAAGGGCATCCACGCCTTTTTCCGAAATGGGGTCGGAAACCAACACACGATAACTGCTAGCCATAGGGGCGGGGAGTTAACCCAGCGCCCGCTGGCTGGCAAGGGGTTTGCGCTGGAAAAAATCGCGCCGCGCACGTCACTTGATTTCCATGCCGCTCTTCGGCCAGATCCAGCGGATGACTTTGCCACCTTTGAGCAGGGCCTTGGCTTGGATGGTTTTCACACCAAAAATCGTCTCCGCCTTGTAGGATGCAACGCCGGTTTGGTAAGTTTCGCCATCCACGGTTTCGTTCGCATCGGCTTTCCAATCCAGCACTTGCTCGAATTTGAACTCCTTGATCTGGGCGGCCTTGATGCTCGCCTGCATGGCACTCACTACATCCGCAGGCGTACTCGCCGACGTGGTGGGCGCGGCTGGAGCTGGGGCAGGTTCGGGCGTGGGGGCAGGGGCAGGGATCGGCACCGGAGCGGGTTCCGGCACGGGCGGTGGCTCGATGGTCTTCGTCGGCTCCACCGAGTCGCCAGTCGGCGGCGTGACTGGGGCCACGGGTGCGGGGATGACTGGGGCGGGTTCGACGGGTGGCGTGACCGGCGGAACGACTTCTGGAGGGCGCGCGATTTCGTTCGATTGCAAGGCGGCGATTTGTTGAAAAAGGTCGGTCTCATTCGCCAGCACGCTGCCGAAATACGGGACATCGCCGGGAGGACTGACCACGACGGCACCACCTTCCAAGCGCACCAGCTTTGCCCGGTTTCCAGCGGTCAGGATCAGGGTCACGCCAGAGGCTGCGTCGGTGACTTTCACATCCGATTTCAAAAGGACCGTGGCAGGCAGTTGTTCCGGTTTCAGGCTTGCGAGGTCGATCACTTTCCCGTCGCCTTCCAATTGCAGGATCACATGCTTGCCGCGGGCCATTTCCGCCGCGCTTGGTTGGACGCCGGTGAGTTGGAATCGCAGGTAGGGTTCCGCCAAGTAGCCAAAAACGCCAGCCGCTAGGATGCCGAGGAGATTGTAGAACAATTTCATGTGTTGGCTGGATACGTAGCTCCCCGGCGATTCCTTGGAAAGAAATTTCAAAATCTCATTCAGCCACCATCGCGGCCTTCCAGATGGTCCAGCGCTTTCGCGAAACTCGCGTTTCCGAGATAGTGCCGCAACCGGGCATCCACTTCCGACCGATGCTCTGCCGTCCAGGTGGAAATTTCCTCAGACACCGTTTTCAGCGCCTCCAAATGTCCCGCCGCGTCGCGGTCCCGCCAAGCGTGGTCAGCGATGAGGGTGATACGGCGGCGGAGCAGGGCGATCAATTCGGTATTCATGGCAACCACGGGAAATGAATTACATTTCCCCACCGGGAGCGCGAAGTTTATTTCGAGCGGGCGACAATTTCACCGCGCTCTCATTGCCGTAACGGTCCCGAATTCTAACCTCCTCTTTCTTCTTCGGGCCATTATGACAGAGGCCATTTTTAGGGGGGCAAGCCAGTGGCACACGCCTTGCCACGGGTTGGCGAGTTCCCAAACAAATTACCTAGTCAATGTTTGCTATTTGGTAATGGTACCGAAGCAGTGAGTCCGAAGCAAGGTCACAGATTTTCCATCGCATTGAGAAACCAGAATGCTGCGGGTAGAGGCAGTTGCAGCAAAACGCCGGTGCCGATGAATAGCCAGCGTGGCAGATAGGTGAAAGTGGTCCCCGGACATAACGTGTCGCCCTGAATGCCGCATTTGATCAGATAGATGCCGTAGCTCGTAGCAATCAGCCCAACGGCAATCAGATTGCCACCCCGGTTAATAGCCAGATAAGAATTCAGTTTCATGCATGATCAAATTGTCAAAGTCTCCCCGCAGCGATCCGCTTTCACGCGGGGGATGCTCTTTCCTGCGCTGTAATCGATCAGACCCATACGTGCGAGTTGGAGAATGTCGGTCTGCCGATTCGGGTAGTCGGTGATTGCCTGCCATTTATTGGCCGCACGAAGAACCGCCAGTGTATCGGCCAATTTGGATTCCAGCCGGGAATTGTCCGGCAGCATGCTCGCGATGAGCGTATTCACACGAAACAATAACAACGGGCCTGCTAGAAATAATTGGCTGAGCACGTGAGCCGTGCCTGTGACACGGTGGACGTAATGATTCACCACAATGGCTCCTGCCGTTTCCTCTCCCAGATCATGATATAAGCCTGACTCGTGATCAAGTGCCGGGAGTCCACACGCCCCGACTTTCGGAGAAGCCTCGTGCGGAATAAATTCCGCTCCGCTTGCTGCAAGACTTGCCGGGAGGCGTGACAGCGCTAGAAAAGGGCCGTGGCGCAGCAAAGTGATGTCCGGGAAGTCCTCCAATACATTCCGCAGTTTCGTGGGAAAATTTTCCTCGTGCTCATCGAGGCTGGATTGCTGCCGGAACCGGCGGTGGCGGAAACCCTGCTGGACTTGGCAGTGTTGGAAGACCTCGGCGTGAAACTGGTGCTCGGCGTGCTGGGCGGCGATTTGAAGGATCTCTACGATTGGACGCTGGAGTGCGAAATCATGGCCGCCCGGGTTTCGCGCCCGATTTCGGACCCGCTGGCAGTCCCCGAGGCGATGGAAATTCTAGGCCGGGGCCAGTCCGTGGTCATCGACGCGTCAGCCACCGGCCCGCTGGACAGCCCGGTCGTGGACTTCGCCCTGCGACTTGGCGTGGCGAAAATTATCACGCTATTAGAAGAGGCGATCCTCATCGACGGCGCACCCGCCCATGCCATCCGGGCGGCGGATGCGGTGGACCTCGCCGGTCAAAGCGATGCGGCGGGGTCGGCCCTATTGCTGGCGGCGGCGGCGGCCTGCCACCGTGGTGTGCCGCGCGTGCATGTGCTGAATGGTCGCCAGCAAGGGGTCTTGGTCGATGAGCTTTTCTCAAACGAAGGCGTCGGCACGATGGTCCACGCGGACAGCTACCGGGTGATCCGTGAGCTGCGCGAGGAGGATATTCCCGAGCTGTTAGGCATGATTGGGCGTTCGGTGAGACGGACGAAACTGGTGGCGCGGACCTATGAGGACATCCAGTCGCGGATCGAGGATTACCGGGTGATGGCCATCGATGACAACGTCGTGGGCTGCGTGGCTTTGCATGAATATCCACAAGAAGACTGCGCCGAAGTGGCCTGCCTGTATGTGAAACTGGCGCACGAGGGCCGGGGCTACGGCATCGAGCTGGTACACCACGCGGAAGGTCTCGCACGGGAGCGCGGGATCGGGCGGGTGTTCGCCTTGAGCAACCGGGCGGCGGATTTTTTCACCACCAAACTGGACTATGAGCCTGCGACCGTGGATGATCTGCCAGTAATCCGCCGAGCACAATTCGAAGCCAGCGGTCGTGACTCGCGGGTATTTTCGCGCAGGCTGGGGTGAGCGTCTCCCGCTGATTTTTCCGGGAGAAATTTTTTCCAACCTTTCCGCTTGAAGCCGTGGAAGAGCCATCGCACCGTTTTCGCACATGGAAGTATCGAAGAAGAAAAACGCGCCGTCCCCCACGGAATTGATCGACTGGTTAGCGGATGAAGGGGTGCTTGATCTGGAATGGGATTTTCCCGAAGACGGGGACTTGTTCGCCGCCGGGCTGGACTCGATGGCAGTGATGCAGTTGGTCGTCGCCGTGGAAGACCGCTTCGCCGTCGAGCTAACACCCGAAGATCTGACCCGTGCGAACCTCGCCACGCCCACGACATTGGCGGCGTTGATTGGCGGAAAACTTTCGTGAAACCGCGGGGCGAGTTCTTCGACGTTGCGGTCATCGGTGGCGGTAGCGCGGGGCTGGCGGCGGCGGTCACGGCGGCTCGGAGGGGTGCGCGGACTTTGTTGTTAGAGCGTCACGGCTACCTCGGCGGCATGGGCACGGCTTCGCTGGTGCATACGTTTTGCGGACTCTATCTGCTACGCGAAGAACCCGGCGCGGTCTTGGCGAATCCGGGTTTCCCAGCGGAAATGGCGGGGCTGATGATCGCCGCCACCGGCCTCGGCCCGGTGCGGATGGGGCGGGTGGACGTGTTGCCGCAACACCCCGTCGAGTTCGCAAGAATCGCGGATGTCTTGGTGGCCGCCGAGCCGCAGTTAGAGCTCCGACTGCACACGGAAGTGACGGCGATTTCCCGTGAGGAAAATTGGGCAATCCGGCTGGCGGGACGGGCGGGTTCGCTAACTGTTACTGCCGGAATGCTGGTCGATGCCTCGGGCGATGCGCTGGTCGCGACTTTGTTAGGACTTGATGCGGCCATGGCAGCGGTCCCGCGCCTGCAACGCCCGGCCTATGTCTTTGGCGTGCAAATCCCGCGACCGCTTGATGAATCGGCGCGCTTGGAAACGGCGGGACTGATCGTCGAGGGCATCCGCGCGGGCGATCTGCCGGATGCGGCGATGGGGCTGACATTCCGTGCCTCGGGCAGGCTGGGGGAAATTTTTGGCACGCTCGATCTAGCAGGTGGCGAGCTGGGCTATGATCCGTTGGATACCGCCTGCCTGACGAATCTTGAGGTCGAGGGCCGCGCGACCGCGAGCACCACGCTGGCGTGGCTGGCCGGGAAATCCGCTTGCTGGAAAAGCGGTTACATCAGCCATTGGCCGGCGCGGGTGGGAATCCGTGAGAGCCGCCGCTGGCTGGGTGAAACGGTCCTAACGGGTGCAGATTTGATAGTCGGCAGGCGTTTCGAGGAGGAAATTGCGCTGGCGACGTGGCCGATGGAATTTCGCGAATCCCCACGCGGACCCAAACTGCGTTTTCCCGAAGACAATCGTCCGGCGGGTATTCCTTTGGGGTGTCTCAAGCCCGTTGGCCTTGACCGCATTTTCGTCGCTGGGCGCTGCATTTCCACCGACCACGACGCGCAGGCATCGATCCGCGTGATGGGCACCTGTTTTGCCACCGGCGAGGCCGCTGGGCGGGCGGCGGCGGGCGGATGAAGTTTTGGTGTCCTTCGGGCTTATCCGCAGTTAGCATACCCCCCCTCAGATTTATGGTAATCCATCGAATTTTCTCCGACTCGCCTTTGAGCGAAACCGCCGCCCAGATCTTGCGGGAAGGCACTGCGCCGCATGAAATCATCGTCCCTCAGAAAAAACTGTCGTCGATTTTGGCCAAGCCCGAGGCGGACCCGGCATTTTCGCTAGCAGACATTGCCTTCGGCCAACCCGACCTCGAAAGTATTGCCCGTTCCGAGTGGCTGAAATGGATTCACGTCAGCACCGCTGGCTTCACCCGGTATGACACGTCGGAGTTCCGCGCGATGGTCGCCAAGCGCGGGTTGATCGTCACTAACAGCTCCAGTGTCTATGCCGCAGCCTGTGCGGAACATGTGTTCGCGTTCATGATGGCGCAATCCCGCCGGCTGCCGCAGTCCTTGGGCTCCCACGCCGCCACCGGCTCGTCGGAGTATTTCCAACTCCGTGGCGACTCAGTTTCCTTGCGTGGTCAGAGCGTTGTGATCCTCGGCTTCGGGGCGATTGCCGCGCATTTGGTGAAATTGCTGGCACCGTTTGAAATGGCCGTCACCGCCATGCGCCGCCAGCCACGGGGCGATGAAGGCATCCCCACCGTCACTGGGGAAAATCTAGCAGCGGCCCTTGCGACGGCGGATCACGTCATCAACATCCTGCCCGACAACGCCGCTTCGCGAAATTTCATCGACACTACCCGACTCGCCCAGATGAAGCGCGGCGCGGTTTTCCACAACATCGGACGGGGGACTACTGTCGATCAGGATGCCTTGTTGGATTCGCTACGTTCCGGCCACCTCGCCGCCGCCTGGCTGGACGTCACCGAACCCGAACCTTTGCCTGCGGATCATCCCCTGCGCGGCGAGCCTAACTGTTTTATCACTCCGCACATCGCCGGTGGCCACGCGGGTGAGGCGGAAACCTTGGTCCGCCATTTCCTCGCGAATTTCCAACGCTACCTTGCGGGTTCTCCGCTGCTAGATCGGGTTATGTGAGATTCGCTTAAAGGCGGAAACGCCGCAAGCACCCTCAGCTTACCTCCGGTTCTGGAAGATGATTTTCAATGGCGTATGCCAGTTGCAGGGCATTTCCGGCGGCTTGGTGGTGACGCAGTATTTGATGCGTTGCGCTTTTCCGAGATGCCGGGCGGACTTGGAAAAGCTGTGTGAGCGGGGTAGAAAAATACGGCAGGGTCTTGTCTGGACAGCGCGGAACGGCCCCGTCAGAGTGGGCCAACTTCATGCGAATATCAGACCGTTACATCGGAAAACAGGTTCTCTTGGGGACACTGTATGCGGTGTTGGTGCTCGGGTTGGTGCTGGTGTTAGGTAATCTTTTCAAGCAAATCCAACCCTTGCTGGTGGACCAGAAGGCTCCGCTGGAACTGGTGTTGCGGTTTGTCATCAACGTGCTGCCGCTGTCGTTGATTTACACAATTCCTTGGGGCTTTCTCTCGGCGGTGTTGCTGGTATTCGGGCGGCTTTCCTCGCAGCATGAAATCACAAGTTTTCGCGTGGCGGGCCTGAGTTTGGTCCGCTTGTCGGCCCCGGTGTTCGTGATCGGCGCGAGCTTGTCGGTCCTCAGCTTGTGGCTAAATGTGAACGTCGTGCCGCACTCGCGGGCATCGGCCAGGCAGTTGATCTACGAGCAGGCGTCGCGTAATCCAGACTCACTGCTGAAGCCGGGTGTGGTGCAGGGAGATTTCAAGGGCGACGGAGATGAGTTGCAGAAACTGCTGATCGAGGGGAAGAACGGGGAGTGGGTGGAGGGCTTTCATTTTTACGTGCTGCCAGTATCGAAAACCTCCGGCGCGGACCTAACGTATGTCCATGCAGCGCGGGCGGCGCTGACGGTGGACAAGGCGAAAAGCCAGCTTCGGGTGAAGCTGCAGGACGCCTATTTCGAGTCCAAGGATGCGGACGGCAAGGTGGAAATGGTGTTCGCTGGCGAGGCGGAGCCATTGGTGATCGACCTGAAGAACCCACAATCGGGAAGAATGAAGGCGAACTCGATGTCCAATGCGGAGATACGCCATGAAATCGCTACCAATCCGACATTGAAACCTGAATCCAAGGTGAAGATGCAGACGGAAATCACCTCGCGCTATTCCTTCTCGATGGCCTGCCTGGCCTTCGCCTTCGTAGCGGTGCCGTTAGGCTTGCAAACGCGCCGCCGGGACAGTTCGCGCGGGCTGATCCTTAGTCTGTCGATCGGGACCGGATATTTCCTCGTGACGATGCTGGCGGACCAGTTCAAGACGAACGGCACGGCGACGATGGTGTTGTGGGTTCCTAACATCGCCTGCGTCGTGCTGGGATTGATCCTGTTCCGGAAAGCGAGATTCAAGTAATCCCGTCTGGCACGCCGATGAAAATTGCCCGCACGCTCACCAAGTCCAGCCGCAAGGTGAGGGATTTTTTCGCGGCGGAGCATGTGGAACTGGCCCCGTTCATGCGGGATCTGAGGCATTACAATCTGGAGAAATTTCGCCACGATGCGTGGGCGGCGGCGAACGTGACGGTGCTGGCGATCGCGCAGGGCATTGCCTTCGCCGCGATCGCCGGGCTGCCCGTGGTTTATGGCATCGTTAGCACGGCGGTGGCCGCGTTTGTGGCTCCCTTGTTCGCAGGTTCGCGGCATACGATTCTCGGGCCGACGAATGCGACGGCCTTCATGTTATTCAGTTTTTTCTCGGTCAATCCCATGCTGGCCGGGCGTTGGAGCGAGTTGATCCCGCTGCTGGTTATCATGGTGGGTCTGTTAGCGACGGCCGGGGCGTTTCTGCGGGTGGCGGACTTGCTGCAATATGTGTCCCGCAGTGTGTTAGTTGGTTATATTTCCGGGGCGGCGGTGTTGATCGTGGCGAACCAGTTGAAGCCGTTCCTCGGCTTGTCCTCGCATGTGGGCGGGGAAATGGCATCGACTTTCGCCGGGCTGTTATACGGTCTGGCGCGGGCGCTGCCGCATACGCAATGGGCATCGGTGCTCATCGGGTGTGCGACGCTGCTGCTCTTCGCTGCCCTGCGGCGTTGGCGACCCACTTGGCCAGCCTTCGCGGTGGCCTTGTTGATTTCCTCGGTGGCGTTCGGCTCGCTGATCCGGTCCGGCAACAGTTCCTTCAAGGGAGTGGAAACCTTCGTGACTTTTAACCTCAGCGACCTGATGTTCAAAATGCCGCATTTGATGCGAGCGGGGATTTTTTCTGACATTTCCGCCTTGCTCGGCATTGCTCTCGCCTTAGCTTTCTTAGCCTCGTTAGAAAACTCGCTGATGGCGAAAACGCTGGCCTCAAAAACCGGCGACCGCGCGGATGTGAACCAAGACATGCTGGCCGTCGGCATGGCCAATCTCGCCAGCGCCCTCGCCGGTGGGATGCCCGCCTCGGGTTCTCTAACACGCTCGATGCTCAATCACGAGTCCGGGGCTCGCACGCGCTTCGCGTCCTTGATTTCCGGCGTCTATACGATGGTCGCAGCGGTGTTGATCGCGGCCTCGGTGGGGTGGGGGATGCCGCTGATCGACTATGTGCCGAAGCCGGCCTTGGCAGCGCTGGTGATCGCTCTATCACTTTCACTATTCAATATCAGACACATCCGCATTTGTCTGCGCTCGACTGCGGATGACGCGGCGGTGCTGGTGATCACTTTCATCGCGACGCTGTTAGCTCCGCTGCATGTGGCCATTTTTATCGGCGTGGCCATTTCCATCACCCTGTTCTTGCGCAAGGCGAGCCGGCCTTTCCTCATCGAGTATGAATTCAGCGAGGCGGGCGAACTCCGGCAGATGGGGGAAAAACGCCAGCGCCCGATTCCCGCGATCTCGATTGTTCACGTCGAGGGGGATTTGTTTTTCGGCGCAGCCGAGTTGTTCCGCACGCAGATCCAGCGCACCGTCTCGGACCCGGCGATCAAGGTCATCATCCTGCGATTGAAAAATGCGCGACATCTGGATGCGACGAGCGTGATGGCGCTGGAAGACCTGATCCTGTTCATGCGGAAAAAAGGGCTGCACCTGCTCGTTTCCGGCGCACCCCGTGAGGTCTATCGCGTGCTCAAGCAATCCGGTATTTTAATCACCTTGCAGGAAGGCTGCGACCGGAAGGCGGGCGAGAGTAATATTTTTCTAACCAATCTCCGCAACCCGAATCTATCCACCCGCGCCGCGCTCAAACGAGCCCAACAGCTTCTGGGCACCGACAAGGCGGACATCCGGATTTTCTACGATCCTAACCAAAAACCCGCCGCCACATGAAACGCCTCGCCATTTTCGCAGTCATCCTCGCCCTGCTCGGTGGCTTCGGCACTTGGTGGTTTTCGCCGCTGCAGGTGGTGAAACGCCGGACCGCCGCGCTGCTCGCGACCCTCACGCTTGAGCGCGGCAGCGGAAAAGTCGGTCGTCATGCCGGGACCTACTCGCTCGATGGTTTGCTCGCCGAACACGTCGAACTTAACTCGCCCACGATCCAAGAGGCGAATGGCAACTTCGAGCGCGCAGAACTCGAATCCGCGTATTCGTGGCTTTGTGACCAGGCCAAAGAGACACGCTTCAAGTTGGAAAAAATACATACTATCACCCTCGACGACACCAAGGCCACGGTGAAGCTGACGTTGAATGGTTTGGTCGAGCTTCCTGTTTATCGCCCGGCGGATGGCCGATACGATGTCACAATTGAGTGGCTCAAGGGCAAGGACGGGTGGCAACTCAGTCGTGCCACCTGGGATCAGGCCCGGTGAAAAATCAATCTCCCAGAAACACGAACTCCTCCGCCATCCGGTTGAGTGAGCGACGGGCGGTCGGCAACACGTCAGCCAGTGTGCCCAGCAGATTGCGTGAGGTTTTCCCGCTGGCCTGACGGTTGTCCGCCGCCTCGCGGTAGGCTTGTTGGGCGAAGGATTCGTAAAAATCCAGATCCGGCGCACCGCGTTGTTTGCAGCGATGCCGGAGGAAATCCGGATAGAGTCCGGTGAGCACGAGAAACTGGTTCCCAGCAGCCACCTGTAGATGGAAGCGCATCCGGCCCTTGGCACTGGAAATGATCGCGATGAAGTCCGAGGCATGGGTGAACCCGCGGGCAATGTCCTGCAGCGGATCTTCCGGCGAGGGGCAGATCCGCTTGGTCATGACGCCCGCAACATAGTCCGCGAGATCCGCATCGCTCAAGTCCGCTTGCAGGAAGGTGTGGCGGACGAGGACGTAAAAATAAAATCGGGGAGACACCTGAATGGCGGACGGCGAGTCGAGCAAGCCCCGTAAGACTTCTTTGAGGTCGAGCATCTCGCGCAGCGCGTCGGGATCGCTCCAAAGCTTTTCCAAGTGGAGTCGCTGCTCGCCCGGTGCCAGCACGGAGGCGAGAAATTCCAAATCCGCTGCGGTAAAGCGGTTTCGGTTCGACGGTATCCAATGTTCAAGCACTAAAGATCTATTAACAATATTTGTGCCGGCATGGCCAGAAAAATCTTTAACTTTTCCGTAAGACATTGGCTAGACCGCCCTAAAAGTGAGGATTTTTCGCCTTTTTCCGCAAGGGAGTTTATTCTTGCATCCCCATTTTAAGCCCCTTAAGAGACGGCTGCCCCAAAGGGGACTTAACACGATGAACATGACCCGGAACCTAAAATCCGTGGCCCTGGCAATCGCCGGCGTCATCCTTATTCCCAGTTGCGCTGCAATCGGGAATGCGAACAACAAACAACAAACCAACCCACAATTCGCGGTAAAGTCCGTGCAGACCGGTCAAGCCTCATGGTATTCCGTACGGACCAACTCCGGTACCCGGACGGCCAGCGGCGAGCGTCTCAACAACAATGCGCCAACCGCCGCTCACAAAACCCTGCCCATGGGAACCATGGTGCGGGTGGTCAATGAGTCGAACGGCAAAGCCGAAGTGGTAACGATCACGGATCGCGGCCCCTACGTGAAAGGCCGGATCATCGACGTCACTCTTGGCATCGCGGAGCGGCTTGGCTTTGCCCAGCACGGCATCGCTAAAGTGCGTGTCGAAGTGCTCGGGAAAATCAAAACGGAAGGCTGATAAACCACTATCGACAACCCAAAGCGCCCTGTCCGGTTCCATCCGGGCGGGGTTTTTTGTGATCGGGGGGAGGGGAAGCGGAGCAAGCGCACATCAAAAATCAACAATCGTCAATCGGTGGCAGGGAGAGAGTTGATTGATGATTTTGGATTGTTGATTGGACCGGAATTCAGATGACACGTCCCGCCTTCAATCCAACAGGCGGCGCTCGATGTCGCTGATGACTTTGTCGGACGTGATCATTAACGGGTGCATGAGCACCGGGTATTCCAGATTTTCCGCTCGATCCCAGATCGAGCTGCTCGGTGGCAGGATGATCAGATCCATCGGCGTGCGGTAGGAGGTTACGGGCATTTTCCCGAGCTGGTCTTGCGTCTTTTCGAGATTTGCAAGAAAAGGGCTGCCGGGGCGCATTTCCTCGACTCCCTTGGTCGGATAGAGCCAGGCGGCTTTGGTGCCGTGGTGCGGGGAGGAGACGGTGATGAGGTTCTGGCACCGCGCCGCGCCGCCGAGATTTTGCAAATATTGGCGGGTCACGATGCCTCCCATGCTGAAGGCGACCATGCTGATCGGTTGCTTGGGGCCGAATTTTGCGTCGATGTCCTGCTTGAGATGGGCCGCGAGATTTTCCAAGCCGCCACGCCCGTCGCTCGGACTCAGGCGCGGCACGTAGCACTCGACACCGCGTTTTTCGAGTCGGGCTTTTAGCATGCTGAGAGTCGAGCCGGTTTCCATGAAGCCATGCACCAGCACCACCCGCCGGACCTGCGTGGCAATCGGGGCTGGAGGTTTGGTGGCACATGAGGGACCGGCCAGACAGAGGGCTGCGAGGAGTTTGGTAAAGCGATGTTTCATAAAATGATTTCTAACCGGGTGGCCATAGGAGTTGGCGTCCGCCTAACAGATGGACATGCAGATGCGGCACCGCCTCGCCGCCATCGGGACCGTTGTTGATGACCAGTCGGTAGCCGCTCTCGGCGATGCCCTCGCTGCGGGCGACCTGTGCGGCGGTGAGCAACAAATGTCCGAGCACCGGCTCGTCGTCCGCCGTCGCCAGACCCACCCGTGGGATCACCTTGCGTGGGATGATTAGAATATGCAGCGGTGCCTGTGGGGAAATGTCGCGGAATGCCACACACCGATCATCCTCATAAACCATGGTTGCGGGGATTTCCTTGTCACAGATTTTTTCAAACAACGTTTTATCTACCATGCGAGGTTAAGATGGCAGGCTGGCGCGGGCTTGCAAGCTCTGGAAGGTGGTGTGTCGACAGCTCGGGAATGTGGTGGCGATCACATGAAAGACGTGGGCTTGCGACCGCGCAGGTAGTCGCCCGCAGCCATTTTTCGTCCACCTTCGGGTTGCACTATTTCGAGTGCCAGCGCCCCGTTGCCGCAGCCGACGACGAGCTGGCCGATACTCAGTGCGATCTCTCCGACGGCAAGCGAGAGATCCACCACTCTAACTGGTGGAAAAATTTTCACACGTTTGCCGCCATCCGTCTCACTCGCGATGGTAAAAGTGCCGGGCCATGGCTCGTAGGCACGGATGCGGCGTTCGAGAGCAGCGGCGTCCTGGCTCCAATCCAAGAGGCCATCATCGCGTTCGAGTTTTGGGATATAACTAACAGCGCTGGTGTCTTGTGGGATGCGGGAGGCCGTGCCATCCGTTAGTTTTTGCAAGGTCTCCGCGAGGACTGAGGGGGAGAGTGCTGCGAGACGTTCATGCAGACTGCCGCCCGTTTCATCGGGGGCGATGGTGAGCGCCTTCGCTAGGATGATGTCTCCGGCATCCAGTTCGCGAACCACATGCATCGCGGTGATCCCGGTTTCCGCATCTCCGGCATCGATGACGGCTTGGATGCAAGCTGCCCCACGAAAGCGCGGTAACAATGAGGCGTGGAGGTTGATGATCGCCTTTTCAGCTAGGCTGAGAATGTTCTGCCGTAGGATTTGACCGTAGGCCATCACGACGATGACTTGAGGCTGCATGGCCGCTAAGTCGGCGGTGATGTCGCCGATTTTTTCCGGTTGAAAAACGGGGATGTTTGCCGCCAGCGCTGCCAGTTTGATCGCCGGAGGTGTTAGCTCCAATCGGCGGCCCGCAGGCTTGTCCGGTTGCGTGATCAGGGCAAGCGGGCGCGGGCCATGCTCTATCAGATGATGGAAGGTCGGTAAGGCGATGTGGCCGGTTGCGATAAAAATGAGCCGCATGGCAATGAGGGGTGGACGATTGAAAATGGCTGCCAATTGCGCTGGCTCATGGCCGCGACAAGGCGAGAAACACGATGAAGGGAATCAACAGCGCGACATCGGCCAACACCCGCAGGGCGTCCATTTGGAAGCGCGCACGGCAGCGATTGAGGATATATAACAGCGCAGCGCCAGTTAAAATGGCATGGAAAAACGGACGGGTTGTTAGTTCGTGATCTTGCAGGGCGAAATACAAGGAGGCAGCGCCTAACAAAGTCAGCGGCAGAGTGAGTGCCAATTCATCGGTTGCCTTGATTTCCGGGTCTGACGAGCGGTTCGCATGTTCCCAAAGATCGATTGCTGATATGTTTAGGATGCACAACACCGCGAAGCAGATGAACTCATGTGATTTGACGTAATCCCAGAAATCGAAGCTTGTGAAAGCGTAGGCAATCATTGAGGTGCCATAAGCGAAGGCCGCTCCAGCAACTAAGTTCTTGGCATAGGGAATCTCGTCAGGCCCCTGATCGGAAAACAGCGACAAGGCGAAAAACGCGGCGATCATGAGCCCGCCGATAATGGCGTAGCCGATGTATCCATTTGGGCCGAACTTGATGCCGTAGATAGCGAAGGGCAGGCGGGTAACGACGAGAATCACGGCGACAATGCTGGCGACGATGACGAGCCGTTTGAAGATGCGCCGGTGCTTGAGGTGGAACTGATGGCGGGCTTCCAATTTTCCCGAACTACCGGTATCCATCGAGGCGTCCAGCAGGCGGTCGCCGACATAGATGACCCAGACGACGAGGCCGAGCGAGAAATAGGCGGCCCACGGCAAGTAGTCAACGCGCCAAGTCTTCGCGAACATATACAGCCAAGCGACTGCGACGAGCGGAGCGTCCAAGCTCAACAAGTTGGGAATGAGCCACCATGGCTTACGATGCGCGGAAGGCACGATGGGCGGACCATTCCTGACCGACGCCATCATGGCAAGCGCTCATTGTCAGTCAGGCGGCACTTGCTGATACTGCCCGGCCATGCCACCGCCACTTGCGACTGATATTTAGCCGGGAAATTGTCATCTTCAGACCAAACCTACCGCCCTGCGCACGCGTGTTAGCACCTTGCTCGCCTCCTCGCGTGCCCGCTCTGCGCCGCTTGCCAGCACACGATCGACATACCCCGGATCGGCCAAAATTTCCGCACGGCGGACACGCATGGGTGCGAAAAAATCCCAGTAAGCATCGGCCAGCCGTTTTTTGAAATCGCCGTAACCGACGCCACCGCGTTCGTGGTCGGCCACCATCGCCGCGTAATCCGCCGGACTGGCGAAGAGTTTGTAGAGCGCGAGAATCGTGGAGCCTGCGACCGGCTTAGAAGACTCCACCGGGGTTGAATCGGTGGTGATTTTCATGACAAGTTTTTTCAAGGGCTTTTCCTCACCGAAGAGTGGCAGCGTGTTTTGATAGCTTTTGCTCATTTTCCGGCCATCCAGCCCGATGACGATTGCGGTGTCTTCGCGGATGATCGGTTCGGGCAGGACGACGGTGTCTGCGCCGTAGGTTTCGTTGAATTTCACCGCCAAATCGCGGGTTACCTCGAGGTGTTGTTTCTGGTCCTTGCCAACCGGAACTTTGTTAGAATCGTATAACAGAATATCCGCAGCCATCAGCACCGGATACGCGAAAAGGCCATGGTTGGCGGCGACGCCTTGGGCAATCTTGTCCTTATACGAATGGCATTTCGCCAGCAGGCTCATCGGGCAAACCGTCGAGAGCAACCACGCCAGCTCGTTCACCTCCGGCACCGCGCTTTGTCGGAAAAATACCGCCCGCGCCGGATCGAGGCCACAGGCGAGGAAATCAATCGCCAGCTCGCGCACATTCTCGCGCAGTGCGGCGGGATCTTGCGAGGACGTCATCGCATGATAGTCCGCGATGAAATAAAACGCCTCGCCCTCATCCTGGAGTCGCACGGCAGGCTCCATCGCGCCGAAAAAATTTCCGACGTGAAGTTTTCCGCTGGGTTGGAGTCCGGTCAAAATGCGCATGGCGCGAAGCATGAATTCCATTGGCGGATGCGGTCAAGCGAGGAGCAGGGGACATTCACGCGGAAATCCCCGGTGGTTTCAAGGCAGGGCTTGCCTCGATTTCCTGAGCTTGTAGAGATTCGCGCGGCGGATGACTGATTCAGAGCGACAAGCGGGCAGGGAAATGAAGTGGAATTATCCGCTGGAGCTTCCGGTGGTCGAACATCGGGCGGAAATCCTAGCAGCGATCCGGGCACATCCCGTGGTCGTGGTGGTCAGCGAAACTGGCTCGGGGAAAACGACCCAACTCCCAAAAATGGTGGCCGAGGCGCTCGGCGTCGATGGCGGGCGGATTGGCTGCACCCAACCCCGGAGGCTTGCGGCGGCTAGCGTCGCGAAACGGGTGGCGGAGGAACTCCAAGTGCCGCTCGGCGATTTTGTGGGCTATCAGGTCCGCTTTGAGGACCAGACTTCACGGGCAACCCGGATCAAGTTCATGACTGACGGCATTCTGTTAGCCGAGACTCAGGGCGACCGCGATCTGCGGCAATACGAAGCGCTCATTCTCGACGAGGCCCACGAACGCTCGCTCAACATCGACTTTCTGCTAGGCTACGTGAAGCGGCTGTTAGTACGCCGCAGGGATTTGAAACTGGTGATTTCCTCGGCCACTCTGGACGCCGGGGCATTCGCCGAATTTTTCTCTAACAATGGCAGTCCCGCGCCGGTCATCGAGGCTCCGGGCCGGATGTTTCCGGTCGCGGAATTTTTTCTCCCGCCCCACGATGACGAGGACTTGGCACAGCACGTCGCCCGCGCGGTGGACTATCTCGGTGGGATCGAGCCTCAGGGCGATGTCCTGATCTTTCTCCCCGGCGAGCGCGAAATCCGCGACTGTGCCGATGCCCTCGAGGGCCGCCAATACCGTGGCACGGAGGTCCTCCCGCTTTTCGCCCGCCTCAGTCTTGGCGACCAGCAGCGCGTTTTTAATCCCGGTCGTCAGCGCCGTCTGATTCTCGCCACCAACGTCGCGGAAACCTCTCTAACCATCCCACGGATCGCCTGCGTGATCGACTCCGGCGTCGCGCGAGTCAGCCGCTGGAGTCCGGGAAAAGGCGTGCAGCGTCTGCAAATAGAAGCTGTTAGCCAGGCCAGCGCCCGGCAGCGCAAGGGCCGTTGCGGACGGGTGCGAGATGGTGTTTGCGTCCGACTTTACGAGGAAACCGAACTCACCGAGCGCCCGGAATTCACCGATCCGGAAATCCGCCGCAGTTCTCTAGCAGGCGTGATTCTGCGGATGAAAGCCCTCGCCCTGCCGGAGATCGACGAGTTTCCCTTCCTCGATCCACCCTCGCCGAAAGCTATTGCGGAAGGCTACCGCACGCTGCGCGAAGTCGGGGCCTTGGATCGGGAAAAACGCCTCACTGATTACGGTCGCCAGATTTCCCGCCTGCCGGTCGATCCACGGCTCGGGCGAATGCTGATAGAAGCCAGGAAAGAGCATTGCCTTGAGGAAGTGCTACCAATCGTCGCCGCTTTGGAATCCAACGATCCCCGCGAACGTCCAGCAGAAAAAACCCGCGAGGCGGATGCCGCGCACGCCCGGTGGAAGGACGGCGACAGTGATTTTATTTCCCTGCTGCGGCTCTGGCAGGATCTCGCTCGCTTCCGCGACGCGCGGGGCCGGTGGCAGCGCAATGCCCTGCGGAAATACTGCGGCAGTGCGTTTCTCAACGCCCGCCGTGTTATGGAATGGGCGAACGTCCGTGACGAACTGGCGGATCTGCTAGAGCGCGAATGGCAGCTCAAACTCGGCGAGATCAGCGGCGATCTATCAGGCGAGGCGGCCTACGCTACGATTCACAAGGCGCTTCTATCAGGTGTGCCACGGCAGTTCGGCGTGTGGGATCGTGAGACGAAATCCTACCGCAGTGCAAACGGCGGATTTTTCGCGGTATTTCCCGGTTCCGGCCTGTTCGCCCTGCCGCAGCGCTGCGAGTGGGTGATGGGCATGGAACTGGTGGAAACATCCAGACTTTGGGCGCGGCGGGTTGCTAGAATCGATCCGTTATGGGTCGAGCAAGTCGCACCACATCTATGCAAGAGCAAGTTTGGTGAGGCGCATTGGGATGAAGCTCAAGGTGCGGTCTATGGCAAGGAAACCGTGATTTGTGGCGGCCTGCCGATCGTCGCCGGGCGGCGTATCCACTACGGGCGTGTCGATCCAATAGCTGCTAGAAATATTTTCCTGCGCGAGGGAATCATCGGCAACGGCCTGCGGAAACGCTGTGAATTTCTCGAACACGTCACCGCCATGCGCGACGAAATCGAAGCGATCGAGCACAAGCTTCGCCGACCCGGAGGCTTATGGAGCGATGAGGCGGTGATGCGGTTTTATGAAGCCCGTATTCCAGCAGACATTCATACTGCGGCGGCGTTTTATAAGTGGCTGGAAGGGCATGAGGCGACACTGATGTTAGAACTGGCCGACGTGGTGGACGAGGATCTAGCGGATCTCGGGCTCGCCGGATTTCCTGATAGCATGAATCACGGCGGCGAGGAATATTCACTCTACTATCATGCTCTAGCAGGTGAGCGCGACGATGGTGTAACTGTCGGCATACACATCGATCAACTGCCGAAATTTCCCGACTGGCTACCCGACTGGGGTGTCGATGGCCAACTCGGCGAGCGGGCGGAAATTTTGCTGCGCTCACTGCCGAAAGACTATCGCCGCGCCTGCCAGCCGATCAGTTCGCTGGCGGAGGGCTTCGCCGAGTTGTGGAGTTACGCGCCCAAGGACCGGTCGATTTTCCAGGCTCTATCCGAATACGCCAAGGAGCGCACCGGAGCCTACGTGCCGGTGGCTGAGTATGATGTTAGTAAACTTCCACCCGAGCTCATCACGAAGATCTGGATCTGCGATGATGAGGGCGCGGAGCTTGCGATGGGGGTGGATGTGGCGGTGTTGAAATCCCAGCTTGCGGACCGGATGCGACTGCGGTTCGAGGCAGTGGCGAATGCTGACATCGAGCGCAAAGGCATGACCAAGTGGGACGGTGAATGCCTGCCGGAATGCGTGCAAACTCCCGGAGGTCCGGCATTTCCGGCGTTGGTGGATGAGGGTAAAACCGTCGGTATTCGAGCCTTCACCAGCGCTGCCGAGGCTGCCCAATCCCATCGCGCGGGTGGTGCGCGTTTGCTCTGTCTCGCCCATCCCGAGCAAGTCGCTTACCTCACAAAAAAGTTTCCGTTAGGATTGATGGCCAAGGTCGAACTGCCCCGCCTCGGCTCAGACGGCACCTCGCTGGAGCGCTTGATTCTGCTCGCGGCGGAAGGTGCGGCGGGGGAAACTTTCCCACGCTCGCCCGACAAATTTCGCAAGCTAGCCGAACCGGCGCGGGGTCGTTGGTATCAAGCCGCAGCGGTCATCGGGCAGGCTTTGGACGAGATCATGGTCATCCTGCCTGAGATTCAAAAATGGACTGCTGCCAACCGACAGGATCGCAATCTGGGCGAAATCGCGACTGATCTTGATGAGCAACTCGTCTGGCTATTTCGCAAAAATTTCGTCTGGCGGACGGGTTTCAACGGCCTGCGCGACTACCCCCGCCGCCTGCGTGCGATTCGCTCACGATTGGCCCGCCTGTCATCACTGCCCATCGTCAAGGATCTGGAAAAAATGGACCGGCTACGGCGCTTGTGGTCGCCGTGGTTTCTGGCTTGGGTGGCGAATCCCGATGACCCTAACTGCTGGCCCGCTGGATGGATGTTAGAGGAGTATCGAATTTCCCTTTTCGCCCCAAATATCCCCCTGTTAGGCAAGGTTTCCGAAAAGCAAATTGAGGAAATGATCAACGGGCTTTAAGCCCGACCACGCGTCATGCGCGACGGGTGATGCTGATGATGGTGGCCAGTTTCCGGCAATTCGCTTCTAAAGTCGGATCGCCGCAGATTTCCGTTAGGGTCCATGGCAGCCGAAAGCGCCAGTTTTGGCCGCCGGAGGTGCCGGGGTGATTGATGCGGTCATTGAGGCCAAATAACTCGGTAATCATCAGGCAGGCGTAGCGCGAGTTGGACGCGAACAGCGCCTTGATGAGCCGCAGTCGGACGCCCTCGGTGAAGGGGGGCCATGGGGCTTGATGTGGGATCGGGATGCCGGCGAATTCAGACAGTATCCGCAGGGTGTTATTCGCTCCTCCGACAGCCCATGCGGTGTGTTCGTTTGGATTTTCCTGATGCTGTTGGATGACGCGCAGGCAGCCATTCCAGATGCCATTGACTGGATCGTGATCGTGGGTGGAATAGGTGGCGAAGCTGTTTTCCGGAAACGCGTTGCCCGGTGTCGGGTGGCCGTTTTCGTTGCAATCCCAGTGCGGAATTCGGAACCCGGTGATCCCGAGATCCAACAGGTGCGGCCGCACATAGTCTGGTACCCAGCCGAGGTCTTCGGCGATGACTTCTGCCCCGTCCGAGGCCGAGAGGATTGCCCGCAGGCGGATGTCGCCATCGTCACGATTCGCGGCCTTGTTTTCCACCGTGTCATCGGGCCGCAGCGACCAGTCGGGCAAGAGCCCGTTGTTGATCGATGCCGCCTGTTCGCGGCTGAGGCCAATGAATTCGTGGTTCCGCTCAGGTCGCCATGGGAAAGCATAAATCCGATAGAACCCGAGGATGTGATCCAAGCGGTAAATTTGAAAAATCCGGGTGAGTCGTTTGATCCGCTTTTGCCACCAGGTAAAGCCGTTCGACTGCATGTGGTCCCAGCGATAAAGTGGGATTCCCCAGTTTTGCCCCCATTGCTGGAAGAACGGATCGTCCTGGCCCATGCCCTCCGGCGGCGAGCCACCACACCAGCCAAGACGGAACTCCTCGCGAGCAAAAAATACATCGCTCGAATGCCAACTGATTCCGATCGGCACGTCGCCCATCAGTTTCACCCCGCGTGCATCCGCATGTGCCCGCAGTGCCAGCCATTGGCGGAAACACAGCCACTGGACGAAGGCGAAATAACCGATGCGATAGTCCACTTGCTCCGCATCCTTCTGGCGCAGTCCTGCCA
The DNA here is from genome assembly GCA_025354565.1 of Akkermansiaceae bacterium. Taxonomy (GTDB): domain Bacteria; phylum Verrucomicrobiota; class Verrucomicrobiia; order Verrucomicrobiales; family Akkermansiaceae; genus Luteolibacter. The sequence goes on from JANXMQ010000246.1 coordinate 46,868, forward strand.
CGAACTCGCGGGCGGACACTGGGGTCTGGCAGCTCGCCGGCCACTGGTCCCACGTCAGTTTTTCGCCGTGAAATTCCATCAAAAACCGGAACAAGCCATAGTCTCCCAGCCACTCCTCCTCCGTCTGCCGGAAGTGCGCGAATTCCTCGATCATCGACTGCGGCGCGTTCTCGAATTTTGCCCACGCCAGTTCTAACAAATTACGTTTCACCGCCCGCACCGCAGGGTAGTTCACCAGCGACGAAGTCTGTGCGGACATGAGTTGGTCGCGAGCCTTGGCAATATCAACCGATCGCAAACCTGGAATTTCACCGACGTCGCAAGCCAGATAGATCGGGTCCAGCGCGGCTGAGGAAATCCCGCTGTATGGGCTCTCCTCAGTGCCGTTCTCGTTGATCGGCAGCAATTGGATGAACCCCACTTGCCGCTCCGCCGCCCAGTCGATCCACTCACGCAGCGCCAGCGTGTCGCCGATGCCGAGATCGCCCTCCCGGCGCGGCGAAAATGCAGGGATCATGATGCCTGCTACGCGTTTTCCAAGTGGATGCACGGGCGCAGCATGGCAGGCGAGATCAATGCGTAAACCTCGAAATCAGGGTGAAATATCGCTCGCTCTGGCAAACACCCAATCCGCCCGTCATCACGCGAGGATTCCTTTCACAAGCTCCCCATGCACATCTGTTAGCCGGTAGTCACGGCCTTGGAAGCGAAAGGTCAGGCGTGTGTGATCGATGCCTAGCAGGTGCAATGCGGTGGCATTGAGGTCGTGGATGTGGACGCCGTCCTTGACGATGTTGTAGCTGAAATCATCGGTCTCGCCGAAGACGTGGCCCCGTTTGACGCCCGCGCCAGCCATCCACATGCTGAAGCAGCGCGGATGGTGATCCCGACCGTAGTTGTCCTTGGTGAGCGTGCCTTGGGAGAACACGGTGCGGCCAAATTCACCGCCCCAGATGACGAGGGTGTCGTCGAGCAGGCCACGCTGTTTGAGGTCGGCGAGTAGGGCGGCACTGGGCTGGTCCACGTCGTAGCATTGGGATTTGATGCCCTTGGGGAGGTCGTTGTGCTGGTCCCAACCACGGTGATAGAGCTGGATAAAACGGACACCGCGCTCGGCAAGGCGGCGGGCAAGGATGCAGTTGGCGGCATAGGTGCCGGGTTTTCTCGACTCGGGACCGTAGCTCTCGAAAACGCTGGCGGGTTCCTTCGACAGGTCTGCGAGTTCCGGCACGCTGGCCTGCATGCGGAAGGCCATTTCAAATTGATCGATGCGATTCTGCGTTTCCGGATCCTGATATTCTGCGAACGAGAGCCGGTTGAGTTCGCCGAGATCATCGAGCATCGCGCGGCGGCGTTCGCGCGAGATGCCGTCGGGATTGGTAAGATAGAGCACGGGATCTTTGCTGGGCGAGAACCGCACGCCTTGATACTTGGCGGGCAGAAAGCCCGAGCTCCACATGCGCTCGTGCAGCGGCTGGGCATTGGTGGGGCCGCTCGGCCGCGAAATCATGGCAACGAAGGCCGGCAAGTTTTCGTTCTCGGTGCCGAGGCCATAAGAGACCCATGAGCCGAACGAAGGCCGCCCGCCGATTTGATTGCCAGTTTGCAGCAGCGTCATCGCGGGATCGTGATTGATCGCCTCGGTGAACATGGAGCGGATCAAACAGATGTCATCGGCGTGCTTGGCAATGTGGGGCAGCAATTCACTGATCCACATGCCACTTTGGCCGTGCTGTGAAAAATTGTAAACCGAGGGAGCGATGGGAAGGTGCGCTTGGCCGGAGGTGAATCCGGTGAGTCGCTGGTCGCCACGCACGGAGGCGGGCATATCGGTGTTGAACAACGCCGCTAAACCAGGCTTGTAATCAAAGGTCTCTAACTGCGAGGGCGCGCCCGCTTGAGTCAGATAGATGATGCGTTTCGCCTTGGGTGCGAAATGCGGTGCACCGGCTGCGAACAGCCGTGGATTGAGCAGCGAAGTCAGCGCCATGGAACCCAGACCAAGGCTGGTGCGACCGAGAAACTGGCGGCGGGAGAGATGGAGTGGGTTCATTGTTTCGTGACCGTTTCATCCAAGCAGAGGATGGTGCTGGCCACGGTGGCCATGGCGGCGAGTTGGGGGGTGGATCGATTGGGATCGGTTTTCTTGTCGCCAATGTTGAGCAGGGATATCACGGCAGCGGCGTCATTTTGAAAATCGGCGAGCGCACGGTCGTAAGCGCGGATGAGCACGCGCATTTCCTGCGGCTGCGGTGCGCGGGAGAGGACGAGGCGGAAGCCGTGCGTGAGCTGGGTTTCCATGCTGGTGCCGCCATCGCGGATCATGCGCTCGGCGAGGAAGCGACTGGCCTCGGTGTAGGTGTCATCATTCATCAGGTTGAGCGCTTGGAGCGGCGTGTTGCTGCGCGTGCGTTGGAGAGTGCAGGTTTCACGGAAGGGCGTGCCAAACGCGAGCATGGCGGGGTGCGGCACGGAGCGCTTCCAGTAGGTGTAAAGGCTGCGGCGGTAGAGGTCATCGCCCTTGCCGGGCACGTAGGTGGTAGTGCCGCTGCTGCCTGATGCGACCTGCTCATAGAGGCCGGGCGGATGGTAGGGCTTCACGGATGGGCCGCCGATTTTATCGACTAACAATCCACTCGCCGTGAGTGCCTGATCGCGCACGAACTCGCCCATGAGGCGGAAGCGCGGGCCGCGTGCGAGGAGGCGGTTTTCCAAATCGCGCTCGTGCAGGAGGGGCGTGAGCTGTGATTGCTGGCGGTAGGTCGCGCTGGTCACCATGAGGGTCATGAGATGCTTCACGTCCCAACCGCTGCGGATGAATTCCAGCGCAAGCCAATCGAGTAGCTCGGGATGGCTCGGTGGCGCGCCCTGTGCGCCGAAGTTCTCGCTGGTTTTCACCAAGCCGGTGCCAAACACCTGCTGCCAGAAGCGGTTGACCGTAACGCGGGCGGGGAGGGGATTTTGCGGGCTGACGAGCCATTTCGCGAGGCTGAGGCGATTGCGCGGTTCGCCCTCAGGTATCGGCGGCAGCACGGCGGGTGTAGCTGCGGTGACGAGTTCGCCTTTTTTGTCGTAGGCTCCGCGGATGAGGATGAAAGTCGGGCGGGCTTCCTTCATCTCGTCCATGACGAGTGTGGTGGGAAATTCGCTCTCTGTCTTGGCGATTTGCTTCTTCAGCGCGTTCAAGGGGTCGCTCAATTTCTTCTGCTCTGGCTGCGGCAAGTTGGTGGTCGCCAACTGGGCGACGGCGGTCGGGGCATTGGTGACCGCGAGGCGAAAGCGTCCAAGCTGATGGTTGGTATTGGGCGAATTGAAGCTGAGGGTGATGGTCACTGTGGCACCCGGATCCACGGTGATCGGTGCCGCCGGAGCGAACACCGCCGTGTGCGGTTTTCCTAGTTCGGGCTGGATCGCCCAACCACTGCTTGGGTCGGCATCGATGGCATTGGCGACCGGAAATTGCGCTTGGCTGAAATCGGCCACGGCAGTTTTGAGATCCACGGAACGGGCGGCAACGGCTGGGGCGTTCACAACCAGGCGGACATCGGTCATGACGAAATTGCCATTTATTGCGCGTCCGGGGCCGTGCGCTGGCAATGAGTCGTCGGGCAGGGCCTCAACCCGGAGGCCGAAGATGGTCCCCAACGTGACCGGGGCGGTGAGTGTGTATGTCTCATTGGCCGGATTGGCACCGCTGGCGAGAATGGCCCCATCCGGCTGGATCGTCAGCTTGGCACCGCTGGCTGACGTGAGTGCCGTTGGGCCGAGAATGGTCCAAGCAAGCGTCGCTGCGACCTGATTTTTTTCCACGGTGGCCTTCGCCTTGGCGGCATCGGCATCGGCAACTTTGATGGCTTGCTCAAGCTCCAAAACCTCCGCAGACAGCGCGGCGATCTTCGCCTCGATCTCCGGCGCGGGCAGTTTCACAAACGGTGGTGCGTTGATCCGAATCGGCGTCCCGTCTCTGCCAATGCCGGTCTCAGTAACGTTGTGGAAAAATGCCTTCAACGAATAAAAATCCCGCTGGGTGAAGGGATCAAACTTGTGGTCGTGGCAACGGCAGCAGTTGAAAGTCTGTGCGAGCCACACTGCGGCGGTCGTCTCCACTCGGTCGGCGACCATATCCGCGAGGAACTCCTCGGCGATTATCGCGCCTTCTTCGTTGAGCATGGGGTTGCGATTGAATCCCGACGCGATTCTCTGCTCCAGCGTGGCATTTGGCAGCAGGTCGCCCGCGATTTGTTCGATGGTAAATTGGTCGAAACGCTGGTTGTCATTGAACGCCTTGATCACCCAATCGCGCCACGGCCAGAGCTCTCGGTCACGGTCCACCTGATAGCCGTTGGTGTCCGCATATCGCGCCGCATCGAGCCAGTCCACCGCCATGCGCTCGCCGTAGTGCGGCGACTTTAGCAGGCGCTCAACCACGTTCTCATAAGACTGCGGCGACTGATCCGCTAGATACGCATCCACCTCCGCCAGCGTGGGCGGCAGGCCGGTGAGATCGAGCGTCACCCGGCGAATCAAGGTCTCCTTTGCCGCCTCGGGCGAAGGCGTGAGTTGCTCGCTCTCCAGGCGCGAGAGAATGAATCGGTCGAGGTCATTGCGCGCCCAATTCTGCCGTTTCACCGTAGGCACCGTGACCGGTTCAAGCGGCACGAAAGCCCAATGCGGTTCATACTTCGCCCCCTGCTCGATCCACCGTTTCAGCATCGCTTTCTGGGGCGCAGTTAGAGATTTGTGCGACTCCGGCTTTGGCATCACTTCATCTTCGTCGGTCGAGAAAATCCGCCTTACTAATTCGCTGTTCTTGGCATCACCGGGGACGATCGCAAACTCACCCGATTTTGCCGCTTTGACAGCGGATTCCCGCACATCCAGCCGCAGCTCACCTTTGACTTTGCTTTTATCCGGTCCATGACAGGCAAAGCAGTTGTCCGAGAGAATCGGGCGGATGTCGCGGTTGTATCGCAGGGGGTCCGCCGCCCGCGCGGGAGCAAGAAACAACGCCGTAATCAGTGCGAGCCGCAATGCGGGAAAGAGTCTTAGGTAGTGCATTTTCTAGTTCCCCGCGTGCCAAGATATTTTTGTTAGGTTGGGATTCGCTTCACTGACCTAAGTTCTTTTTGAGAAGATCGTAAATCGTTCCCTTGCGTTGCGCTTCCGTGGTTACATTCTCGACGGCTGCCATGCCAAGTCGATCCTTCAACTGCGTGAGATAGAGGCTTCGCGGAGTTACATGGGTTCCTTGCGATTCGTAGTGCCCCGGTGTGCGATTGGGAAGGGCTCCAGTCGTGATTTTTCCCGTGCATCCGATGGCGTAGTTCTGCGCCGTGGGTGGTTGTTGGACGCAAATGGTTGTCGTTTCGCAATTCCAGAATACCTGCTGTGCCCCGGCCCAACCATGACCCGAGCCCATGTTGCCGCGGTCCTGGGCATTGAATTGGCCGCCCTTGAGATTGTCCCACAGGATTCCGGTTGCCCAGCGATGGTGTGGCCCTGTGTCGGCATGGGTGTTCTCAGCCAGGCAATCCAGAAAAACATTGGGTCCCGGGACTCTTGAACTCGTTGCCTCCGCATGACGGGCGTTATCGCTGTAACAGCGCTGAACCAGGCAATACTGGCCGCCAACGTCGAAAGGATAACGCCGGCCGCCGATGATGAGCGAGACCGGTTTGAGGCACGCGCAATCCTGAACAGTGACAAAAATAGCTCCCGAGCCCAGCATGACCCCATGACTGAAATGGACAACTGTCACATTTCGAACCCACGAGTTGGCGGCATGCTCCAGAGAGACACCGACCCAAGCATGTGCTTCATCCTCATTTTCCTTGCCTAACTGATACTCGGATTCGAGTCGGAGATTTTCCACTCCAACATGGTCCAACCGGCCTTTCTGTTCGTAACGATAAACGAATCCACCACCATACTTTTCCTCCATGGCATTCACCACTGGGGCGTCCAGCGTGATCCGGTTTCCTTCGATCGCTGTGATGGTACGCTCGAACGTGAGGTTATAACCACCGGCGCTCCACTGCGTAGTGCCCGGGCGTGGCGCGATCTTGTCCATGTGGATATCAGAAATCCATGCCGCCGTGCTTGGCCGATAAACCATCACGGCATCACCAATCGAATAGCCTTGCGTCGTTTCCAATGCAAAAGTCTTTACGCCCCATGGCACATACTTTTCATTAATTTTGTGTCGGCTGCCTTTGACCTCAGCAATGGTTGTTTTGCCGTCGAGAGCGATTAGAGAACGTTTATTTTTGCCCGTGCCTAGCAGCCTGTCGAGCTTTTGAGATTTTGGGCGGATCGCCGATATACAGGCGCCTACAGTTCGGACGCTACCACAGGTTGTGGGTTTGAAATTCTTGATTTCCATAAAGTCAAACGATCGTTTGGTTTTGCTCCGGCGA
>JANXMQ010000249.1 GCA_025354565.1 Akkermansiaceae bacterium
AAAACCCGCTTCTTTGCCAACATCAGTCACGAACTCCGTACCCCACTGACGATCATGCTCGGCATCACCGAGCGGCTGCGGACGGTGCTCGCCCGCCAGGCTCCGGCAGAACCGATCATCCAGGAAATGACGATGATGTTAGAGCAGAACGGCTTGCGCCTGCTCAAGCTGATCGACGACCTGCTGGACCTCGTTCGTTTCGATACCGGCCACGCCGATGTCAACCGCCAGCCGACGCTGATCGGTGCCCACATCGAGGGTCTGCTGCGCTCGCTCCGCCACCTCGCCGAGCAGGACCGCGTGGCACTGCTGTGGGATTGTAAAACTGATAGTGATGCCATTCTGCTAGACCGTGACAAGTTTGATAAAATCCTGCTCAACCTCGTCATCAACGCCATTAAATTTACCCCTTCTAGCGGCACCATCGAGGTGAAGGTGCTGGTCGCGGAACATCAGCTCAAGCTCACTGTCGAGGATACCGGAGTGGGGATTCCGCCCGAGGTCCTGCCGCGGATTTTCGAGCGCTTCTGGCAGGTGGACACCTCGTCCACGCGCAAGTTCCAAGGCGCGGGAATCGGCCTCGCCCTCGTCCGCAGCCTTACCGAAGCCATGGACGGCGAAGTGAAGGTGGACAGTCAACTCGGACACGGCACGATCTTCACCATCTGCTTGCCCGCCGAGGCCTCAGTGGTGGAAATTTCCAGTCTAACGGAAGACGACGAGCCGCTCAAAGACGGCGGCAATATCGCCAATCTGCATCGTCGTGCGGCCATGTCGATTCCGGGGAAAATGGCCCCGCGGACGGTCACTCCGCTGCAGCCTAGCGGGCCGATCGCTTCGCCATTGATCGGCACCCGTCCGAGTGGCGCACGCCCCCTCGTCCTGATCGCGGATGACGAGCCGGACATCCGCCGCTTCCTGCGGATGCAGCTTGAGGATGTGGATGTGATCGAGGCTTCGGATGGTGCGGAGGCGTTGGAACTCGCCCGCTTGCGGCGTCCCCAGCTTGCTTTGCTCGACCACATGATGCCCGAGATGGATGGTGTGGAAGTGTGCCAACGTATTCGAGAAAACCACAGCACTCGTGGCGTGGCCGTCATTATTCTAACGGCTCGTGCCGACGAATCCACCAAGCTCGCCGCGCTCCAGGCCGGAGCTAACGATTTCCTAACCAAACCCTTTTCCACCGCCGAACTCGCGCTCCGTTTGGAAAATCAAATCGCCATGGCCCGCGTCCGCCGCGAGATGGTGGATCTTAATACCGAACTGCACTCCGCCCTCGAACAGATCAAGGAAAACGAGGTGCTGATGGTGCGTAACGAAAAACTCTCCGCGCTCGGCCGGATGAGCGCGGGCATCATCCATGAAATCAACAATCCGCTAAACTACGCCAGCGCCGGACTTCATGCCCTGGAAACCTTTACCAAGCTGATGCCAGACAAGGATCAGCCGGACTATACGGACATCCTCAAGGACATCCGCGAGGGCGTCGAACGGGTTTCACAAATCGTCATCGACCTGCGGAAGTTCACCCGCGAAGACAAGGCCACCTCCGGCGACGCGGACCTCGCGGAAATCGTCGGTCGCGCCCGCCGCATGGTCAGCCACCAGGTGGGTAAGGAAATCGCGTTCAACCTGAAATCCCCGGACATCGCCCTGATCAGCGGCAATCCAAATCAACTGGTCCAGGTCTTCATCAATTTTTTCCAAAACAGCATCGACGCCATCCACCAGCGCATCGAGTCCATCGGCGGCGATCCCGGCCGGATCGATGTGGTTTTTGACGCTGTCGGCGAGGGCTGGCAAGTCACGATCCGCGATAACGGGATCGGCATCCCGCCGGAGAATTTGCAGAAAATTTTTGATCCTTTTTTCACCTCCAAGGACGTGGGCAAGGGGATGGGCTTGGGGCTTTCGATCACCCACCAGATCCTTCAAGCGCACAAGGCGATCATCGAGGTGGACAGCCGTCCCACGGAGTTCACTCGCTTCCGCATCGCCTTTCCGGCACCCAGCTTCACCTCGGATCCGGAATCCGTTCTCGACCAACCCACCTGATTCTATCATTCTCCCGCCACTAAAGTTCTAAACAACCCGCTTTCCCCACCGACCACCATGAGCAACGAGATCGACGCCTATGACTATCAACGCTACGCCATCCTCTTCGTGGATGACGAGGCCAATACCCGCAAATATTTCCGCCGTTTGTTCGGGGAGAAATTCAGAATCCTCGAGGCCGAAGACGGGGTCGAGGCGCTGGCCGTTTTCCGCCAGCATGCCAATGAGATCGGCATCATCGTAACCGACCAACGGATGCCTAACGAAACCGGTGTCGGATTCCTCTCGAAGATCGCCGAGCAATATCCGGACGTCATCAAAATTCTATCCACTGCCTATTCCGACATCGACGCTGCCATCGGCTCGATCAACGTCGGGGGGATTTTCCGCTACATGACCAAGCCCTGGGACATTCCGCAAATGGAGGTCACCCTGCGGCGTGCGATGGAGTTTTTCACCGTGAAACGCGAGCGTGATGCGTTGTTAGGGGCGAAAATGCAAGCCATGGGCAACGTGTTGCTCTCCAGTCGGCTCGCCGCCTTCGCCCTCGCGCCAGTCTGCGCCGGAATCAAGTGCAGCCGCGCCGCAGAGGCAATCGCCGCGTTCGTGCAGACTGGTGTCGCTGGCCGCCGCACCGGCTCGGATGGCGACTCGGCCCTGCGTTCACCGGACTGGGCGCGACTTCACGCCCGCCAAGTTTTGTTAGCTACCGGGCTAGAAGCCGAGCTGCCTGCGGCGCTCGCCAAATCGGGTCTGGAAGCGCGAGCCAAGGCGCTTGTCAGCGAGCTTGAGACGGCAGGAGCGGTGGGCATTACGAGCATGGAAACCGGCGCGGTCACGCGCTTGGCCTGTGCGGTGGACCCAACACCGATCCTGCTGGATGCATTGTTAGGCCGCAATGATGAAACCGCCGCCAGCCAGGCCGCCGTGAAGGTGCTGGCTGCATACATCGCGATTTATGATGCTGGCGGCCTCGCCCGCAGAATCCGTGGCGAGGGCCTCACCATCGACGTCTCCGAGTCCACCGCCCCACCGAAAGTCTCCAATCCCGGCACCGAAGCCGCGAAGTGGCTGATCGATGATGATCTGCTGATCTCGGCGGCTCTGGGCCTGCTGTGAAGCAGCAGAGATAAACCTACAAAGGAAGATGGGAACCACGGATTGCACAGAAGACACGGATAAGAAAAGAGTTACGAAAGACGCCGAACTCATCCTTTGGGTGAATACCTAAAATATTCCAACTGATTCATTATCCGTGTTTATCCGTGTGATC
>JANXMQ010000253.1 GCA_025354565.1 Akkermansiaceae bacterium
AATCCTCGCTGGCGGCCAATTTGGGTGGCGTTCTTGGCGCTGGCAAAAGTTGTCGTCCCGCCGCTATCCACGATGACGCGCTCTGTTGGGATACCGTTTGCCACAAGGTAATCGCGCATCACGGTCGCCTCGTCATAGCCCTCCTTGCCAGTGCCGCCGCTGGCGATAACCACAGGGAAATAACCGGCTCGATACAGCTCGACCGTCCGATCAAGTCGGGCGCAGAGGCGCGGAGTGGGGGTGCCATCGGGATTGACCTTGCTGCCAAGGACTAAAGCAACATCCGCGCTGCCGAGTTGGTCGCGAAAGCCGGAGCAAACGAGAAGGACGGTGCCGAAAACGACTAGCCCGACAGCCACGCCGACGATGAGCAAGCATCGGCGCAATTGTCGTTTCATGCAGCGTGGCATTTTTTACCTCCCCAGATCCGTCGGACTCCCGCACCTATCCCGCCCACTAACAGGGCAAGCAATAGACCCACAATCACGCTCTCTCTAACCATCCACCAAGTCGGCACTTCAAATTTTGGCTCACCAGTCGCCCCGATTCGCGCCCACCGATCATCCACAAGAAAGTGAACCACCCCTGAAGCAATTCCTACGAACGCCGCAATCGACCATGATGCTCGTGGGTAGGTATTCATTATTTATGCGCAATCTATAGTCCATCCACGGCGGGGAGGAAAGACCGAATTCAAATTGAGACGCTTCCCGCAGTCGTATGAGCGAGTTGTGTGAGTTCAGTATTACATGTTGGCTACCATTTTTTACCAATTCCATTCAATGCACCGTGCGCGTGCGCGATGGATAACCCGGACGCTAACGTGGGGTCCCTGCTGGCAGACACGCTTTCGCCATGCTTGGCGAATATCTAGTGCGCTCCCGCCCCTTGCTCGCCGAGTCCGCCGATTCGACCGATGCCCTTTTCCTCACCGGATACGGGGGGCTTCGCGCCCGGGTCCGTGGGCCATCTGTTCAAGAAGTGGCTCAGGGCCGCTGGCATCAATCGCAGTGGCTGCTGCCACTTCATCCGACACAGTTGCGCGACCTACATGCTCGAAGGCGGCGCAGACCTCTGGGAGATCCAACTCCAACTGGTCATTCTAGACTGGACACCACGGCCATTTACCTCCATGTTTTGAATGTTCGCTTGTGTGATGTTCACGCCTGCTGCCATCCCCATGGGGAGCATGTCCTCGCCGCAAGTCCTCCGCAATCTCCTGCGATTGAGGATGCGAACAGTTTCGAATAAAGTTATACTGGAGCCGGTTTAAATTCATTTTTGCGACACATTGGAAATTAAAACACTACGCCATTTTCATTGACGGTGGTCGCGCAGATCAGGGCCAAGAGCAGTGGAAAATGGTGGCGTTTCATGTGGGATGGCGATGGCTTTAGCGATAAATCCTATGTAGGCCAATGCCTTTTTGATCGGCCCAAATTCACTCCAAACCCAATGGCAGCCAATGAACTCAATCTCAAAGGCCGACTGATGTGCCTCGACTGTCAGGCGCAGGGTGGCATCCTCAAGCCATGCCGAACGCGTTGATCCACGAAACCTCGCCCTACCTGCTGCAACACGCCGAGAATCCGGTGGCTTGGCAGGCGTGGGGAGAGGCGGCGTTTTCCCGAGCGCGGGCGGAGGACAAACTGGTGTTTCTATCGGTCGGTTACTCGACGTGCCACTGGTGTCATGTGATGGAGCGGGAGAGTTTTGAAAATGAGCAGGTGGCGGCGGTGATGAACCATCATTTCATCAACGTGAAGGTGGATCGGGAGGAGCGACCGGACATCGATGCGACCTACATGGCCTTCGTCCAAGCGACGACCGGGCAGGGGGGGTGGCCGATGAGCGTGTGGCTGACGCCTGAGGGGAAACCGGTGGTGGGGGGCACGTATTTCCCGCCTGAGGATCGGGGCGGGCGGGCGGGATTTACGCGAGTTTGTCATGAACTCGGGCGGCTGTGGCGGGATGATCGGGCGAAAATGGAGTCGAGCGCAGAGCGGGTGATGGCGCATTTGCAAGAAGAGGCGGCGGCGACGGCGGTGTTGCGGGGATTGCCGGACGCGCGGGTGTTCGGCGATTTTCTGGATCGCTGCGAGGCGATGTTTGATGCGGACTGGGGCGGCTTCGGGGGGGCTCCGAAATTTCCTCGACCGGTGATCGTCCGGGCGCTGATGCAGTTGGGCGAGCGCTTCGACCCGGCGAGTGAGGAGGGGAAAATGGCGTGGGAAATGAGCGAACGCACGCTGAAGGCGATGGCGGCGGGTGGGATGCACGATCACCTCGGCGGTGGGTTTCATCGCTACTCGGTGGATCGCTACTGGCATGTGCCGCACTATGAGAAAATGCTCTACGATCAGGCGCAGCTCGCTATGGCTTATCTGGACGGCTGGCAGATTTCCAGCGAGGCGATCTTCCGCGAGGTGGCGGAGGGGATTTTCCGTTATCTGCTAGAGACATTGCGCGATTCCGGCGGAGCATTTCATGCAGCGGAGGATGCCGATAGCTTGGCAACGGCGGATGCGCTGGAAAAACGCGAGGGTGCGTTCTGGACATGGGAGGCGGGGGAAATTTCCGCGCTGCTAGAGCCACGCGATGCGGCGATTTTTTCAGCGGCCTATCAGGTAGAGGCGCTGGGGAACGCGCGGCCTGAGAGTGATCCGCACGGCGAGTTGGTGAATCAGAACACGCTCTTTCGGGCGATGCGCGATGATGCGTTGGCGGTGATGTTTGATTGCCCGGAAGCGGAGATCCGGGAGCGGCTGGCTGTGGGGCGGGGGATTCTGCTAGATGCGCGGGGACAACGCCCGCCGCCGCACCGGGATGACAAGATCGTGACGGCTTGGAATGGCCTGGCGAGCGGGGCGCTGGCGCGTGGGGCGCGGGTGTTCGCGCGGGAGGACCTGGCGGCGGCGGCGAATGAAGCGGCGGCGTTTTTGAAAAGCCAGCTTTGGGACGGGGTAAATCTTTTCCGCACGTATCGCGGTCAGCGTGGGAAGGTGCGGGCGTTTCCGGCGGATTATGTGTTCCTCATTTTCGGGCTGATCGAACTGCACGCGACATCGCCCGGCGCGGGTTGGCTGGACTGGGCGCATGAACTCCAGCAAGCGTTAGATGCCGGATTTTGGGATGCCACGCGGGCGGGATACGTCATGCGCTCGGAGCTGGCGGGCGAGACCCTGATGGTCATCCGCGAGGACTATGACGGAGCCGAGCCGTCGCCGAATCACCTGGCTGCGGAGAATCTGCTGAAGCTCGCGGCGCTGCTGGATCTACCAGAATACGCAAAACGCGCCGAGGCCCTGCTGCGGGCCGGATCGCGGGTGCTGGAGACGCAGCCCTTCGCCGCGCCGTTGTTGTTAGCCGCGCTGGATCTCCACGATCGCGGCGTGATGAAATTCCAAATGCCTGCGTCTCCGCCAGCCGGGAGCTTGGAAAAACTGCGGACCCGCTATTTCCCGCGAGCGGTTTATGTCCCCGGCGCCGGTGACGAGGTGATCCTGTGCGAGGGCGTTACTTGTCGGATTTTCTAAATTTCCCGCAATCCCGCCGCTTCGCGATTGGCCCCCGGCGATTCCTCCTGCATGGTCCGCCCATGAATCCGCAAGGCCCGCTCTCGCAAAAAATCTTCGCCGTCGCCAAGGAACTTATTCCGGGTGGCGTAAACTCGCCGGTCAGAGCCTTCAGAAATGTGGGTGGCGAGCCGTTTTTCGTCCGCCGCGCCAAGGGCAGCCGCATCGAGGATATCGACGGCAAGCACTACATCGATTACATCGGCTCATGGGGGCCTAACATTCTTGGCCACGCTCCCATCGTCATTACCAACACGATCCACGAGGTCGCGAAGGACGGCATCTCCTTCGGCATCCCTAACATGTTTGAGGTTGAAATGGCCCGCACCATCTGCGACTGGGTGCCGTCGGTGCAAAAAGTCCGGATGTGTAACTCCGGCACCGAGGCCACGATGTCCGCGATCCGTTTGGCCCGGGGTTTCACGCGACGCGATTCTATCGTGAAATTCGATGGCTGTTACCACGGTCATAGCGACTCGCTGTTAGTAGCCGCCGGCTCCGGAGCCCTAACGCATGGTGAGCCGGATTCTGCTGGAGTGCCCAAGGCTTTCGCGGAGAAAACCATCGTCCTGCCCTACAACGATCCCGCCGCGCTTGAGTCCCTTTTTGCCGCGCGGGGTGAGGAAATTGCCGCCATCATCGTCGAGTCCTATCCAGCCAATGCCGGGCTGGTTTTTCCCAAGCCGGGCTACCTTGAGCTGCTCTCAGCGATCACGAAAAAATACGGAGCGCTGCTGATTTTCGACGAGGTGATGACCGGCTTCCGACTCGGTAAAGCGGGCGTGCAGGGACTGGAAAATCTAACGCCCGATCTCAGTTGCTTCGGCAAGGTCATCGGTGGCGGGTTGCCCGTCGGGGCCTTCGGCGGGCGGGCGGACGTGATGGACATGCTCGCGCCGGTCGGCCCGGTCTATCAGGCTGGCACGCTCAGCGGCAATCCGCTGGCGATGGCCGCTGGGCTCGCGCAACTCCGCGAACTCGATCAGCGTTCGGGTTTCGCCCGACTCGACTCGCTTGGGGCGCACTTCGAGGCAGGATTGCGAAAACTGTTAGCAGAAAAAGGCGTGCATTACCGTTTCAACCGGGTCGGCTCGATGTTCTGCCTGTTTTTCACCGACCGGGAAATCATCAATGTCAGCGACGTGATGAAGCAGGATCTGGAATTCTTCAAAAAATTCTTCTGGGGCTGCCTCGACAAAGGCATTTATCTCGCACCTTCGCCTTATGAAACCGGCTTCATTTCCCTCGCTCACACCGAGGCAGATCTGGATGACACGTTGACGGTGTTCGCCGAGGTATTGGGGAAGATTTAGGATTCAAAAACCCAGCGTTGACAAGTGGGGGCGAAACTCTTCCTCTAAATACCGAAATAAAAATCATTCCGTCATGAAAAAGCACGCACTCCTCCTCTCCGCTGTCTCGCTGATTTTACCTGCCACTCTCGATGCCAGAACATGGAAGGAAGCTGGCTCGGAGCGGACGGTGGATGGGGATTACGTGCGCACCGATGGCGAGCAAGTCGTCATCGTGCAGGCGAGTGGCCACCCGTTGAAGCTGCCGATGGCGAAACTCTCGGACGATGATAAAAAATTTGTCGAGGATCAAGCGGCGGCGAAGACGGCTGCAGCGAACGCGGATGTTTTCAAGTGGGAAACGGATCTGGAAGTCGCCAAGAAACGGGCGAAGGACGAGAAAAAGAAAATTCTAGCAGATTTCACCGGCTCCGATTGGTGTGGTTGGTGCATCAAGCTCAAGCAGGAAGTCTTCGATCAACCGGAGTTTCAGGAATATGCGAAGAAGAACCTGATCATGCTGGAACTGGACTTTCCCCACGAGAAAAAGCTTCCGGCCAAGGAAAAGGAACAGAACGATAAGCTCGCGGAGGAATTCAAAGTGGAAGGTTTTCCCACCGTCCTGCTGATGAACTCTATGGGCAAGGAGATCAGCCGCACCGGCTACCAGGAAGGCGGCCCGGCGAATTATGTGGAACACGTGAAAACGCTGCTAAAGTAAGCACTTTTCTCGCCGGGCGGATGAAAGTCCTGCCAACCATTTATCTAAACTGGAATCAGCGCTTGTTAGTCGGGAGCGACCTCAACCACGGTTCTGTCTCGTTCTGGGAAAGCTGTAGCATGTTTTTCCAAACTCCCACCGCCACTCATCGGGCGATGCACTATTTTTTTCGCTTGGTGGCATTCGTCGCGCTGTAATGATCCCGCCATGAAACGCGGTAACGCCATCACCATCTCCATCGCCGTCAGCGTGTTGTTCGCGGTGTTCTTCATCTATCCGGCAGGGACGGTGGTGAAGCAGGCCTTCGAGGGGACGCGGGCGGATGGGTCGCATTTCCTCACGCTGGATTTCTTCGCCACGATTTTCCGCAATCCGATCTATCGGGAAGGGCTGTGGAATGCTTTCGCGCTCGGTCTGTTCAGCACGCTGGCGACGCTGGCGATCGCGTTTCCGCTGGCGCTCGTCGGCCACCGTTATGACTTTTTCGGCAAGCGGGCACTCGGCGTGTTAGTGCTCGCGCCGATGATTCTGCCGCCCTTCGTCGGCGCGGTCGGCATCAAGCAGATGATGGGGGTGAATGGCGCATTCAACGCTTTTCTCATCGACTCCGGAGTGATGGCGGCGAGCCATCCGTATGACTGGCTGGCCCATGGGCGCTTCCTCGGCATCGTGGTGATGAACGCGCTCCATCTCTATCCGATTCTCTATATGAACATCGCCGCGGCGCTGGCCAATCTCGATCCGGCGATGGAGCAGGCGGCGGAAAATCTCGGCTGCCCGCCGTGGAAGCGGTTTTTCCGGATCACCCTGCCGCTGGCCATGCCCGGTGTCTTCGCGGGGGCGACCATCGTTTTCATCTGGGCCTTCACCGAGCTTGGCGTACCGCTGGTGTTCGACTTCGCGCGGGTCGCCCCAGTGCAGATTTTCGACGGAATCAAGGGCTTGGATAAAAACCCGGTACCCTATGCGTTGACCGCCATCCTGTTGATCGTCGCCGCTGGGGTCTTCGCCCTATCCAAGCTCATCATGGGTCGCTCGCCGCTCGGCACCGCGCCACGGCCCAAGGGTCGGGCGACCTCCCTGCGCGTCGGCGGTTGGCGAGGTGCGGCTTGTGGCTTGTTATTTCTGGGGATTTTCGCTCTCGCAACGATTCCGCATCTCGGTGTGCTGCTGCTTTCCTGCGCGGGCCGGTGGTATGGCACGGTGATTCCAGACGAGTTCACGATGCGGCATTACATTGAGGCGCTGGGGAATGGTCTGGTCGTGCCGTCGATCCAGAACAGTCTGTTATACGCCGGGTGCGCCACGTTGGTGGCGCTGGTCATCGGGTTGTTAGTCGCGTGGGTCGTCGTGCGTTCCAGTTTGAAATTTCGTGGAGTGTTAGATGCGGTGGTGATGCTGCCGCTCGCGGTGCCGGGACTGGTGATGGCCTTCGGTTATCTCGCGCTTTCACAGGAGGGAAAGCCCTTTCATTTCATGATCGGTGCCGGGGGGAATCCGTTTTTACTGATCGTCGTGGCCTACGCATTCCGCCGCTTGCCCTACATTGTTAGATCGGGCGTAGCGGGTCTCCAGCAAAGCAATCCCACGCTGGAGGAGGCTGCAAAATCACTGGGAGCCACGCCTATCAGGACCCTCCTCCGCGTCGCCATCCCGCTGATTGGAGCAAACCTTGCCGCCGGGGCTATCCTCGCGTTTGCCTTCGCGATGTTAGAAGTTAGTGACAGCCTGATCCTCGCCCAACAGCAACAACATTACCCGATCACCAAGGCGATTTACACGTTACTCAGTACGCTCGGCAACGGCACCGAACTCGCTGCCGCACTTGGCGTCTGGGCGATGGTTTTCCTCTCGGTCGCCATCATGGGAGCTGCGGTCCTCGGCGGTAAACGCGGCGGTTTATTCAAAGTCTGAGCGTGAGAAACACTTGCTGGCAAATCGCGGATCACACTTTCATCAAGTCCGCTTCTTTCGCCACGGCGTGGTCTTCGATTTTTTTGGAATACTTGTTAGTCAGTTCCTGAACTTCTTTTTCAAAGTCCTTCTGGCCGTCCTCGGTGATGAAATTTCCGGCCTTCATTTTCTTGGCTGAGTCCATGCCATCCTTGCGGGCGGCACGCAGGCGGACCTTGGCTTCCTCGGCGAGCTGCTTGATCATTTTCACCATGTCCCGCCGGCGTTCCTCGGAAAGCTCGGGGATGGGGACGCGGATCGAGCGGTCGGCAGCGGCGGGATTCAGGCCCAGCTTGCACTCGCGGATGGCACGCTCGATGTCACGGGTGGTCGCCGGATCGAAGGGCTGCACCAGCAGCATTCGCGGCTCGGGCGAGTTGATGACGGCCAGGCTCTTGAGCTTGGAAATGGCCCCGTAGGCGTGGACGTGAACATCGAGATTTTCAATCAGCGCGGGGCTGGCCTTGCCGGTTCTAACACCGGCGAACTCGTGGATGAGGTAATCGACGCATTTGTTCATCGCGTCCTCGACTTCGAAAATGGCTTCTTCGGGGTCCATGGTGGATTTGAAATTTGAGATTTGAAATTTGTAAGGATCACTCGCCGTGGACGAGCGTGCCGATCGGTTGACCGCGCAAGGCGTGGGAGAGATTGCCGTGAGGGGCGAGGTCGAAAACGATGATTGGCACGTGGTTGTCCATGCACAGGCTGAAGGCGGTGGCATCCATGACGCTGAGGCGCTTGGACAGGCACTCTTGGAACGTCACGGTTTCATAGCGCTGGGCGTCCGGGTTGATGCGTGGATCGCAGTCATAAACGCCGTCCACTTGGGTGGCCTTGAGAATCACGTCGGCCCCCATTTCACTGGCTCGCAAGGCGGCGGTGGTATCGGTGGAGAAAAACGGATTGCCCGTGCCGGCGGCGAAAATGACGACCTTGCCCTCTTCGAGTTGCTTTTCCGCTTTGCGCCGGATGAAAGTTTCCGCGACGTTTTTCATCTCGATGGCGGACTGGACGACGCAGGTGACGCCATGATGTTCGAGCGCGCCTTCCAAGGCCAGGGCGTTCATGACGGTGGCTAACATGCCGACGTAATCGGCGGTCGCGCGGTCCATTCCACGAGCCGAGGCGCTCGCTCCGCGCCAGAAATTTCCACCACCCACGACGATGCCGAGCTGGAGTCCGCCCTCTACCGCCTCACGGATTTCCAGAGCGATGCGGTCCACGATTTCCGGCGAAATGTTGTCGCGTGAACCCGCTCCGCGCAGAGCTTCACCGCTGAGTTTGAGAATGGCGCGTTTGAATGGGCGGGGATCTTTGGGGCGATTCGGCATGATGAATTGGGTCTGACGGATGAAAGCGGAATGCGCCCCCGGATGGAAAGGGAAAATGCGGGAATGGTGGGAATGGAACTTGCTGTGTAGGCGATATATCGGTAGATTGCCTACATGAAAGCTTTGCAATACACGTTGCGTGGTGTTTCTGCGTCGATTGATGACGCAGCTCGTCGCCGGGCCAAGAATGAGGGGAAAAGTCTTAACGCGGTAGCCGTAGAGGCCCTGGCACGTGGCCTAAATCTGGATGTGAAGATCATTGTGCATGACGATCTCGATGACTTGATCGGTTCTTGGCAAGAAGACCCGGCTTTCGACACCGCGATGGCGGATTTTGAACGGATCGATGAGGAGGCTTGGCGTTGAACATCGTTCTGGACACCAATGCTTACAGCGATTTCATGCGGGGATACTCCTCGCGGGTGCAAATCGTTCGTGAGGCGCGGCGGTTGTATCTCCCGCTGGTCGTCCTTGGTGAACTGCGTGCGGGCTTCGCCGCTGGAAATCAGGAATCAAAAAATACAGCAAACTTGCAACGGTTTCTTAATAGTCCCCGCGTTTTGCTGCTACCGCTAGACGACCAGACTACCCACCACTATGCCCATATTTATCTACAACTACGGAGTAAAGGAATAGCGATCCCCAACAACGATTTGTGGCTAGCCGCACTGGCAGTCCAACACGGGCTGATTTTATGCACGAGTGATGCTCATTTTGATCAAATTCCGCAGTTACTCCGGTGCTGAAAGTTTGAACTAAATCAATTCGGCGAGGCCTCCCCAGCGATGACAAATTTCGTCCCAAGGTCGCGGAGACTGGCCTTGGCATCTTCCGCGCCTTCGATGATCACGGTGACTGTTAGTTGTTGCGTTTGCAGGCGTTGGTAATCGTCCAGCGTTTTCCGCAGCGCGACGATGGCGAGTTTCAAAATCTGGCGGGTCGTTAGATCCACGTCGGCGGGGATTGCAAGTTCGGCGACATTCAGCCGCACGGTCAGGGCTTTGTCGGTCATTTCACCACGGATGCCGACGTTGCAAAGGACGAGTAAATTGACCTCTTGGACCCGGTAGTTCGGGTTGTTCGTTGGGAACAGGTGCGGGCTGCGGATGGCATCAATCAACGCCTCGGGGAATGCGCCACTGAGCGCCATCGGGCGAGACATCACGGCGGCTTGCAAAGCCTCCCCAAGCTGACGAATCGCCTCATCGCCATCGGTCCCCTGAAGGCTGAGCGGCTCGAACACCGGCACCACTTGGATCGTGGTGCCGAACGCGCCAGTCCCTAACAGCCAACCGAGAATGAGGGTGGTCATTGCAATTTTCATCACCTCAGTCTGGCTGGAACAAGGTGGATTGCGAGGCAAAATCCATTTTCCCAACCCCGCATCTCGCCGCAGCGCTTGCCAAGTCGCGGGATCTCGCTTTGTTATGGGCCATGGACTACTTGGCGCGTGCCCGCACGGTGATTGGAATCGAAATCGAAGGCCTGCAAAGGATGGCCGCCCGGATGGACATGCGCCTGGTCGTAGCTGTCAAAATTCTCCAGAACACGTTGGAAACTCGCGGAAAAATCGTCGTCGTCGGCGTCGGGAAATCCGGCAATATCGGCCATAAGATCGCCGCGACTCTCAATTCCAGCGGGGCCACCGCCGTGGTCATGGATTCGCAAAACGCGCTCCACGGCGATCTTGGCCTGCTCTCGGATGGCGATGCCGTGCTGGCGTTTTCCTACTCCGGCGAAACTCGCGAACTGCTCGACCTGCTGCCATTCATCAAGCGCTACGACGTGAAACTCATCGCCCTCACCGGCAGCCAAGGGTCCACGCTCGCCCACTACAGCGATGTGACGTTGGACACTTCAGTCGAGCGCGAGGCCTGCCCGCTCAATCTCGCGCCCACGTCATCATCCACTGCCATGCTGGTCATGGGCGATGTGCTGGCCATGGTGTTGCTAGAATCGCGGGGCTTCACTGAGGCGGATTTCGCCCGCTATCACCCCGGCGGCTCGCTCGGACGGGCGCTGCTCACTCGTGTCTCGGACATCATGCGAGCTGATGCGGAACTACCAACGGTCGCCGAGGAGGGCAATGTATTCGCCGCCCTAGACGCCATGAACCGTGCGCGGGCAGGAGCCTGCCTGATCCTCAAATCCGATGGCAAATTGGCGGGAATTTTCACCCATGGCGACTTCGCCCGCAGTTTCCGCAGTGATCCGTTGTTAGGGGAAAAACCCGTGGCCCAGCTCATGACCCGCCACCCCGTCACCGTGCAGGCGGACGCCCTTGCCGTGGAAGTGCTCAAGACCATCGGCGAGAACCGGATCGACGACATCGTGGTGCTCGATACAGAGGGGAAACCGGTGGGCCTGATCGACACTCAGGATTTGGCGCGTCTGAAGATCGTCTGATTTCCCGCATTCCCGGAAAATTCACGTTGATTCACCACCCCATCGCCCGTGAGAGTCGCGCCGCCATGCTCGACATCCGCGTCATCCGCGACAACCCCACCGCCGTTCAAGATCGCCTCAAAACCCGGGGCGGTGATCATTGGAAACTCGTCGCTGAGGTCATCGCCTGCGATGAGTCGCGCCGGGCTGCGGAAACCTCCAAGCAGCAGCTCCAAAATACGCGGAAAACCATTTCCAAGCAAATCGGCATGGCCAAGGGCAAGGGCGAGGACACCACCGCCATCGAGGCCGAGGTCCGCGCCATCAACGACCGCATCACCGCGCTGGATGCCGAGTGCGAAGCCGCCGCTGCGCGGCAGAATGACCTGCTGCTCAACATCCCCAATCTCCCTCACGACGCCTGTCCCATCGGCTCCGATGAGATGGCCAATCCGGTCGTCCGCGAGTGGGGCCCCAAGCCCGACCTAACAGCGCCGAAGGATCATGTCGAGCTCGCCCTCAAACACGGTCTCATCAACTGGGACGACGGTATCCGCACCGCGGGTTCCGGCTTCGTGGTCTATCGTGGCAAGGGTGCGAAGCTCGAACGTGCGCTCATCAATTTTCTGCTAGATACTCAAACCGCCAACGGCTACGAGGAAGTGAACGTGCCCCACCTCGTCAAACGCGAGTGCATGGAAGGCACCGGCCAGCTCCCAAAATTCGAGGACGACATGTATGGCACCGATGCCGATGAACACGGCATCAACGGCCTTTTCCTCGCCCCCACCGCTGAGGTTCCCGTCACCAACCTCTATCGCGACACCCTTCTAACCGAGGCTGAACTGCCGGTGAAAATGGTCGCCTACACTCCCTGTTTCCGCCGCGAAGCGGGATCCGCCGGGCGCGATAACAAGGGCATCATCCGCATGCACCAGTTTGATAAGGTCGAGCTCGTGCAACTCGTCCACCCGGACCACGGCCTTGAGGTCTTGGAAAATCTAACTGCTCACGCCGAGTCCATTTTACAGAAACTCGGCCTGCACTACCGCACCATCGAGCTATGCACCGGTGATCTAGGCGCGAACTCCGCCAAGACTTATGACATCGAGGTCTGGGCACCCGGTCATGGGAAATATCTCGAAGTTTCGAGCTGCTCGTGGTTCAGCGATTTCCAAGCCCGCCGCATGAAACTCCGCTTCAAGGACAGCGAGGGTAAAAACCGTTTTCCCCACACCCTCAACGGCTCCGGGACCGCCCTCCCGCGGCTCTACGTTGCCTTGCTAGAACAATGCCAGCAAGCCGATGGGTCTATTAGAATCCCCGACGCGCTGGTGCCTTATTTTGGTGCCGCCGCAATCAGCGCGTAGCGGCGATCACCGGTCGCCGTGAGATCTAAAAATCCGCCCGTCCCGGTATCTATCTGACTTGCATCCTGCCGGGCGCGGTGATTCGTTGGCGGGAACATGGCCAGTATCAATCTTCCCGAGCGCTGCGGCGTGATGCTTTTGCCCGACTGCACGCTGTTCCCGCACGGCGGACTGCCCTTATACATTTTCGAGCCACGCTACCGCAAGATGTTGGAGGAGGCGCTGGAGGGGGATTGCTTTTTCGCCGTCGCTAGATTGTTAGGTGGCGAAACGGATGATCCGGCGCTTTGTGCTGCCCCGGTTGGAACCATCGGCCTGGTGCGGGCGTCGCGGGAGCAGGATGATGGCACCTCGCAATTGCTGATCCACGGCGTCCTGCGGGTGCGCTTCACGGGGTGGCACGAGGACCGAGATTATCCCTACGCCAGCATCGAGCCAGTGATCTCTATTTTCACCCCGGAGAAACAGGCTACAGCGGCGATGAAAACCCTGCGCGGCGCGGTGGAGGATGCGGTGCGGCCACTGCCGGAAGAGGTGCAGGCCGGGGTATTCGCGTTGCTCGACCGGGCAGACGAACCGGGGCTTATGTCCGACATCATCTGCCAGCAATTCATCCACGAAGCGGATCTGCGGCAGGAATTGTTGGAAATGGCCTCGATCGGCGATCGGATTCCGGTGATCTGCGAATACCTGAGAACGGCGAGCATCGTGGCCGAGGACGGTGACTAGACTTTCCGCTTCCAACAGAAATTCGCCCACAGGAAAAGCAGCGATATCACCACCGCGAAGACCGGCACCTGCCACCGCAGCGCGTGGCGGAGGGCAGTTCCCTCAGGATGATCGACCGTGCTGGCAAGCAAGCGGGAAAAGCCCAGACTGAACAGCCCGTAGCCGAGGTTGAAGGCAAGCCCCTTGACCGAGAGCACCGTCGCACGGCTGCTAGAATCTGCCTCGCGGTGCAGCGCCCGGCTAACGGTAAAGCCCAGGAAACCGAGAGTCGCCATCAGGAACATCACCGGCAACAAGCCGAAGATCGGCCAAGTTTGCGAGACCGCCGCCAAGCCGAGCAGGATGCCCGCCGCGGCGAAGGCCAGATTCGTTAGAGTGCCGAAGCGGGCGTTCATCCGGGTGGCGATGCCGGGCACAAACCAACCTAACAGGCCGATGCTCGCACCGATGAAACCGAAGCTCCACTCCGGCAGCTCGATCAGGCGATAGTAGCTGCTGTTGATCGTCGCCAGATTCCTAACAATCGAATCCAACGCCAGCCCGACCAACACGATCACCAACGTGTGCGGGTTGGTGAAAACCCAGCGGCCGGTTTGCAAAGTGAGGCTGAAGGCCTTGCGGAACGAGCCACCCTCACCTTGGGCGTTTGGATTCGGCGGTTCGACCATTCGTAGTGTTAGAAACAGACAGGTCACGCCTTGACAAAGCACGATGGCGACGGGCAGCCGATGCGCCACCGCGAGTGGCAGTTGGAAATTTCCCGGCAGCAACTTGTTCATCAAAGATGGATCGTAAAGCAGCCCACCGAGAACCATCGCAATCACAAAGCCCACCGAGCGCCAGCGCATGGCCGTGGCGAGCGTGCGGTCCCAAGCGTCCACGCGTCCGTCCTCCGGCAGCGAGTCGTAAGCCAGTGCCTCATCCGCACCACTGGCCATCGCTTCGGACATGCCGGAGAGCATGCGGTTGAGCACACAAATCCCGAAGAGCAGCGCCCCGCCACCCTGCGGGGCGAGCAGCAGACAAAGCATTTCCAAGATCATCAGACTCGCAGAAAAAATCAACAAACGCCGCCGCCCCAGTGTGTCGGCCAAGGCACCGGTGGGTACCTCGAAAAGAAAAATCGTCGCCGCCCAGATCAGGTTGAGCAGGACAAATTGATCCAATGTTAGCCCGAGGTCGATGAACAGAATCGCCAACACCGGGTAATAGGCCCGTGCGTTGTAGAATACCGTGAACAGAACGAAGCGGCGGAGATTTCCTGAGAGGTCGGGCGCGGTCATGGGGCAGGGGTTACCCGAACCGGATCGCATCCGGTAACGAGAGTGAGCAGTCGTGGAAAAGACTTGCGATCATCTTTACGCCAGAGGTCCTCTATTGTGGCCCGCGGTCCACGTCCATGCGGAACGGGCGGCCGCGTAGGCGGGCGGTCTTGGTGCGGTCGATCACTTGACCGACGAATTGGTCCGGGACATCGACGAGCGAGTGCTTGGGAAACAGCGTGATGCGGCCCAGGCAGCCATCTGGGAGGCCGACTTCGCGATAGAGCATGCCGACGATTTCCTTGGCCATGACGCCGTGGGTTTTGCCGAGTGATAGAAACAAGCGCGTCATGCCATTTTCCGTGGGGATGATGTCGCGCGGTCCGTCGTGACGCATGGTGCGCTCCGGGCGCGGGCCACGGTCGTCGCGCTGTGGGCGGTCATCGCGCTGTGGGCGATCATCGCGGCGCGGGGCTTCACGGCGTTCCTGACGCACGGGTTCGCGATCCTCTTCGATCGCGGAACCTTCGCGGCCACTGGCTTCGCGAATCATCGTGACGAGGGCGCCGGCAATGTCGGTCGGCGTGTGGCCTTGCTCTAGCAGGCGGTCGATATTTTCCTGATAGGCATCGAATTTACCAGACTCAAGACGTTCCTTGAGATCGTCGAAAACGAGATCCGCGCGGCGGCCTTCGACTTGCTCGACGGAGGGAATTTTTTCCCGGCGGACTACCGAGCGGGTGTAGCGCTCGATCGCCTGCATCCGATAGATTTCCCGGCCATAGACAAAACTAACCGCCCGACCCGAGCGGCCGGCGCGGCCCGTGCGGCCGATGCGGTGCACGTAGTCTTCCGGGTCGGTCGGCAAGTCGTAGTTGAAAACGATGTCGATCTCATCGATGTCCAATCCGCGCGCTGCGACGTCGGTGGCGACGAGGATTTCCACGGCACCCTCGCGAAAACGCTTGAGCACGCGCTCGCGCATTTGCTGTGTGATGTCGCCGTGGAGGCGGTCGGCGGCGTAGCCACGGTTGACGAGGTCTTCGGTGCATTCATCGACCGAGCGCTTGGTGTTGCAGAAAATGATCCCGAGACGTGGCGGGTTCATGTCCAAGATGCGGGAAAGCACCTCGACCTTGGAACGCTGGCGGACTTCGAAATACGATTGATCGACGGTGGAAACGGTGCGGGCCTTTTGCTGGATCTCGACGATCTGCGGGCTGTTGCCGAATTTCTGAATCAGGCGGGAAACGCCGGGGTTCATCGTCGCTGAGAAAAATAGCGTCTGCCGCTCAGCGGGAAGGGCGGCGAGGAGTTCATCCATCTCGTCCTTGAAGCCCATGTCGAGCATGCGGTCCGCCTCGTCGAGGATCGCCATCTTGATCCGCGAGGCGTCGAAACTGCCACGGCGAAGGTGATCGAGCAAACGTCCGGGCGTGCCGACGACGAGCTGGGCCCCGGAACGCAGTGCCCGGAGTTGGCGATCCATGGGTGCGCCGCCGTAAACCGGGGTGGCCTGGAGACCGTGCATTTTCGCCCCGAGGCGATGGACCTCCTCACAGACCTGCACCGCGAGTTCGCGGGTCGGGCAGAGGATGAGCACTTGCGGGTAAAGCTCCTTCACATTGAGTTTCGCAAGGGCCGGCAGTGTGAAAGCGGCGGTTTTCCCCGAGCCGGTGGCGGACAGACCGACGAGATCCTTGCCTAACAGGGCCGGCGGAATGCTCATCGCTTGGATCGGCGAAGGGCGCTCGTAGCCGAGGGTTTCGATGGCGGCGAGCAAGGCATCGGGCAACCCGAGTTCGGAAAAAGGAGGCGTATCCATAATCAATTTTGAGTCAATATTCCGGACTCGCAGTGCATCTGGCTTGCCGGGCGGCGAGGCTATGGCGGGTTTTTTGGGGAAAACAAGCACGGATGTGGAAGATTAGGTGTTTGGAATCCCGCGCTGGAAAACCCGGGCTTTCATTTGGATTGGGGAATTTGTTTTGATTGGGAATGGATATGGGCTTGGAGGGGTTTTAATTTTCCAAGACGATGCCTTGACCCTGCGCGGGTTGGGGGAATAGGGTCCGCCCGATTTCCGCGTGTCAGCGCACGATCCCAGACGCCATCATGAACATTCACGAATACCAGGCCAAAGAGCTTTTCGATCGTTTCCAAGTCCCAAGCCCCGCAGGTCGGGTGGCCAGCAATCCCGAGGAAGCTGCGGCCGCCGCCCGCGAATTTGCCGGGGCCAAGCTGGTCATCAAGGCTCAGGTTCACGCGGGTGGCCGGGGTAAAGGTCATTTTAAAAACGGCTTCAAGGGGGGCGTGCATCTCATCGAGTCGCCGGAACAAGCCGCCGAGTTCGCCGGTAAAATGCTCAATGAAACGCTCGTCACCGTGCAAACCGGCGAGGCGGGAAAACGGGTTAGCAAAGTGATGATCGCCGAGGCCGTGGACATTACTCACGAATACTACCTCGCCATACTGATGGACCGCGCCACCTGCCGCCCGGTCATCGTGGTTTCCACTGCGGGCGGCATGAGCATCGAGGACGTGGCACATGACACGCCCGAGAAAATTGTCCGCCAATTTGTTCATCCATTGTTAGGTCTGCAAGCGTATGAAATCCGCAAACTGACCGCCGCGCTCGGATTGACAGGCGATATCGCCAAGCAGTTTTCCAAGCTCCTCGCAAACCTCTACAAGCTCTTCATTTCCTGCGATTGTGCGATGGTGGAAATCAACCCGCTCGTTACCACTCCCGATGGCCGGGTGCTCGCGCTCGATGCGAAGTTCGGCTTCGATGACAACGCGCTTTTCCGCCACCCGGACATCGTCGCCATGCGTGACAAGTCCGAGGAAGATCCCCGCGAAGTCGCCGCCTCTGAGTTTGATCTCAACTACATCGGACTCGATGGCAATATCGCCTGCCTCGTCAACGGGGCCGGGCTCGCGATGGCCACCATGGACATCATCAAGCACTATGGTGGCGATCCCGCCAATTTCCTCGACGTCGGCGGTGGTGCCTCCAAAGAGCAGGTGACCGCCGCGTTCAAAATCATCTTGGGTGATTCGAACGTGAAGGGCATCCTGATCAATATCTTCGGCGGTATCATGGACTGCAACATCATCGCGGAAGGTGTCATCGCCGCTGCCAAGGAAACCGGCCTGCCGATCCCGCTCGTCGTCCGGCTTGAAGGCAACAACGTGGAAAAAGGCAAGGCCACTCTCGCCGCCTCCGGCCTCAACATCGTCGCTGCGGATGATATGGCGGATGGGGCAAAGAAGATCGTCGCGGCGGTTTCTTAAGTTTTCTTTTTGGGTAACTGATTATTGTTCAGAGCAGGTAAAGTCAACGCCTACATCCGCACCACCCAAGATCCTATATCCATTAGATTCCGCATCCGCAGATTACATGACACAAAGGCAATTCTACGACTGGCAAACACTTGGAGGCGCGAAAGACGTCTCCCGGCTCGTCGCAGCGTTAGAAGAGCGGGAAATTTCCTGGTGTATGATCGGTGGCCTCGCGGTGAATCATTGGGCACAAGAGCCTATGGCCACCGCTGATGTCGATCTCGTGATCGTGTCTGAAAAAATCGAAGAAGCGGCAGACACCCTGAAGAGTCTGGGATTTACCGAAAGCCGCTTTAAGTGGTCGATCAATTTCAAAGGTGAATCCAAAGTATCTATTCAAATTAGCACTGAAGAAATATATCTGGATTTCCCGGAGCGTTCAATCGGGACCACCGTGCATGGAATCCTGATGCGGGTGGCTAGTTTAGAGGACACTCTCAAAGGAAAAATCGCTGCTTACGTGGAACCTGCCCGTCGGCCCAGCAAGCGTCAGAAAGATCTCGCAGATATATCAAGGCTCCTTGAAGCCCATCCCGGCATCAAGGATCTGATCCCACAACCGATCTACGACAGACTCGAAAAATAATTCATCCAAATTTCCTCACCCATTATGGCCATCCTCATTGACGAAAATACCAAACTCCTTGTCCAAGGCATCACCGGCAGCTTCGGCGCGCGCCACGCTTCTCTATCACTCGCCTACGGCACTAAACTCGTCGCCGGCGTCACTCCGGGAAAAGGCGGGCAGAAGTTTGAAAATGTCGTGCCGATCTTTGATACTGTCAGTGAAGCAGTCAAAGAAACCGGAGCCACCGCATCCGCCATTTTCGTGCCACCGCCATTCGCTGCCGATGCGATTCTCGAAGCCGCCGATGCAGGCGTGGAACTCATCGTCTGCATCACCGAAGGCATTCCCGTCATGGACATGATGCGTGTCAAGGAAGCGCTCCGTGGTTCCAAGTCCCGCCTTGTGGGTCCTAACTGCCCCGGACTGGTCACTCCGGGTCACGGTGAGAAATCGCACGGCGGTTGCCGCATCGGCATCGCACCGGGCTACATCCACAAGCGCGGCAACGTCGGCGTGGTTTCCCGTTCCGGCACACTCACTTACGAAGCGGTTTTCCAACTCACCCAGCTCGGCTATGGCCAGAGCACCTGCGTCGGCATCGGCGGCGATCCGATCAACGGCACGAATCACCTCGAAGTGTTAGAGATGTTCAACAACGACCCGGAAACCGAGGCGATCATCATGATTGGTGAAATCGGCGGTAATGCGGAAGTCGATGCCGCACGCTGGGCGAAAGCCAATTGCAAGAAACCCATCGCTGGTTTCATCGCCGGAGCCACCGCGCCTCCGGGCCGTCGGATGGGTCACGCCGGTGCCATCGTTGGCGGCGAGGAAGACACCGCTCAGGCGAAAAAGCGCATCCTCGCAGAGTGCGGCATCGCTGTCGCGGAGACTCCTTCCGATATGGCGAAGACGTTGTTGGAACGCTGGGGGAAGTGAGTTAGTAATTTCCCGCCACAGTGACCCCGACCTCACCATCCCCGCCGGTTCTAACTCCTGATCTTGAGATCAAGGACGCCCAACTGATTTTTAACCGTGTTTGGAGGGGACTGGAAAAAGAACTCGGCCGTGAGAATTTGCATTTTCCCAAGGAATTAATTCTGTTAGGTGGCGCGCCGGGTTCGGGTAAGGGGACGAACACTGCCTTCATCTGCAAAGTCCGCGGCATCACGGCGGCGCCCATCGTCATCAGTGAACTGCTGGACTCCCCGGATGCCCGGCAAATCAAGTCCAGAGGCGGCATGGTCGGCGATGAGGAAGTCCTGCGCCTGCTGCTTCGCGAGCTACTAAAACCGCAGTTCCGCGACAGCGTGGTGCTCGATGGTTTTCCGCGCACGAAGGTCCAGGTCGAGTGTCTAAAGCTGTTCTACGACCAGATGATTGTGCTGCGACGCGAGTTTTCAGGCACCGCGCAGGCCCATCACTTCCGGCAGCCTACCGTCCACATCATGGTGCTCTTCGTCGATGAGACGGAAAGTATCGCCCGTCAGCTCAAGCGCGGGCAGGAGGCGCTGGCGAGAAATGCCGAGGTCCGCCAATATGGTGTCGGAGCTTTGGTCGAGGAGCGCAACACCGACTTTGATCCCGATCTCGCACGCAATCGCTACCGGACTTTTAAAGAGAAGACTTACGACGCCCTCGTTTCTCTGAAGGAAATTTTCCACTATCATTTCATCAACGCCCAGGCACCGATCGAAATCGTCCAACAGAACATCATCAACGAACTCGCCTATCAGAGTTCTTTGGAGCTGGACCCGCGCACTTATGATACTTTGCGTCACATCCCCTTGGCGGATGAGATCGTCCAGAGTGCGCGCCAGGAACTCGTCAACCGCCTCGATAGCTATCAGGTCGAGCACCCGGAGTTATTACAAACGGTGGTTGATTTTATCCAAGGGAAAATGATGCCCATCATCAAGCGTTACGCGGTGAGCGGACGGGCCATGATCAACACGGAGGACTGCCTCTTTTGCAATCCGACCGCCATCGCGATCCTGATCGACATTTTTTCCGAGCGGGGATTCCGTGCCAGCGTGGACATCCACGTTCAGGAAATTCCGGAGTGCTTCGATTTGGTAACCGGAAAAATCAAGACCCGTGACAAGCGCGTTTACCGGATCATGATTCTGTTCGAGGGATCGAAAATCCGCCGTGGTTGATCATACGTGCGGAATAAATTCCGCGTTCCAGTTGCATGTTTTTCCGTGACCATCGCGCCACCGCCGGGCTATCAGTTGCGGGCGTGAAATTTCTCCCCCTGATTTGTAGTTCGCTGCTGCTTGCTTGTTGCACTCCTTATGTGACCCGCCAGGAAGCGGTGGCCACGGCTTACCGCTATACCCAAGTGACCTGGATGCCCGAGGCACGGCACGTCCGCCATGGTCCTGACTCGCAAGGAATCATGGTCCACACGCCGGATCTAACATCAGGAAAATACGGCGACAAACATGGCTGGTGGCAGCCGGGTAAACTGGCGCAAAGCCTGCCCTATCAGTGGGGCGGCTTCGACACGCCGGAATCGTTTCTGGAAAAAATCGCCGCCGGAAAAAAAGCGGGCGACATCGCGGATGAGGCGAAGCGCAAACTCGGCGACGCCGGCACCAGCAAGGAGTCCTGCGGCATCGACTGCTCTGGCTTTGTCTCGCGCTGTTGGAATCTAACACGACCCTATTCCACCAGCGAACTCCATCGGATTTGCGATCCGCTCGCCTCGTGGGATGAACTGCGACCGGGCGACATTCTCCTCAACGACAAGCACGTTGTATTGTTCGCGAAATGGAAAGTGCCGGGCAGGGAAATGGACGCCTTCGAGGCCGGGCCGTATCCAGTCTGGCGGGTCAGCGCCTGCGGACTGCGCAAGGATCGGTTGGAACCGCACGGCTATCACCCTTGGCGCTACCGGGGAATGGTGGAGATTGCCGAGCCGGGAAGCCCGGCGCCCCGGCGGGCTTGGCACGGGTGGTAGCGGGGGAGGGAGAGATAGGGGATTGGAGATAGGAGATAGATCGAGGGCATTTTATAGCCATTTCATTTTGCGGAAAATGATGAGCTGGACCACGGCGATCGTTGCCATGAGGAGGATGCAATCGACATAACCATGGGGCAGATAGAGCTCCGGCATGTTGAGTGGGAGCTTGTCTCCCGAGGGAGTTTCGGGGGCGAAGTTCATGCCGTAAACTCCGGCGATGAAAGTGAGCGGGATGAAAATGGAAGTGATGACGGTGAGAACACGCATGACCTCATTGGTCCGCAATCCGACGCTGGAGTGATAGAGTTCCATCAACCCGGCGGTGATATCCTTATAGCTCTCCACCAGGTCCATGAGTTGCACCGTGTGGTCATAGCAATCGCGCAGGAAAACCTTGGTCGGAGAAGCGACGAAACCCGAAGCGTCATGCAGCAGCGAATTCACCACGTCCCGCAGCGGCCAGATGTAGCGACGGAGTTGGGTGAGGTTGCGCTTGTAGTCGTGCAATGTTAGAACCATTTCCCGCGAGGGGCTCTTTAATAATTCAGTCTCCAGATCCTCGATGTCGGAGCCGAGTGCCTCTAACACGGGGTAATAATGGTCAATGATAGAATCTAGCAGCGCGTAGGCGAGGTAGTCCGCCTTCGACTTGCGGATCGAACCGCGACCAGAGCGGATGCGGCTGCGGACGGGTTCGAACACATCATACTCCGCCTCCTCTTGAATGGTGATGAGAAAATTCCTACCAAGGAACATGCTGACCTGCTCGCCGCAGATCACGGATTTACTATCCTGATAGACCATCTGCGCGACGATGAAAAGATAGTCAGGGAAAATCTCACACTTCGGGCGTTGGCCAGTGTTCAAAACATCCTCGAGGGCGAGCGGGTGGAGGTCGAATTTTTCCCCGAGTTTCCTGAAAGTCTCTACGTCGCCCAAGCCGTCGATGTTGATCCAAGTGACTTTCCCGCTGTCGAGCGGGTGCGCGAGTTGATCGATGCTGGCGATCTCGCGTTCTCGCAGGTCTTCATGGTTATACTCGATGATCTGGATCTTCGGTGCGACAACTTGCCCATTCACCAGATGCGGGAGGAGTGTCGCGGGAGCAGAGCCGGGTGAAGAACGACGGGGCTTGAACATGGGGTGTTAGGAATCGTTTCTATAACAAGGTGCCGTGGAGGATGATACCTGCCACCGCAAAGTAAATGATCAGGCCGGTGACATCGACAAGCGTGGCCACGAAGGGGGCGGAGGAGGTCGCCGGGTCGAGACCGAGACGCTTGAGGAGAAATGGCAGCATCGAACCTGATAGTGTGCCCCACAGCACCACACCGATTAGGGAAACTCCGACAGTGATCGCGATGAGCAGCCAGTGCACACCATAGACACTTGAAAAATACGACCAGATCGCAATTCGCAGGATGCCGAGAGTTGCAAGAATCAGGCCGAGGGCGAGGCCTGATAGAATTTCCCGTTTCATCACCCGCCACCAGTCGATCAGCCCGACCTCACCGATCGCCATGGCCCGGATGATGAGCGTGGCGGCCTGCGAGCCACTGTTGCCGCCGCTGGATATGATCAGTGGCAGGAACAGCGTTAATACCACCGCCTTGGCGATCTGATCTTGATAGTAACTAAGCGCCGAGGCGGTTAGCATTTCTCCGAGAAACAACACGACCAGCCAGGTTGCCCGTTTGCGGATCAATAGGCCCAACGAAATATCCATGTAGGGTTCATCGAGCTGCTCCATGCCCCCGATCTTGTGGATGTCTTCAGTGGCTTCTTCTTCCGCCACGTCGAAAATATCATCCACCGTAACGATGCCAACGAGACCACCATTGCGGTCGATGACAGGAAGCACCGTGCGGTCGTATTTCCGGAAGGTGGCGACGGCGGTTTCCTGATCGTCCGTGGCATGGAGGGCGGTAAAAAATCCGTCGCGCAGCTCGCTGACTTTCTTGTCTAACGGACACAACAGGCACTCGCGGATGCGGACATCATCTAGCAGCTTGCCATCGCTATCGACCACGTAGAGCACGTTCAGTGTTTCGCTATCCCGCCCGTTGGTGCGGATGTGGTCGAGCACTTGGCTGACCGTCCATGAGTCGCGGATGACCAAATACTCGGAAGTCATCATCCGGCCGATACTGTCCTCGGGATAATCCAGCAGCTTGAGCGCCACCTGCCGTTCGCCGGGAGAAAGCGAGTTCACCAAGCGGGCACAGACCTGGGTGGGCAGTTCTTCTAACAGCGCAGTGCGGTCATCCGCGGCCATCGCGTCGAGGATTTTTGCGGCCTCCTCGTTGCCCATCGCGTGAATCAATTTTTCCTGCGCCTCCAGCGGCAGGTATTCGAACAATTCCGCAGCCTTGTCGGTGGGCAAGAGGCGGAACAACACCGCTTGTTCGACCGGGGAAAGTTCCTCCATCATCTCCGCCGAATCCGCTGGCGGGAGATTCGATAACTCGGCCTTGATCCCGGCGAATTTCCGTTCACGAAGGAGTTGGGCGAGGTCGGGGGCTTGGAGAATTTCGCTCATGAGAAAATGCGGGCTGCGCGAGTGTCCGGGACAATCCCCGACGCGTCCAGCCTTTGACACAGGGAAAATGAAATGCGGCCAGCGCGGTGGGGCGTTTTCGCGCTCTGATGGCCACCACTTTGGGGAAACTCCATATCGCGACTTCCCATTTTTCGCAGGATTCCGTAAGCGTCGGAGTGTCCGAAATTTCAAGCCGCCTGATCGAAACCGCCGTCCGACCATTGACGGAAAATGTCGAGCAGCGACTGGTCGGAGCCGCCTATCTGGAATCGCTGCAAGACTCACGCACCGGCGGCGAAGCGGTATTGATCCAGCGCTGGGACGAGGTGGATGCGGCGACCTTCCGCGTCCGCTGGCGGCTGATCTTGCTGGCGGTGGTCGTTGTGCTCGCAGGGTGGGTGGGATTTACGGAGTTTGAAAACACGCGGTTTTTGCTCACGGCCCGTCAATTGTGGAACATAGGTTATGGTTTTTCCACAGATCAAGCTGAGGAACGGATCGCCCGGAAGCTGACCCCGGCACAACAGCTCCTGGTGTTCGGTGATCTAACCAAATCTGACCAGTTAGGACGTAAGGAAGGTCTCTGGCGCAGCGATCCGGAGAACCCCGGCTTCTACATCGAGTATGCTATCGCCTTTGCGAGTGAAACCAGTCACTTGCCACCGGATTTTCTGGAAACGGCACGGCGCATTGATCCTGAGAATGCCTGGTTCACGTATTTTGCCGCCGCAGTCGAAGCACAAGACTGCGTGGTCAAGAAGTACCGCAAAGGCACGCGTGTCAGTGGCAAAATGACATACTCCGAGCCCATAGCATGGGAAATCAAGGATCAGGCGCGACTCGACCGGGCGCTAACAATCCTGCGTGAGACGAGAAACCAAACCAAGTATGAGACTTATCAATTAGATTTGCTGAAACGGCGCGTGGCCTTGCTACCCCATGGAAATCTTATCGAAAGCTTGGCTTCATCCACTTGCCTCGGCGAAGTTTCTCGATCACCGGGGATACCTTTACGCCATTTGGTAAATGCAATGGCAGCGAAGGCATGGACCGCCGGAGAGGAAAAGAATGCCACAGCGCTGCGGAAAATCGTTGCCGACGGAGACAAATTTCTCCGCGCTTCCGCGGCCATTCCACCGCAAGCGATCGTTGAGGAATTGGTTATTTCATCCAACGCTGTGACCCTTGCACAGAGTTTTGGACCAGCTTTGGAGAACATCGGATTTCCTGACGAAGCCAAGCCATGGCATCAGATCGAAGAACGGTTGCAAGAATTCAGGGACTCACGCGGGCATCGTGAATTCAAGGTCGATGGCAAGGTGGTGCCGGATCATTTGAAAACCGATCTGCTGAGTAGTGTGGAATTGCTGGCGAGGCAAACAGCGAAGCCACCCCCGCTAACAGACTCGGATTTGCGGCCGGGACGCATGATCGAGCGCGAGATTTTATCCCGCTTTTGCTGCTACGCTGCGTGGGTGCTGCTGGCAGTGATGAGCGGGCTAGTCGCGCTGTATCGCTGCCGTCTGACGCGCGTGGTGAGATGCCTGGCGAGGCGGATGGAATGCCAGTTGGATGCGGTGGATTGGGGGTGGATGGTCGGATTAGGGGTTGTTCTGCCGTTGATCTATGTGCTCGCGGTGGATCGACTGACGCCGTGGGGCGGAAGGGATTACGGCCTGAAGGGGACGCTGATGTTGCTGCCGATGGCGCAATTTCTCGGACTGCTGGTGCTGTGGTGTTGCGCGCCGCTGCCGGTGATTCAGTGGCGTCTGAGGCAACGCCTGGTAATCTTCGGCTACGGCGGTGGCTCGCGCTGGCTGGATGGGCTGGCCATCGTCTGCGCGGCGGCGTTTGTGCCGGTCAACGGCTGGGCGGCGATGGTGGGCACGATCCCGGCTTTGTGGATTGATAAACTCAACTGGCGGGGCGTCACTATCGATGGCCGCGCTACGAACGAAATGCCGCTGTGGCTGGCAGTCGGGCTGTTAGGATTGCCGGTGCTGTGCTTGCTGACTCGGATGGGGATGGCATTATTGAGCGGACATGAACGGCTACTCTACCGGGCGAGCACGGCACGCGCGATGATCCCGGTTTTCGCCTCGGCGATGGTGGCAATCCTCGCGGTAACACCGGTGTTCAAGCTGGCCGAGCGACACTGGTTTGCCCAAGAGCATCTGATGAAAATGGACCCGGCCTATCCGGCGTGGTCGCATTACGAATATCTGATCGCGGTCGAGCTGCACAAGGAATTGGCTGAGGCGACTGGATATGGGAAGTGAAGAGGGATTTTCCCGCGAATTTTGCGGATTGCCGAACGTGCCCGGCAATGTCAGACTTCGGTCGTGAAATTCAGTCGCACCTGCCTGCTCGTGGCCTTCTCCGCATTATCGGTTCCGCTCGGGGCCGAGGAACCAAAAGGAGTGATTCCCAAGGACTTGGTCGATGATCCACACGTACGCGAAGAGTTGGCGGTCAACGAGTTCACCGCGCCCTCGATTTCAAAATTGTTCGACACCTTGCAATTTCTGATGCCGATCGCGGAAGTGCCGCGAAAAATGCCGGCGCGGATGGCGCAGGATCGGGCGGATCTGGCGATCGAGCTGGGCTTTCTCATCGCCGACGGATTTCTGCTAGTGCAGGCCCAGCAGTTGGATCAGGTGCCGAATATGGCTAAGGATCTAACTCGCTATGGCAAGGCCCTGGGTGCGGGAGATCGCGTGAACCGCCATGCCGCAGGATTGCTAGATGCGGCGAAGAAGAATGATGTGGCGCAGTTGAAAAAGGAACTAACCGCCACCCAGCACGATGTGGAGGCGGAATTGGTTTCCCTGCGCGATGCGGATCTGGCGCACCTGATTTCGCTCGGCGGTTGGATTCGCGCGCTTGAGGTTTCGACCGTGGCGGTGGACAAACAATTTTCCGTGGAGCGCGCCCGCAAGGTCATGCGTGAGGACATCGCGGACTATTACACCGAGTCGGTCGCCGGGTTGGAACCGAAAATTTCCGAACGCCCGAACTACCTCGCCATGCGTGATCTGTTAGCCGGCCTCCGGATGGAGATGGTCTTGAAGGATGGCGAGGATCCGACGGTGCCGATGATGGCGGACCTCCGCAAGCAGGCCGCGAAGTTGGTGGAACTCGCACTTCAGCGTCAACAATGATCGCCCCTGCAGAATCCCGGATCGCGGTGCTCGGCCTCGGCATCATCGGCTCGCGTGCGGTGGGACGACTGCGCGACGCGGGTTGGCAAGTGAGTTGTTGGAATCGCACGCCCAAAGGGTTGCCCGGCGTGGCGGAGACGCCCGAGGCCGCCGTTACCGGGGCGGACATCATCTCGATCTATCTGAAAGACGCGGCGGCAGTTCGGCAAACGGTCGGGCGGATCGAATCGCTGCTCGAACCCGGTCAGATTATCCTCAACCACGCGACCTTGGATCTGGAAACGACGCTCTGGTTGGATAAAATCTGCCTCACCCGCGCCTGTCGGTTTCTCGACGTGCCGTTCACCGGCAGCAAGGAGGCGGCAGCCGCTGGGAAATTGCTATATTACATCGGCGGTGATACTTCGCTGGTTGATGAACTGGGCGATTATCTAGCAGTCACGAGCAAGGGGCAGTTATACTGTGGCGCAATCGGAGCCGCCACGGTGGTCAAACTCGCCACCAATCTGGTTTCGGCCTGCACGGTGCAGGCGCTGGCGGAAGCGCTCGCCATCGCGGCCAGCCACGGGATTCCTACAGACTGCATGGTCGCCGCGGTCGCCCAAGGCGCGGGAGCCTCGGTGCTCACTGGGATGAAACTGCCGACGATGGTTGAAGGAAATTTCGAGACCCATTTCTCACTTTCCAACATGCTCAAAGACAGTCGCTACATGCTGATTCTGGCGGCGGCCGCTGGCTTGGAAACACCCGCGATCACCGCCGTTTCGCAGCGGATGGAAGACCTGAACGCCGCCGGCTTAGGTGAGCTGGATTACTCAGCGGTGGTGAAACCCTATCTGTTTCCGACGTGAGCGAAATCCAACGGATCGACCTCGGTAATCCGGCCTTGTTGGAATTTCGCGGTCCGGATGCAGTCCGCTTTCTCAACGGCCAACTCACCCAGGACGTGCGCCGCGTGGCGGGTGGGAAAATTTCGCTGTCCTCCTGCGTGACGGATGCGAAAGGGAAATTGCAATTCCGCGTGACGGTTAGTGATTCCGGCGACGGCGCATTGTGGATCTCCTGTCCCACCGATCATGCGGCAGATTTTGAAGCCCGCCTAACCCGCTATCTCATCGCGGATGACGTGGAAGTCTCCGATCTAACTGGGAGATATGGATTATTCCATTTCACCGGTCCCATGCCGGAAGCACCAGTGGGAGTGATCGCGCGGGAGTCGAATCGTTATGGGATGGCTGGGACGGATTGGTGGGTTCCTGCTAGATTAACAGTCGAATTTCCCGCTGAAATCCCCGTGCTGGAAGGTGACGCGCTGGAGGCCCTGCGGATTGCTAACGGAATCCCCGCATGGGGCAGTGAGCTGATCGAGGGTATGCTGCCACCGGAAGCCCTGCTAGAGGCCACGGATATTTCCTACAACAAGGGCTGCTATGTCGGGCAGGAAGTCATTTCCCGGATCAAATCGGCGGGCAAGGTGAACCGGCGGCTCACGCGCTTCATTTTCAACGCGGAAATTCCAGTGGTGCCGGGGCCGCTCGAAAACTCGGCGGGAGTGGTGACCAGCGTTTCCCCAATCGCCAACGAGGGTGTGCGCCATACCCTCGGCTATGTGAAACGCGGGGCCGGGGACTTGTTTATCAAGGCGGCGGATGGTGAGGTGTATCCTGTGGGCATCCTCTAACTACGATTTTTTTATGCGGGTGTTCGCGCCTGCTTCGGCTATGAACCCGCGCGTGGCACTGCTCCTGGCGATCGAATCTTCCTGCGATGAAACCGCAGTGGCGATCCTGCGTGGCGCGTCGGGACAGGCGGCGGAGGTGCTCGCCTCGGAAGTTTCCTCACAGATCGCGCTGCACCGTGAACATGGCGGCGTGGTGCCGGAACTCGCTTCGCGCAATCACTCGCTGCATTTGCGTGGGCTGGTCGAAAAAGCGCTGCGGGACGCCGGGGTGGAGATGGGGGAAATCGACGCTTTCGCCGCCACGACCGGCCCAGGCCTGGCGTCCTCGCTGTTGATCGGCAGCACGGCGGCGAAGGGCATGGCCTGCGCGCTCAACCGGCCATTTCTCGGTATCAATCATCTCGAAGGTCATCTGCTCTCGCCGTTTCTCGACCTAACATCCGTGCCGCCGCATGTCGCGCTGATCGTTTCTGGCGGGCACACGCTGCTGCTGGATGTCGAGGGTCCGGGAGTCTATCGGAAACTAGGCAGCACCCGTGATGATGCCGCCGGTGAGGCTTACGACAAAGTGGGGAAAATGTTAGGCCTGCCGTATCCGGGTGGCCCGGAGATTGAAAAAATCGCCCTGACTGGAAATCCTTTCGCCTATGATTTTCCCCGCTCGATGCTGCACGAACCGCACTTGGATTTCTCGTTCTCGGGCCTGAAAACGGCGGTGCTCTACACCTTGCAGCGTGAATCGGGCAAATTTTCCGTGGCGGATGTGGCTGCCTCATTTCAGCAGGCGGTGATCGAGATTCTCGTGCGGAAAACCCTACGCGCGGCGCAACAAGCGGAGCGCCAGCACATCGCCCTATCCGGCGGAGTCAGTCTGAACCGGGCCTTGCGCACGGCCTTTCACGCCGCCGTTGAAGGCGAGGGGATGAAGATTTCTGTCGCCCCACCTGAGCTTTGCACGGACAATGCGGCGATGATTGCCTTCGCCGCCCTGCTGCGGCATCTAGCGGGCGAGTGTTCACCCTTGGACGGGGACATTCACCCGAATTTGCCGCTGGTCTAAAATTCCCCCATCTGATTGAAAGGAGCATCAAGATGAACTACAAAACCCTGGTTTTTGATTTTGACGGCACCATTGCCGATACCCTTGGCGAGACGCGACTGATCTTCAACCGCATCGCCCCGGACTACGGCATTCGTGAGGTGGCCGAGGAGGAACTAAATCATCTCCGCCACCTGTCGCTCAAGGAATTGCTCGTTCACCTTAATATTCCCAAGCGCCGGGTGCCCGCCCTGATCACCAGAGGCACCGGCATGATGCGGGGAAATATCACACAACTTCAGTTGATCTCGGGCATGAGCGAGGTGCTGGTCGAGCTGCGCCGCCATTCCCGCAGTTTCGGGATTCTCACGTCCAACGCCACCGCCAACGTTGATCTTTTCCTGAGAACCCACGGCCTGCGCGAACAGTTCGATTTCATTTCCTCGACCTCCAAACTCACGGGCAAGGCCAAGCACCTCAAGGCCATCCGCAAGACGTTTTCCCTGCGCCCGGAGGAAATGCTGTATGTCGGCGATGAAATACGCGACGTGAAGGCTTCGCAAAAGGCCGGCATCCCCATCGCTGCCGTCACTTGGGGCTTCAATTCCCGCGAGTCGCTCGCCGCCTCCAAACCGAATTATCTCTTCGACCAACCTACCGATTTCCTGCGCCTGCTGAGCGAGCAATGAGCAAGCTCCGGGTTGACAGCGCCGGGCCGGAGTGGGCAACCTCCGGCATGTCGGATGCGCAATCGCCAGAACCTAAACACCCGTCCCCGGGATCGGACACCCAACAGCTCGCCGCCGGGACGATCGCGAAACCCAACATCCCGCCAGCGGTCGCTCTGGCTTTCGTGATCATTGCTTTGTTAGGCGTGTTGATTGTAATGGCGTTGAAAATCGGCTCAGCCCCTGCGCCGGACATCGACTCCGATTTGGCGAAGACCAAGGCGGAACTCAGCGCACTCGGCAACGAATACAACCGTGAGCGCGTAGCGATGGGGCTGCGACCGCTCGAAGGCAGTTCCGAGCCGATCGAGGACATCGCGGCCCGACTGAAAAAGGATGCGGATTCTTTGGTCGGTCTGGCAGGTAGCTATCAGAAATTACTTGCGGAAAAAGACGGTGAAGTCTCTGCGAGAAATGCTGAAATTCTACGTTCCGAGCAAATCCGCCAAAGCCTCGCCTCGGAATGCAAGCGGCTTCAAGACGATCTCCAGCGTGCTTTGGTCAGCGGCTCGGACTCGGACCTGCTCCGGCGCGATCTAGCGGATGCGAAGGCTCAGCGCGATGCCATTGCCGCAGAGCTAGCCGACGCCAAGGAGAAAATGCGGACTATGACCACGGGGGCCTCCGCCGATGACTATGCGGATCTCAAGCGCCGCTATGATGAGGCGGTCCGGGCCAAGGATTTCTTCGAGGCCCAGTCGCACGAGTTTAAAGATGCACTATCAAAAGCAAAACTATTCGCAAGTTCGGAAAACGAGCTGCTGCCCGCTGCCGTCGAGTTATTCCGAAGTCTCCGCGCCTTGGAAAACCGCCCGCACTCGGACATCGCCTCGGAGTATAGCAGCCTCGGCGTGAAGCTCGGTGCCAACGTGCTACAGACTTTCACCTTTCCCACCGGTTCCAGCACGCTTGCAGCGGAGGATCAGGATAAGATCCGCAATCTCGTCGCGGACATTCCAGATGGCGATCTCCTGTTAGTCATCGGTTACGCCTCGGAAACGGGAAATGTGGACAACAACCGCACGCTCTCACAGGCCCGCGCCACTGCCGTCGCCGAGTTGTATTCCAGCGTGAAACATCCGACCCAGCTCGTTCAGGCCGTCTATCTCGGCCAGACCGACCGCTTCAGCAACCACACGCCGGAGCGCAATCAACTCGTCGAAATCTGGCGGATTCGGAAAAAATAATTCACCGCCACAACTCGCAGGCATGGGCGGCGAAGCCCGCACCGAAGGCGGTGAGCCACAGTCGCTGATCGTCAGGCTGGTTTTGCTTCAGCCGCCGCTCCAACGCGAAGAACACCGAGGGACTGCTCATGTTGCCGTGGTCTCGAAGCACCTCGCGGGTCTCGGTTAGATGAAATGGCAGCACCGCTTCCAACGCCTCCATCACGTCGCGACCACCGGAGTGGGCAAGCACCTGATCCGGATTGTTAGTCCGCTTCGCAAACAGGACGGCCACCGCCTCTCCGGCCAGTCCCGGCACGGCGCGGTGGAGTTGGTTTTTCAATTTTCCCGCATCATTGACGAAGCGGATTTTCTCGCGTTCCGCCGGTCGATGGGTGGTGGTGAAATGGCCGGCCTGCCACTCGCCCGCCTTGCCCTCGCCGGTCCAGATTGCAGCCGCCGCGCCGTCGCCGAACAGGCAGAGGCTGATGAGGACGCCCGGATCATCATTCGCGAAAAACGCCGCCGAACAGATTTCCACCGCCACCGTCGCCACCACGGCCCCTGGGTTTGCTGCTAGAAATCCCTGCGCCGCCCGCAACATCGGGATCGCCGCGCCGCACCCGAGTCCTACCAGATCAGCCAGATAGACATCATCTCGCATTCCGGTTAGTTCGGCGACATGACTGGTCACACCGGGGCAGAGATAACCGGTGCAAGTGCAGACGAATAATGCGTCCACGTCAGTTGCTAACAGCCCGGCATTTTTCAAAGCCTCCAACAGGACCGTGCTGGCAAGTGGTGGGGCCTCGCGTTCGAAATGCTGGTTCAGTTGACCCGCATCGAGGCCGAAAGCTTGGTCGATGGAAGCCACGGCTAGATTCCGTCGCTCGATACCGGAACTGCCTTGGGTCAGGATTTTCTCCAACATCGCTGCGGATCTGGGCTTCAGATTTTCCATCAGATCGCTGTGCCGCATCGCCTGCCAACACGATTCCTGCGAGAATGAATTCGGCGGGACAGCCGTGGTGAGGGAGCGGAGAAACATGGGTGGGGCAGGGGATCTAACGAATCAGCGACAGCATCGGTTGGAAGGGCAGCAAACGCGCAGCGGACAAGCACCGCAACAACGATCCGCTGCCAATTCCTAACAATAATGGATGCAGCGCACCAGCCACCGCCAGCCTGCGCCGAAATTTTTTCCGCACCGCCGCACGGATGGTATTGGCCGCGCATTGCCAGGATTGCGTTCCTTGCGCATAAGCAATCAAGGGGCCGAGCGCACATTCCGCCGCTTGGAATGCCATCGACATGCCATTGCCGGTGAAGGGCGGAATCATGCTTTCCGCATCGCCCAGGGTGAGCAGGCCGGGGAAGGGTGGCTGTCGGCCGAGTTCGAAACCCGCCACGGCGGAAAACGAACCAGCCCGCCACTCGCTGCCGCGCAAGACATCTGCGATTTCACGGTTCCCACCCGCCTCCAGATAGGCGGCTAACAGGTTCGTCCCATCTGCCTTGAGTGCGCGGTCGAGCCGAAACAAGCCGCAAATATTAGTCCAACTGTCCTCTACGCCTGCCAGGCCGACGTAGCCGTTGTTACCCCCGTGCATTTCGAGATCGGCGGAATTCACCGGAATTTTCACATGCGCTTTCAGTCCGATCCACGGTCCCTTGCGCGGTCGCCGACCCGCCGTCCACACGTAGCCATCGCGCAGTTCGGGCAGGGCGCGGTGGCCGGTCCTGACATTTCCGCCGAGCGCCTCGACCTGCTCGCGCAGCCGTTCGTCCAGCACGTAACGGGAAATTCCTAGCGCCGGATTTTTGAACTCATCACGGTGAACCAGGCGGCCGTTTTCATACCATGCCAGCGAACGATGCCTGTGCGCGTCATCAAACAAGTCGATTATCCCTAAGCCAGTTAGAGTTTCATTACTCACGCCGGAAATGAACTCGCCGCAGACCCGGTGGCGCGGGTAGGTGCCCGCTTCGAGCACCGTGACCGGCACTTCATGCCGCCTCAGCGCCGCCGCTAGGGAAAGTCCCGCGAGGCCGCCGCCGACAATTGTGATTTCATGCTTCAATACCGCCACGCTACCACGCGCCTTGCCCCGCGCCATGTCGAAGTTTCACGCACCTGCCAATGCCCGCCATCCAGCCCGAGAAATTGCCCGATCTCACCCGCCGCGAAGCCCGCGCGGATGCTCACATGCAGGTCATGCCGCGTCACCCGGTTGATGCAGGGATGCATCAGCCCGCCGAGGAAATGCGGCAGTTGGCAGCGGTCGGGTTCGTTGATGATGAGGGCGGCGAAATTCTGCATCCAACGCCCTAACGCTAACAGCGAGTCGCCTTCGAAATGGTGCAGAAACAAGTTCGCCACCAGTACGCCACCCGTCTCCGGCGTTGGCATGGTGAAAATGTCACCGCGCTGCCATTTCACCCGCGCCGCCAGATTTTCCGGACGTGGTGCAAGATCATAAGCCGTCACCTCCGCCTGCGGAAATTGCCGGGCCAGTTTGTTAGTGAGCATCCCGTCCCCCGCACCAATCTCCACGATGCCGTGCGCCGTTAGATGAGAATGCCGCCATACTGCGGCCGCGACCCAGCGCTCGTTGCCCATCAGGAAATTGATCCGCCGCAAGTCCCGCCGACTGCGCTGCGCCTCCGGATCACCCGGTGCAAGATGGTCCAACAGTTCGGGGATGACGATGCGTTGGCTCACTGGCATGCAGGCTAATCGCGAGGCCGGTTCTCACAAAGCGGAAAAGTTTCAGCACATTGGCACCAAGCTCGCGACTTGCCGAACGGCCCCCTCCCGACCTACCGTCAGCCATGCCGCCGCCCCGCCGCCCATTCAAGAACCCATCCGGTCGGCCACCCGGACCGCCCGCTGGGAAATCGTCGCCACCCAAGGACCGCGGCTGGGACCCCGTGGCGGCGTGGTATGACAAGCTCGTCGGCGAATCCGGTTCGGACTATCACCA
The DNA here is from genome assembly GCA_025354565.1 of Akkermansiaceae bacterium. Taxonomy (GTDB): domain Bacteria; phylum Verrucomicrobiota; class Verrucomicrobiia; order Verrucomicrobiales; family Akkermansiaceae; genus Luteolibacter. Next base: position 34,801 of record JANXMQ010000253.1, read on the forward strand.
GCACGTCATCCTGCCTGCCGCACTGCGGATGCTCGATCCCCAGCTCGGCGAATCCATCATCGACCTCTGCTGCGGCCAAGGCGTTTTGATCAAACCGCTACTTGCTGCGAAAATCGGCAAATTCACCGGCGTCGATGCCAGCCCGCAGCTCATCGAGTCTGCGAAAACTCGCAACGCGGCGGACCCGCGGGTTGCTCTGATCGTCGCCGATGCCTGCCAGCCCGGACGCTGGGCGGATGCTTCACACGATGCCGCCACCTGCATCATGGCCGTGCACGACGTGCCAGACATCGCCGCCTTGTTTGCCAACCTCGCCCGCGCCCTCAAGCCCGAAGGCCGCGCGGTGATGGTCTTCATGCACCCGTGTTTCCGTATTCCGCGCAAGACTCACTGGGGCTGGGATGCGGACCAGAAAATCCAATACCGCCGCTTGGACAGCTATGCCACGCCGGTTGAAATTCCGATCACCACCCATCCGGGAAAAGGCAGTGGTGAGCAAACTCATTTTCATCATCGCCCCTTGGCGGATTTGCTAACAGCGCTCGGTCAGAGCGGGTTGGCGGTGATCGCCTGCGAGGAGCTTTACAGCCACCGTCGCTCACAAGCGACCGGCCCGTTCAGCAAAGCCGAGCACGCCGCAGCGGGCGAGTTCCCGCTCTTCATCGCGCTCAAGGCGGTGAAGCGGTGAACCTCCTGAATAACTTAAAAGAAAAAGTATATCTAACTGGGATGACGGGCGCAGCGGACATGGACTAACTCGTGTCGTGTAAAATTCAATGTAACAGACAGCGTGTGCGGACGTGGTTGCGGCCATCCGTCAATCGAAGCTTTACGGACCACTACCCATCCGAATCGTAAGTAATCAATTCATGGATACGCCTGGCCTTATGCCGCCGGTAGTTGTCTTGCATGGGTGCAATAACAGCGATCCACAATGCCACGCGATTGCGTAATATCGCTGAGACCGGAATTCTGGCAGTCTCTGACCGTCAGCAAGCAATTTGCTAACCTCTCCACAACCCCGTGGAGGGTTTCCCCCCCAACATCCCCCCATGAAACTAATCGTATCAAGCACCCAGAGTGCTTCCGTCAAGGCTGATGCCAGCCGTCTCGCAGACTTCGTCCTGTTCACCCAGCGCGGCTGCATCCTGAACCTCTCGAAAGAGTTGATTCGAGGCAACCTGTCGTATCCCCAATTCTTCCTGCTGACCTATCTTTCCAGCGAAGAATATTTAACCATGACGGACATCGCCGCAAAGATGGGTCACTCCACCGCAGCCGCCACAGGCTTGGTGGATCGCATCGAGAAGCTGGGCTACGTGGAACGCGTCCATGCTACGGAAGACCGCCGGAAGATCATGGTGCGCATCACGGCGAAAGGTGTGGAATTTGTCTCCCACATGCGGAAAGAAATCGCGACCGATCTGGCAGGCATCCTTGCGTCGATGGACGAGGAAGCGGCGGAAACCGTTGAGCACACGAAACGTGCGATTTCTTCACGCGCGATGGCGTGATTTGACGGATTGACAAACTCGTCGAAAGGAGTCGTCCCGACTCACGAGCATTGCCGGCCTGCTTCGGTCCGTAGGCTTTTCCGAGCCGCATGATAGACCGACAGGCTATTTGCTATGATGATGAGATAACCTAATGCAAACTCTACTTCGGCTTTGCTGCTTCTCCGCTCATCTTGAGATACGCACTTAATTTGGCTGAGAGGTCTTTATTTGGACCTGAAAAATAGTTGTTGAAGAAGTAATATTTCGTTCACTCACGGGCTATCCGTGCTGGGTTCTTTATCGAGCCAATGACTGAGGAACTTTTTCCACTCATGCTTCCATTTTTCCTCATCATCATTGGCCCGTGCGATCCAGCCGCGGTGGAAGGCGGAGCCAGCGAGGGGGAGTTTTTTACTGGCGGGGCTGCGGAAAACTAACAGAGCGTCTTGATCGGGCGGGGTGCGGGCTTGGAGTTTGTCCACGAGGTCTGAGAAGCGGGTTTCGAGAAACTGCGGTCGGTCCGCACCTGCGGGTTGGTGGAGAGAGCGCGGGGTTCCGAATTCAATGACGGGCCTGTCATCGGTGTTGATTGGAAATTTCTCGAACAAATCGGCGGCACGGGTGAGATTGCCGCCATAGAAAAGCAGGACGGTCTCGGCGTTGATGGGCAGCATGAGTTCCTGCATGTCGAGGTAGGTGGCACCTTTGACGGCGACTTGCTTGTCGCGGGTGGCATCGATGTTAGAAGCGGGTAACGGGGTGAGATCGGCATGGCCGACGAGGGCCGCGATTTCCGCCCCGGCCTGGAAGTTTCCGCGCCACAGGCTGACCTGCGGAAATACGGAAATCATGGTGCGGGCGATGATGCTGAATTCGCGCTCGGACATTTGGTAGAGCGGCAGCCATTGGACGAAGACGCCGCCCGGCTTGAGGCGCTCGCGGACGATCTGGAAATGTTCGCGGCTGTAGAGATTGCCGGTGCCCCGGCGGTAGGGCAGGAAGAGATCGGCGTTGATCATCGAGTAGCGTTCGCTGTTAGCTAGCAGGTGGTTGCGTCCGTCGCCGATGATGACTTTCGCTCGCGGGTCGTGGAAGAGGCCGTTGGTGGGATCGGAGCCGCCCGCCTTGCCGGTGAAGTATTTTTTCGATGCGGCGACGACGTTGGGCGAGAGCTCGCTGGCGACCACCTTGGTGACGTTCTTGAAATCCTCACGGTTCAGGGCCTCGCCGGCGGTGATGCCCGTTCCCATGCCGAGGAAAAACACACTATCGGTGGCGGGGAAGGCGAATAGGGGAATCCTCGCTTGGAAAATCTGCGGGGCGTAAGCCTCCGTGGAGCCGAGGCTGTAGTTCGAGTTGATCTTGAGGCTGAGGCTTTCGCGGGGATTGCGGACCACGCTGACGGTGCAATCGCTGCCTTCCCATTTCTCCACCAAGGATTCGGGTTCGCCCGTGGATCCGGCGCTTGCCGGGTCGGGAGGCGTAGAGGGGTCGAGGCCGGTGAAGAGCAGCAACAGCATGACGCCTGCCGCGATTCTAGCAGGATAGGTGCCCTTATTTCCGCCAGCGGGCGTCAGGATTGCGGCGATCAGATAGATGGCTGAAACGAGCTGAATCGTGCGCCAGATGCCGAACCACTCCAGGAGCAGGAAACCTGCAGCCAGCGAGCCGAGGATGGCACCGAGCGTGTTGATGGCGGAGAGCGCACCGATGCTTTTCCCGGCATGGGTGGCGAACCTTTCCTCGCCCTTCATGGGGAAGGGAAACACTGCCCCAAGCGGCAGGCAGGCCGGGGCGATGGCCGCGAATCCGGTGCCGAAGAGCCGGATAGCGTAGTCGGTGAATGTGAAATCGGTGCTCAGCATCCGCATGTCGCGAGTGAGAGCCATGGAAATCAGCGGAGTCATGGCCAAGGCGGCGCCGCCGAGTGCAAGCAGCCAGATGAGCACCCGGGGAGCTGGCATCCCGCTGCGGGCAAGGCGCGAGGCGAGCCAAGCGCCGAGTGAAAGGCAGACAAGGACAACGATGAGGACCGTGGCGAAACTGTAAACGGAGTTCTCATGGACTTGGGCCAGCAGCCGTGTCCAAACCACTTCCAGAGCCAACAGATTGAACCCGGAAACGAAGGCAAAGGTCGCGATGAGAGGCCGCGGTATGGGTGACTTAGAATCTGACTTACGCGGAATTTTTGCTCGTTCTACTTCCAGGGAATTCTCCACGGCATTCTGGAAACGGTTTTGCCGTGACAGGTGAAATGCCAGCAGGGCGGCGGCCACGGAGACCGACATGGCCACCATACAAGTCATGTGGAGACCCAAGAACCAGATCAACACGAAGGCCGTGGCGAATGCTCCGCAAGCGGCACCCAGCGTGTTCACCGCATACATCCGCGCCGTGGTGGTGCCGAACGCATCCCTCGTGCGGATCACGGCCTCTCCCAGCGAGGGCAGCGTCCCGCCCATGAAAAACGCGGCGGGAAAAACCATCAGCAGCGTCCAGACCGTCTTGAATGTCGTGAGGGCAAGCTCTTTGCCGTCGAGCAATGGATAGACACGCGAGACGATGAGGGGAGCAGTTAGAAGGATGATCCCCGCCACGGCGATCCCCAGTTCGAGACACGCGTAGGTGCGCAGGGGGGCGGAATGTTTCCGACAGCGCCCGCCCCAATACCAAGCACCCAAGGTCAGCCCGCCGAAAAACACCGCGAGTGTTAGGGCTGCGGCGTGCGAGGTGTTTCCTAACAGGATACTGGTTTGGCGCATCCAGAGGATCTGGTAGATCAGGCAGGCAAAGCCCGAGAGACCGGCCATCAGCCAGAACATCGGGCCGGGAGACGCAGGGGCATCCTGTCGGTTAGGCTCTGGCATTTTCGCCGGAGTCGCCACATCGTCCTTACTGGGCTTGGGGATCGATTTCCTGGAAGGACGTTTGTGCTTCATAGGGAATACTCAGCGTTGGCCGTATTCGAATTTCACCTAACACCATGGTCCGATCCATGGTCAGTTTTCCCTCACATAAACATGATATCCGCAATGCCAGTCCTTGGGAACCGCGGCGGTGGCATCCTCCTCGGTGGTTGGGACGGCGTTGAATCCGCCGCGTTCGACGATAAGGAAATCAATGCCACCGACTTTTCTAACTTCCATTTTCAGTGCTTGGTCATCGTTGATACCGATGAGCATGTCGCCAGACCAGAAATAGCCGCTGAATAATCTCGATTTCGCGACCTTGCCGCCATCGAGAATCTGGATCACATCTTTGGGTTTATCAATTTTGATTGGAGTGGCACCATTCGTGCCTTTGATGAACGCAGCGATGCGGGTGTCGATTTCCGAGGGCTTCTCTGGCTGTGGGTAAACTGCCCATGCCCAGGTCCCGACGACGGACGGGTTGGGGGTGAATTTCCCGTTGTAGGAATACATCTCGGAATCCTTGCCGCTGATGTAGGAGGCCAGCGTGGTTTTGGGCATTTGTCGCACGAATTCCTCTCCGCCCGGGGTTTCCCGTAGGATGTCGCCGATACGGGTGCGGACGACTTTCGCACCGCCGCCCATGACGGCACCGGTGTTAGGTTCCTTCATTACGTTTGGCATGGCTTGGAAAGTTCCCTTCAGCAAGGTGGACGCAAAAGCCTTCACTTCAGGATTGGCCGTCTTCATCGCATCGGCGATGGCTTTCGAACTCCGGTTAGAAGCGGAGTCCACGCGAAAAGAGGCGGATTTTTTCACGATCGCTGGGAGCACCTTTTTGTATTGCGCGGGATCGGTCGCGATTTTGGCGAGGGTGCATACTGCGGCGGTTTGCAGCCAGATGCATTTGTAATCGAGGAACTGCAGCAGGCGGTCGCGGTGCTTGGCGATCACGTCAGGGTTGGCACGGCTCAGGGCGTCGATGGCATGAAGCGCGACCCACCACGATTCATCGGGGTTATCGATCATCCTGCCTGCTAGATCGTACATTTCCGGTGTCACCTTGTCAGATGAGATGGGGCTTCCCTTGAACATGCCTGTTAGAGCAAGCAGCCCGGCCTGGCGGAGTCGTGCGTCTTCGGACTTGAGGAGTGGCACAATCAGCCCCACCTTGCCGCGTTTGACCACCTGATCCATCGCCGAGCTGCGCAGGTCATACTCAGGGTGCGAGATGTATTTGATCAGAGTTTCATCCTTCAGATTCGGATCGTTGAGTTTCGCGAAGACAGCCGACGAGGAATCCGTTTCGACCGCTTCATTTTTGAGATTCTCCGTGGTGAGAGAGCCACCGGGGATGGGATCGGTGGATTGGAAGATATCGTCAGCAGCATTTCCCCACGGGCGTGGGATCGGCATGCTCTTGGCCCATTTGCTGCGGGGCGCACCGAAGAGTTGAAGTTGCTTGCGGGGATAGGTGTAGGTCAGGGCGAAAAAGGTGCCCCAATCCATGTTGTCCTCGCTCGCTGAGCGGTCGTAACGGTCGTCCATGCCCCCGATGCCGATGCTGCCGTCGAAGCGGCGAGAAAGGTCCATCACCCAGCGCCGGGTATCGAGGAACGAGCGGTAAGCGGTGGGGCGTTTTTCGCGCATCTGACTGATGGCGGCATGGTGCCAAATTTCCCCCATGCCGCCGCCGGTGTGGGCAGCGTGGAACCAGTTAGTGGCGTAAAACGCTTTCGTGGCGGAATTGTCACGAGCATGGGCATAGACGGATTTCTCGCCCTCTGGGTCAATCATCGCCGCCGCCCCTAGGCCGAAGGCAAGGCTGCTGGTCTTGCCGTTATCGCGGAAACCACCTTCGGGCAAATTGGTGCCGTAGGCGACGTTGCCGTGCCCGGCGAAGCGGTAGAACTGCGAGAAGGTCTCATCGAACATGTATTTGTCCACCTCCACACCGCACAGTTTCGCCATCAGGAGGAAGCTCATGCAGTTCACACCAGAGGCATGGACTTGGCCGGTGCCTACGGAATAGGTGAAGGCTGCTGGGGCACCACGACCACTCCAACCGCCGTCGAACATGTTCACCCTCAGTTCCTCAGTCATCTGCTTGATCACCGGCAGCACGCTCGGATCGCCGGTGCGTAGATAATATTCGCAAAGCCCCGGGCCTTTGTAGCCTTTTTCCCAATTCATCCCGCCGATGGTTTTGATGTCCTTCATCCAGCGCTTCACGACATCGAGATCTTTTTCCTCGCCGGTGGAGAGGAGGAACATCACCGATCCCCACTTGGGCTGCGCATCTTTCGCGAGCAGGTCGGCGAGGCTCCTAACAATTTTGTCGGATTTCGGGCAATTCACCGGCCATGTCTTGCTGTAAGCGCCCATGACCGGGATGTTGACCGTGACGTCACCGGCACCTTGGATTTTCAGGACGATTTTCCCATCCTTGGCCTCGGCCTCGGTGACGATGTCGCCGAGGATGATACGCGGATCCACTTCCTTGAGCGTCTTGCCGTTGATGCTTTCGATGATCTGGCCTTTCTGCAACTTGCCGGTCGCTTCGGCGGGAGAGCCTTTCTCTACATTGTTGAGCTGCATGGTCATACCGGGCCGGATCAGATTGATGCCGATCCCGACGGGTCCTAAGTTTCTAACCAGCCATAGTTTCTTGTCGGTGACATCCGGGAAGGGGTTAAAGGTCGGGGTGGTGGTGGGGGTGTAATAAGCTGGCCCGCTGGCTGCGGCGGCGTTCTTTTTCTGCGCCCAAGCGTTGGGCGCGAGCATCAGCAGGATCGCGGCGGAGTGGGTGACGGCCTGCGAAAAGTTAAATTTGCCCTGTTTCATGTCGTGGCTTTGTTGAGTTGCGGTTTTGTTTGCTCCAGAGCAAACAGCGTTCATGGCCGTTCTGGCATGAACCTCTTTCCCGGGTGCGCGGAAACTAGCAACAGCGGCTGGCAAGGGAAGGATAAAGGCGTTCTCAACAAAGACGCCAGCCCGACGCCAAACGCATCGCCAGCACCGCCGACCGGCCACACTTCCTCGCCGCCTTCAGGTGGCCATGGCCAGCCCGGCGATCCGCCCGCCGGTCCATGCCGCTTGGAAATTAAAGCCGCCGGTGATGCCATCGATATCGAGGCATTCCCCAGCGAAGTACAAACCGGGGACGATGCGGCTTTCCATGCTGCGGCAGTCGATCTCATCGAGGCGGACGCCGCCGCAGGTGACGAACTCGTCCTTGTTGGTGGTCTTGCCGTTGACGTGGAATCGGCAGTCGGTGAGCTGGAGGATGAGAGCGGTTTGCTTGTCCTTCGGAAGCTGGGACCATTGGGTGTCCGGCGGAATCTCGGAGCTTTCCAGAAGCCGCTCCCAGAGTCGGCGCGGGATGCCGGCGGGGACTTTGTTTTTAACCAGAGATTTGCCGGATTCCGCACGCTGGGTAGCGAAATTTTCCCGCACTTGTTCGGCTGTCGTTTTCCCGAGCCAGTTGATCGATATTTCCACCCGATAGTCCTGCTCCGCAAAGCGCCGTGCTTCCCATGCCGATAGACGCAGAATCGCCGGGCCGCTCAGACCGCGGTGGGTGATGAGCACCGGGCCGGTCTGCACCGGGCTTTTCGGGAGGGTTTTCACACAGACGTCCTGCACCGCAAGGCCAGCGAGTCCATCGAGGCGTTTGTCAGGAATGTTGAATGCGAAAAGTGAGGGAACGAGCGGCGCGATCATGTGGCCGAGCGATTCGATGGCGCTGGTGAGAGGTGAAGCCTTGAGTGAGCCCGAGGTGATGCAGACCTTGTCCGCCCGGATGATTCCACCGTCGCTGAGAAGGACAGAAAAGGAGCCATCGGGATCGGCGCGCAGTTCTTTCACCGCCGTGCCCGTCGTCAATCTCACCTTGGCATCGCGGGCGGCTTTCAGGAAACAATCAATGATCGTCTGCGAGCTGTCGGTGACGGGAAACATCCTGCCATCGGCTTCGGATTTCAACTCCACGCCGCGCTCCTCGAACCACGCCACGGTGTCTCGCGGCTGCCAACGGTGGAAGGCCGCGCGTAGTTCGCGTGAGCCGCGCGGGTAGTTTTTCGCCAGCAGGGCGGGATCGAAACAAGCATGAGTCACGTTGCAGCGGCCGCCACCGGAAATCTTCACCTTGGCGAGGAAAGTATTGCCCTTTTCAAGCACCGTGACCTCGGCGCAGGGATCGGCCTCAGCGACCGTGATCGCCGCGAAAAATCCCGCCGCGCCCCCGCCGATCACGACGATTTTCCGGGTGGCTGGGGAAGACGGAGGCATCTGTTTGAAATCCTACGAGGGAGACCCTTCAGAGGCCAGACAAGGTTTTGAATCGCCTCCGCAACGGTCTGACGTGAGACGCGCCAGCCACCATGGTAGCAGGGAATCCACAAATCTTCATGCGCGGCAGGATAAACCTTGCCATCCCCCGGATTCCCGCTATTGCCTCGCCGCGCACGCTGTTTTCGGCGTCGATGGAGTCAGCTAATTGGCTCCACCCTTTTCCGGTCTTCATCGATGAGAGATTGTTTGAGGTTACTCCAACCGCTCATCGACACCGCCTGCCGCCCATCCGGGATGAGGCAGGCAACAAGACACATGACCCCGACCGCATTTGAAGCGCTGCCCTTGGCCGCGCCCCTCCACCGTGTTCTGCGCGAGCTGAACTATCACACCCCATCGCCCGTCCAAGCACAGGCCATTCCCTTGCTGCTAGCTGGCCGCGACCTTCTCGGTTGCGCCCAGACTGGCACTGGGAAAACCGCTGGATTCGCCCTGCCGATCCTCCACGCACTGCACGAAAATCCCCGCCAGATCCGGCCGAAAACCTGCCGCACTCTGGTCCTCACGCCCACCCGCGAACTGGCCGGACAGGTCGGCAAAAGCTTCAGCACTTACGGCGCACACATCCGTTTCAAGCAAACACTCATCTACGGCGGCGTCGGCCAGAATCCCCAGGTTTCCGCCATGCGCGGTGGCGTGGATGTACTGGTGGCCACTCCCGGACGCCTGCTCGACCTGATCGAACAACGCGCCGTGGATCTTTCCGCCGTGGAGTTTTTCGTGCTCGATGAAGTGGACCGGATGCTCGACATGGGCTTCCTCCGCGACGTGAAACGCATCGTCGCGCTGCTGCCGACGAATCGCCAATCGCTGTTCTTCTCCGCCACCCTCGCGCCAAACATCGTCGAGCTGGCGCAAACCATTTTGCGCAACCCCGCCCGCGTTTCCATCACCCCGGAAGTCACCACCGCCGAGCGCATCAACCAACAGGTCTGCTTCGTCGATCGTGAAAACAAAAAGCCCTTGCTCGAACTCCTCCTCGCCGATCAAGCGAAGGCCGAGGTCGGGAAACTCACCATCGTCTTCAGCCGCACCAAGCACGGTGCGAACAAGCTCGCAAAAAGTCTCTGCGCCGCCGGTTTCCCCGCCGATGCCATCCACGGCAACAAGTCCCAAGCCCAGCGGGAGAAGGCGCTCGAAAAATTCAAAAAAGGCCTCACCCCGGTCCTCGTCGCCACCGACGTCGCTGCCCGTGGGGTCGATGTGAAGGACGTGGGCTTGGTCGTGAATTACGACCTCCCGAACGAGCCGGAAGCCTACGTCCACCGCATCGGCCGGACGGCCCGCGCCGGGGCAGAAGGCCGGGCCGTATCATTCTGCGCGGAAGACGAGCGCGAGTTCCTGCGGGAAATTGAAAAAGTCATCAAAATGCCCGTGCCCCGCTGGGACGACCACGCCTGGCACGACGAGGCGCTGGCCGACCGTCACCTCCGCTTGCGCAGCGGCGGCGGCATGGTCCAAGGCGGCGGCAATCGCGGCGGCGGTCGCCAAGGTGGCGGCGGTGGAAATCGCAGCAAACAAGGTGGCGGCGGCAATGGCGGCGCAGGTCGGGATTACAGCAACGCCTCGCGTCGCAACAACCGCCGCGGCCCAGCGACGGTGCGGTGATGGGGTATTTGATGCCATGAGGGGAAGTAGCATGGACCATGGTTGATCTCCTCGCCGGGGAGGACGAGGCGGTATTTGGCGGCGAAGAGTGGCTGGCTCCCGCTGGGCACGGAGTAGCGGACGAAGGCGTCGTCATTACCGGTGGAAAAAGGTTCCGACGAGGGTGTCGGATGAGCGCGACGTGCGCTAACGGACATCACCGGGCCGGGCAGCGTCCCACCTGCGAGGGGCGGATGGCTCGGGCCGCCATTCCTTGCGCCTGATCCTTCGATCAATACACTTCCCAATACACCCAGACAAAAAGAAGCGTTCAGGTGACGGACAGGTGCATCCCCGCCTCTTCCCTCCGATGTTCGGAGATTAGAGTTCGATGTTCGATGTTCACCGCCCCGCCTCGAGCCTCCGCCACTAGACCCGCACGCGTCGCCCAAAATCACCGCTCGAAATCGTTACTCCCCGGCAAATTCATCCTTGCCGGGAAACGCCGAGTCACGCAGTTTCCACCTATGAGTCAGCGAAAATCAGTTTGCTATGCGACGAGTCGTAAAACATCACGACTCGTCATCGAATAACATGTTAG